>CAYSZI010000014.1:0-14881 GCA_964435545.1 uncultured Candidatus Saccharibacteria bacterium | reverse complement strand
TATTTAGGTTGGTAATATACAAGAATGGTGTACTAAATTTGGGGTCCGGGCCAATTCTACTCAAACAAGAATTGATCGTTTAATGGATCTTCTGATCGATAGTAGTATTACTAAGACTGACTATGACAAAAAGTTAAAAGAATTGAAGGATAAACAGTACGACATAAACATTCAACTTGATGAACATACAAAAGCAGATGAAAGCTATTATATTACTGCTTCTACAGTGTTTAATCTCGCAAAGGATGCTCTTGAATTATTTGAAAGTTCCGAAGTCCCTGAAAAAAGAGCAATTCTAAATTACATACTTTCGAACTACACCGTAAACGAAAAAACGCCTTGTATTACAATGCGTTCTCCGTTCAAAGAGCTATTGTCTTTGACTACTCAACCTATTGGGCTCGCGTGGAGGGACGCATTTCGAACTTTTGATTGGGCTGGATTATATAGCGATTTAGGCTTTCACCTCGACGCTACTCAAAAACTGCTTGCACTCGCGCAGTAGTTCTATTTTTATATGAAAAAGACGCTTTCAACAAAAACCGCCCCCGTCGATGTGACCGATGCCGAGAAAATCAAATACTCTCGGGATTTTATACGCCGTGAAAATAACGCCTACTCCCCCGACCATTTTTTTGTTAGCTTTAACAACCATATGACTGAAAGGGTTAAAAATCGCAATGATGGCGAGGCAACAGACAAGGATTTGAAAATGTATGAAGATGCACTTTCCGTACTAGGACTTGAGACACACGTGCCGGTCGCCGAGAGTGTTGGCGACGATTACCGACTTTTTATAACTGAAATGATACGACGCACCGTACAAGAATACGGCTGTACGACCGCAATCGAAATATCACTCGCGCAAACTATCGCCCTCGCGCACGTCCGCGTGCTGTGCCTTTCAAAAACGTTGAGCGCATACTCCCTCGGCAAGGTGTCTGTAAACGACGACATCAACGATTTCTACCGGATAATCAGCAAGGAACTCGACCGCGCACAACGCCAGATGACGAGCGCGATTTTTACTTTACGCCAACTCAAAACACCGCAGATGTCTTTCAACATCAAAGCCAAGACCGCTTTTATCGCTCACAATCAGCAAATCAATGATAGGCAATAATTTAGGAGAAAAATTACTTGTTGAAGATTGCCAGAAAGTGGCAGTGTCGGATTTACTGCGCGACTACCGGAAGCAACTCAAAGAAGCGTATCTACGAGCGCAGTTTGAAATACTCAATGAGAATGTTTTGATTATGACCTCGAAGACAGGGCGTGGCGGACTACGCTTTTGGTTTATGTGTCCGCAGTGCAAGCGGCGCGTAGGCGTACTGCTTCGGCATCCGGCGCAGAATGTACTCGGGTGTCGGGAGTGTTTGGGACTTGCGTATCGAGGGCAACGGTATCGCGGAATGATTGAAAGTAAAGTGTAAAAACAGGTTGTGCATAACTCGTTTGCATTATATTTTTTATCCCTTTTATGCGAAAGACATTGCAAAGTAAAATCCATTTTCCCCCGTGTTCGACATCCTACCACTTTCGTTTTCTAACCTCACCACAAGTAGTTATTTCACTTGTGTCAACGGTGCGAAGGTAATAAAATATAGACGTGATTGAGGAAACTCAAACACAAATCTGGTTTCGGGTGGCAGAACGACGCCAGACCCGTGAGGGATTAGTTCTGTCCTAACCGAGGACAGCTGAAACCAAAAAAAATACCACTGCGATGCAGAGGTATTGATTTCCGACCTTTGGATAAAATGTAAACTAATTGTATTTCAATGGCTACGTAAAATCAATAAATCACTGTGGAAAGTTTTTTGTGGGATGCCGCCCTCAATCCCTTGTCTAACAAACAAACAATCAAGGTCAATCGCTCCGCGGTTGACGGACGTTTTGTTACGGAGAAGTATGCTGATAAGCATCCTAAAACTACGGAAACAGAACGTTACCACGTTAAGAAAGGTAAGTAGTAAATAGCACAAAAACTCCACCCTCTGCGGAGTTTTTGTCGTTTAGCGCTGTACCTGCTACAATTCAAAATATGGATTTTGCAACACTAAAAGGTCAGATAACAGCGGCACTCAATCAAAAGTTTTTGAACGGAGCGGCGTTTATGGGGGAAAACCAAGGATTTACTCTTGTTGATGGTTTCGTGATGCAAACATTACAAGACAATCCGGCAGGATTTGTTATTGGTGGAAAGTCAGTACCAATGGTTATGGTTGTTGGTAATGCTACTGGTCGAGTTTATTACTTTGCACTCAAAGCACTCGTCCCGAGTGTAAACATATAAACTTATGCCACCCGAACAAACAACTCCTGCTCCTACTGAACCAACCGTAACTCCGGCATCGGCTCCTGTTGCAACTCCAACTCCAACTCCAATTCCAATTCCAATTCCAAATCCAGTTCCTAATCAAAATCAAAATGTAATTACCGCTTCCGGATATGAGTCAAATACTGGACTGCCACAAACACCTATTGACCCAGTTGCTATCGAAAATTTAATTAAACCAAAGATAGAAGAACTGCACAAAAAAATTGATGACTACAAAAAAGAACTTATAACAGTTCTGGGTATTTTTGCCTCTTTCATAACTTTCGTTTCCGTTGAGTTTAAGTTATTTGAAAAAGTTGTGACGATGGGCGATTTTATCGCCCTATCAATTCTTTTGGTTTCTCTGATGATGCTTTTTGTTATAACGCTTCAATCAGTAATTAAAGATGATAATCTTTTTTATAAAAAGCCGTTGTTTAAACTGGTAGTAATTCTTTTTGTTATCGCTACACTTTTTTACTGTGTTCCAAGAATGATTGAAAGTTATGAACAACGAAACTTTGTTCTCCCTGTGCCTAATTTATCTATAAAACAAGGATAAATTTTCTGAAGTAAAATCACCTTTTAATTTAGGTGTTTTTTGCTATACTTCAAATACAACCGAATACGTGCGCAGTAACCTAACCCGTCGAGCAATCGGCGGTATGGCGAAAAAGTCTAGTGAAGCATAAAGAACCCATCATATGGGGTTGCTTCACTAGCCGTATCGGGAAACTGGTATGGAGGGTCTAATAGCCCTCACCCGTGTGATGGGCTTTTTGTTGCCCGTTCCTCGGATTTACCAGTAGCAACAAAAAGTAAAATGTATGAACCAAAGCGACAGCGACAAGTTCTTTGCAACGCAAACGGGAAAAATTGTTTTTTCAATCGTGCTTTTACTCATCGGTTTTTTGATTGGTATGGAATACAAAACGTATCAAATCAAAAGCGTAATCACCGACACGCTCGGCACTGCCGTTTCCGACAGCTTGGATGAAGCGCGTACTAAATCGCTCGACGCAAAAGTTGAAGCATTGCTTTCATCCACTCGCGCACAAGGCGAGCTGTATTACTCTTCGACCGGCAATGACACGACGTACAAGGGCGTATGTTCCGACCCAGATTTTCAGAGATTGCTGACCGGCGCACAGGATGCAGGCAGTGGTAACTACACGTGCAACGAAGCGAAGGACGGCTCGGCGTGGGCGGTCGCAGTGCCACTCAAAAGCAACAACAACTCGTATTCTTGCGATGACTCTACCGGCGTATCACAGGTCGTAAATTACCCACTCGGCAAGGCAACGACCTGCATCTAGTATGGAAACGAAAGGTAAGAAAATTGCGCTCGGCTTTTCCATCCTCGTCGTCATCGGGCTTGTTGGGCTTACCGCCTCGGAGCGACGTTCGCCCACGTTGGCAGACATTCTGCCAATCGACGGAATGTCCGTACAAGCTAAAGATGTCGCCGTGTCGGGCAACGTGTCGCCAACAGGGGCGGTCGTTACGATAAACGGAGCTACGGTTTCGAGGGACGGGCGGCATTTTAGCTACAATTTGCCACTTTCTGCCGAGAAAAACCCCGTGAGTATCATCGCCACGAACGCTGGTCGTAGCGTGCGCGAAACGCTCACGGTCACGCGGATTTTTACGGCACAGGAAAAAGCCGACATCGCGGCGACTGAAGCGAAAGCCAAAGCTGACGAATTGGCGTATGAAAAAACGCCGGGCGGAAAGCTCTGCAAAACGCTCACGGCGTGGGGCAAGATGAACGCTCGCGCCGATACGCACGCCACGCGCGACGACTGCGACCGCGCCGCACGAGGCGATGTTTGGATTGGGATGAATGAGTTTATACTCTTCGCGCTTCGCGGCGACCCCAATGAAGACAACCCGTCTAACTACGGCAATGGCACTCAATATCAATACTGTTGGTACGATATGAAGCCGGAGTGCGTGTACACCAAGCCGGGCAGTGATTTGATTACCAGTTACAACTAAAAAAATAAATGACTTAAAAATTAGACTCGTGGCTCGTCACGCAATCATTTATTATTACGCCATATTTTGCTTAAAACAAAAAATAATTGTCTAATTTACTTTATTCAATAAATACGTTAATCTTAAAATATATCTAAAAAAATAATAAAATGAACAAGGACATAAAAAAAATACTGGGTTCAAAAAATGCAAAAGTGGGGCTTGGTATTTTAGCTGTAGCTGTTTTGGTTTTTGTTATCTATAACTCCTCTTCAAAATCAAGTTCGGCGCGAACCCGTCAGGAGACTCTTATTGAGTCAAAGGGTTTGGCTGAATTCAGCCCAGAAAATGACAGCACCGCCGATGCCGTTTCGCGCGACGACAAGAAGCTCGGCGAGTCGCTACTGGCAATAATAAAATTGTCGGGTGATAACAAGGACACGACAAAAAATAAACAGGCAATCGACAAACTCGGCGGGTTCATCCGACAGTATCCAACGTACCCAGACGCATATTTACTACGCGTCTCGCTGAAGGTCACTGACGGCGATACGGACTACGCCGGTATGCTCGGCGACATCGACGCGGGAATAAAGAACTATCCTTCGCCAAAATATAAGAGCAGTCTCGACTCTACTGCTTCTATGTATGCGCTTCGCGCGAAAGTGGATATGCTTGGTGGTAACTACACGCAGGCACTCGACGATATCGAAAACGCGAACAAGGCGGACATAGACGGCTTTGCGAGTGCGTTCAACACGGGTGGAGTTTCGCCAGACAAACCCGAGTACCCAACAGCGCTCCTTAAATCCGATTTTGATTTACTTGTTTCAAAATACCCGAACGATTACCGCGCACCATTGTTTCGAGGTCTCTTTTATAATTCATTTTCTTTTTACGACAACCAATATTACAAGTCCGCGATTGACGACTTTAATACAGCGATTAGTATTAAGCCCAATTCCGCACTTCCGTACTATTATCTCGGAGGCACCTATCAAAAAGTCGCATTATTTATTTACTCTTTTAAGTTGGACGGAGGTACTGCTGCTTATGACAACGCAAGAGACTCGATGAACACGAAGGCACTCGCCAACTTCAATCAGGCGCTTAAAATCGACCCGAGCTTCAAGGAGGCGTACGGAAAAATTGCTGAATCGTACTTTGAGTTGAAGCAATACTCAAATGCTATTCCGAACTATGACGCGGAAATAAAGCTCGACCCAAATAACGCAGGGGCTTACAACGATAGAGGTTTGTCAAAGACGAGTATGAACGATTATTTTGGGGCTGTATCAGATTTTTCAGACGCGATTAGACTCAAGAAAGCAGGGTCTCTGTCTGTTGACCTCACATACGAAAATAAGGGAGACGCGTATATGAAAGAACCTGATTACAACGAAGCAATTGACGCTTATAGCCACGCTATTGGACAAAAAATTTCTCAACAGGTATTTATAATGAGCCTTCCGCAAATTAGGACGATGTACTCCGAGTTTGCCGATATCTCTGATGCAGATTTGCTCGAGGGACTCAGACAGAAATACTATCCAAATATGAGCTCTGCTGATTTCGTAGACAACTATAATCACGGTTCGATAAACAAAGATGAACCTAAAAAGCCCAATAAGGATTTCGTACTTGGTGATGTATATGCCAAGCGCGGTGATGCGTATATCCAAGCGGGAAAGTTCAAAAATGCCGCCGAAGACTATGCGCGTGCGAACTATGAAGGTTCAACGGTTGACCGTTGGAAGGTGCTCTCTACTTCATCGACAATGGAATATTCGATAGACACTCAAACTATGGATTTTTCTCAAGGCGACCTCGTGTCACTGTGGGTGAAAATGATGGACACCTCGACGCAGGGATACTATCAGCAGAATTTCCAAATTGATTGTTCCAACAGAAAACTGAAGTCGCTCTCCTCAACGAGCTACGACTCGTATGGAAACGTACTCGGTACTTTTGGCGAACAGGGCTCGCAGACTATTGCCCCTGAAACTTTTGGCGAAACATTATATAACGGTGCTTGTTTAATAAATAAATAAAAAAAATATGGAAACCCCAGAAAAAAAGAAAACAAAGTGGTACGAGAATAAATGGATTGTCGGATTTTTGTGTTTTATAGTCCTGTGTGTTGCTATTAGCGTTTATGGCTCTCCAACAAATCCAGTACCGACTACTCAAGTTCAAGGAACAAATCTTTCGCAAACAAACTCTCAAGCGCTACCTCCATCCCCATCGGCAGTATTCCACACATATCTTTCATACGGTTCATCTGGCACTTCTGTATCAAGCGTACAGCAATTCTTGGCAGATGAAGGTTTGTATTCCGGGGCAAACAATGGTTATTACGACCAAGCTACTATCAACGCTGTCACGGCTTTTGAAAATCAGGAAAATATTTCTCCTGCCAACGGCACTTTCGGATACCAAGAAGAAGCTCGGGCAAATGCAATTATTGCAAACCATCCTGATTGGGTAACTTATCTTTCAAATAATAACGGTTACTCAAATGTGAACGGAAGCTCGGTACACTCGCCGTCATATTCAAGCAACGGTATTCCTGCCGGAGCTTCTGCTGTCTGTGGCGATGGAACTTATAGTTTTAGTATGCACCATTCAGGAACGTGCTCGCACCACGGAGGTGTAAGCCAATGGTTACAGTAATTCTCTTTAAGAAGAGTTCCGTGCGTAAAAAGTGAAGGAAACATAACTATATGAAAACAAAAATTATTTCATTATTGGTAGTAATTGCACTTCTGTTCAGCGCATCGCCATCGCTTGCGGCGACATACGGCGTGCAGACAAAGACGAAGCATTGCATCACAGGCGCACTGCCGGATACTGCCTGCTCGCCGGGCGCAGTGATGACGACCGATGTACAGAAAATCTGCACCGTCGGCTATACCAAAACCGTGCGTGACGTTTCGACCGCGACGAAAAAGAAAGTGTTTGCCGAGTACGACATCCCGTACTCACAGCACTCAAACTACGAGGTAGACCATATCATTTCGCTTGAACTCGGTGGCAGTAACGACATTTCAAACCTATTCCCAGAGTCGTATTCCATCAAGAATAACGCACGGGTCAAAGATGTTTTTGAAAACTCTCTGCACAAGCAGGTATGCAGTGGCTCGATGACCATTGCTGAAGCACAGAAAGAAATCAGCACGAATTGGCTCACGTACTACACGGTGAAGGTCAGACATTAGATTTAGGATAAAATTATTGAATTAAAATAACGCTAATTAATTTCCGTTTCGCTTCTAGCGATAAACGTTTTTTTGTAGTAGATTGTCGACAGTTATGGTACGCAAAAATAACATCGACGCATTCGAGAGAGCATCAAAAACACAAGGCAAGAAAAAATTAGCTCGGTATTTTGAGCAGATAAAAGATACTCAAAAATTTAAGCAATCTATCAAGCCAATAAAGGCATTGTCTGATAAACACTATGCGATACACGGGGAGTTTTTTGATTTGAATGAAGAGTCTCCATACTGGGATATGATTGATGCCGTTTGTGAAGATTTTGGACTTCCTGTTATTTGGTGGCGAGGTGTTGTCAATAACGTGATTTGTTACCCAGAAATGGAAACCCATTTTAGTGAACCTCCTGCGGATATGTGTGATTTGACTTCACAAGAAGACATAATCAATCAGAGCAAAAACAATCCTCCTTGGATGGGCGATAATTACTCATACAAAAAAGAATTTCCCGCTGTACTTTGTATAAGCGCGTATGCTTCAAAAGAAGATATTTTGGATTTTGTAGAAAAAAACTTTTCTACAATGATTGCTCCTGTTCTTAAAAAATTTAGGAAACCCGGAGTCAAGATGAGTAAACTGAAGGAGCGACCTAATGCAAAACGTGACAAGTTTATTTTTGATTTATGGTATTTGAAGCGTTTGACATATTCAAAGATTGACCAACTACAGAAAGAAAAATTTGGCGGAAAATTACTTGGCGATAATTATATCGGTAAGGTGATTAGGAGACAAAAGAAATTAGAAGGAATAACAGATAAATAGGGACATTAAACGACCGTCGTTTTGTGTCCTGTCGACAACACAGCGCTTCTTATAAAATCAAAATAGCCGAAAGGTTATCTATGATTAAAGACGCGACAGTCGAAAAATTCAGAGCGGTCATCGAAAGCGAGTACAACATTGTACTCGGTATTTCTGATGCTCGCAATGTACTTCTCGGTCTCGTTAATTTCCTCGATTTGCTCGTCAAAATTGACAGCAGAAAGTAGTTTTTTAGTCATAAATTTATGCTGATTAACAATCAAAATATCAGGGGTCGTTGACGAGTCCTCTTAAAAAAACCGGTCAAAACTTGTGCTTGTGTGCAGATAATAGCGCCTGCTCTGGGTCAAACTTCTCAACAGGCGACCTCATCTGCACGTAAGTAAAGCAACTGTATCGGAATTGCTCACCGTAGGGATGCAAAGGTGGAGCTTCTGATAGATATTTTGAAAATAGCCGTTACTAACCCGTCGAAAAAATAAGATATGAGGGATAAAAAAGTTTAATAACATTATGTCAACAAAGTTAAAAAAACTATATTCTGCAAAGGATATTAAGCTCGCGCAAGAAACCAACAAGCGCGTTGAAAAATACTTCACGCGCAGAACAAGCAGACGGAAAACTGTGCAGGTCAGGATTAGTGAAAAGTGGCATCAGAAGATAAAGGATGCGGCAGGTGCGGAAAAAATAATGCTTTCGTTTTTCCTAGACAGGATTTGCGAACATTTTTTTAGGAATTACGAATAGTCGAAATTGTACCAATTAACAAATTAACGCTAAAATATAAACCAATGAACAATCAGCCTAAAATCAAAGCAGTAATCTATGCTCGCGTATCGTCGAAAGAGCAGGAGGAAACCGGCTATTCTCTCGAAGCACAGGAGAAGTTGCTACGGCAGTATGCAGACGAAAAGGGTTTTGACCTTGTAAAAGTTTACAGAGTGACCGAGTCTGCGAGTGGTAAACAGATACGAAAAATGTTTATCGAAATGATAGAGTATGTTACAAAAAATAAAATCAGGGTAATCCTGTGTGAGAAAATCGACCGTCTTACTCGCAATCTGAAAGACGCGGCAACAGCGAGCGATTGGATACAGGATGGAGATAACAGGGAGATACACTTCGTCAAAGAAAATTTCATCGTGAGCAAAAATACCCGAGCGCACGAGAACTTTGTCTGGGATATGAAAGTAGCGATGGCTCGCTTTTATACCAACAATCTATCAGAGGAAGTAAAAAAGGGGCAGAAGGAAAAAATCTCACAGGGATGGATACCAACAACGCCACCGCTAGGCTATAAGACAATTGGAGAAAAGGGTCACAAAGTCCACGTTATTGATGAAGACATTGCTCCGTACATACGGCAGATGTTTAATCTCTACGCGACTGGCAACTACTCGACCGTTGCCCTCGGTGAAAAAATGTACGAACTTGGTTTTCGCAGTCGAGCCAGTTTTCAAGTAGTAAAAAGTAAAGTGCACGAATTGCTCTCTAATCCGTTTTACTACGGTAAGTTTATTTGGATGGGAAAAACCTATGATGGAAAACACGAGCCGCTCATTTCCAAGGATTTGTTTGACCAAGTTCAAGCGAAATTAAAACGAACCTCACCCTACCACAACAACGGTTTGACCGAACTTCGCGGCAAGATGTTTTGTGGTTCGTGCAATAAGACCGTGACTTGGGAGTCTCAAAAGGGGCATTCGTATGGAGGTTGCAAGCAATGTAAGGCACAGCTTGGCGAGAAGCATAAGTATATTCGTCAGGAAGCTGTAGAAGAGGAGTTGTTATCGCGTATAGCCGCCATAGCGCCCCGAAATGAGAAGGTTCTAGAAGTTCTCAAGGAAGCCCTTAAAGAGAGTCATTCAGAGGAAATTGAACTGCACGACACACAGGTTCGGAATATCAACAATGGACTGACCAGAATACAGCAACGAATGAGGACGATGTACAACGACCGGCTCGATGGAAGAATTACCGTAGAAGATTACGACGCAAAATTGAACGAGTTTTCAGAAGAGAAAGACGCGCTTTTGAGGTCGTTAGAAAAATTGAAGTCAGACAACACCGAATACTACAAGGTTGGATTTCTTATCCACGAGATTGCAATGAGGGCGCGAGAAATCTACCAAAACAAAAACGCCACGATTGAAGAGCGCCGATTGCTTTTGTCTTACGCATTCTCGAACATTACGATTTTGCGTGGAGAAATAAAGCCGGAATACACAAAATCGTTCGCATTTCTCGTAGAATGGATGCCAAAGCTAAACACAACTCTCGAACCGCAAAAAACCTTTGCAAACAAAAGGGAAAGTGGTCATTTTGCCAACTTTCACCCTACAGTGCTCCCCCGGCAGGGATCGAACCTGCGACCAATCGATTACACTCGTCCTTAAATTACTAAAAGGGGTGGACTATATCATATTCTTTTTTTGATCTCTCAAAAATTAAGAACCGAGGCGCTTCCGCCGACAGAATGTCGGAGTACTCCCATAAAGGGATAGTCTCTACACCTTCTTTGATTTTAATCAAAGCTTGGCTCGGTATTACCCACGTGGGGCTTCACCGAGTTCACCTCGTTTTCGACCTAGATTTCTCTAGGAAGCTGCGTTATGCCTTCATGTACTTCCATGTGACAATTTGCGCAAAGCAATATACATTTATCTATTTCTTTGCGTGTTTTTTCCCAGGAACGAGTCATTCCATTTGCAGAGATTCCAAAATCTTTTTTTCTTGGATCTCTGTGATGAAAACTAAACGCTCTTGAGCATTTTTTATAGCCACATATTTTACATTTACCACCGCCGTATTCGTAAGCCATTTCACGAATTTTTTTTCTCCGCTTTTTAACAGCTTCACGCATATATACAGCTCGGTCGGCATAGGTTCTAGTTTCTTTCTTTTTTTCGGTATACATGTGTATAGTATACCAGAAAGCTAGTGCCACAGTCGATTGCTCTACCGCTGAGCTACAGGGGAATATTTTATTAAGACAGAACATATAAACCCGAACCCTGAAATATTAGCAAATTTAATGATAAAATGCAAAGTATATGTATATCAAAGTTCATGTCATAGCTGGAGCCAAAAAAGAGCTTGTTTTAAAGAAAAGCAGTGATACTTACAATATCTCAGTAAAGGAGCCTGCAGAGCAAAATATGGCCAATAAAAGGATATTGGAGCTTGTAGCAGACGACCTAAAGATACCCCGCGGAAAGATCCGAATCGTAACTGGACACCATAGCCCAAGTAAAATATTATCGGTAATGGAAAAATAAAAACTTTCTTTAAAACAAATAATCGTATTTGTCAAAGGGGTTAAATATATTCGCAAGTGTTAATATATAATCATATGAATTGGATAATTCTTGCGTTAATCGCTCCCCTTGCATGGAGTATTGCAAATTATATTGATAAGTTTATACTTTCGCGTTCTCAAAATGACGAAGGTGGTAGTGGTGGGCTTATGGTGCTGTCGTCTTTGGTTAGTCTAGTTATTGTAATTATATTATTTATTCTTTATGGAAGCTCAACAATCAGCATTGGTGCAAATAATATTTTTATTCTCGTGCTATCTGGAATTTTTGAAGCACTCTATATTCTTTTTTATTTTTGGGCACTCGAACGTGAATCTACAACAACCGTAATTTCTCTATTTCAATTTTCTCCAATAATGGGGCTTGTTTTTGGATATATACTACTACATGAAATACCAACATCAATGCAAATTTTTGCAGTAATTTTAATTCTGATCGGAACACTTTGCATTGTTTGGAAAAAAAACGAATCGCTTTCACTCAAGAAAAATATCTTGCTTCTCATGCTTGTATCAACAGCATTTGTTGGAGTATACAACACACTATTTAAACTCGTAGCCGAACAAGTGCCTTTCTGGACATCTGTCTTTTGGCAATACCTTGGAATTGTTTTTGTAGGACTTGTACTTTTTATTTTTGTTTCAAAATATCGAAAGCAGGCCATCTACATGATGAGCAAAAAAACTTTGTTTACAACGACGCTTGCAGAACTCATGAATGTTATTGCACTCCTTGCGACAAACATGGCGATTCTTTTTGCTCCTGTAGCGCTCGTTCTTTCAATAAGCTCTGTTCAGCCAATTTTTGTCTTGATTGAAGGATTTATAATTGTCGCACTGTTTCCAAACCTGCTTGATAAATCTGAAAGACCTTCGCTTAAATTGAGTTATATATTAGGAATACTCTTAGTTTGTATGGGTGGGTTTTTAATTTATATGTTTTAAAAATATAAAATTAGCAACTAATGCATATAAAAAATACCTCATACGAGGTATTTTTTATATGCGACAAAACAAATCCTACTGTTTTTGATATTTATAACCTTTTACAAAGTCGGGAAGAACTAGAGATGAAGTAGAGACAGGAACATAAATATCATTTAAATTAGCTGAAGTCGTTGTGCTTGTAGTAAACGTATAAGGATTTGCTTTTAACGATGCGGGGTTATTCGAAGAACTAGTATTAGAAGAGCTAGTAGCTGTACTTGATGTACTACTTTGCGAAGCTGGATCATAAAACTGCGAAGGGATTTTATTAGGAACATTTAGAAACGCTGGTAAAGACTGGAGATTTACAACAGCGGAAGTTGCAGTAGAATTTGATACTGGATTTAAATCAATATTTGAAGCAGAATTACAATCAATGTCTTTAATTTTTGCTAATGTGTATTGCCCAACAAACCCCGTAGGCTTTATATTATATTTTGATTGAAAACTTTTTACTGCATTGAATGTTGCTCTTCCGAAAAAACCTGTAGGTGCTGGGGTTGAAAGAAAATTATTTGTGATTAAAAAATCTTGCAACAAAGCAACATCATTTCTATCGACGACATCTCGCATTCCATAACGAATAGGTTGAGTAACATTAAAACAAGATACTCCCATTGGGTCAGAATCTACTAATTGTGGTGTTTGTTGTTGAGCAGATGAAACCAAAGGAAAAAACATTGCAGAAATAGTTAATAAAATTCCTATATTTTTTTTCATATTTTTCAAGTTAAACGACTGATAATAACACTTTTTAATTATAACACGACAGAAAAAAGCAACAAGGTAAACCTAACCCAATATTTTGATTATTTCCATCTCAAATGATTTAAAAAGACCCTCTGCATCTTTCTCTGTCTTTCCTTCTGAAAAAATACGAATTATTGGCTCGGTGTTTGAAGTACGAAGATGTACCCACCCATTTTCAAATTCAATCTTTAATCCGTCTTCATTATTTATTGGAAAGCTTTTATATTTTTCTTTTATTTTTTCAAATAGTTTCGAAACATCAATACTATCCGTAAGCTTAATCTTATTTTTCGAAATAAAATAATCAGGATATGTTTTTCGAAGTTCTAAAACTGTTTTATTTGATTTTGCCAAATGTGTCAAAAAAAGTGCTATACCAATCAATGAATCTCTACCATAATGAAGTTCAGGAAAAATAACACCTCCATTTCCCTCACCACCAATAACAGCATTGGTTTCTCTCATTTTTACAACAACATTCAGTTCACCCACAGGACTTGCATAATACTTTCCGCCGTGAGCTTCCGTTATATCTCTCAGCGCTCTTGTTGATGATAAATTAGAAACGGCATTACCCTTTTTGTTTAAAAGAACATAATCTGCAACCGCAACCAATGTGTATTCTTCTCCAAAGACACTTCCATCCTCGCAAACAAAACACAACCTATCGACATCCGGATCAACAGCAATTCCCAAATCGGCTTTGCTTTTTTTTACCGTATCGCAAAGTTCAATAATATTTTCTGGAAGCGGCTCGGGGTTATGAGCAAAATCACCAGTAATTTCTTTATTTATTATTGTAAAATCAGAAATACCAAGTTTATTTAAAAGTTTTGGAACTGCGATACTACCGGTTGAATTTATTACGTCCACCACAACTTTAAAATTTTTACTTTTTATTGCCTCAACATCAACAAGATTAGAGTCGATTATATCTTGAATATGTTTATCAATATACAAATCGTTAAAAATCACCTTTCCCAAATCGTTTTGTTTACAATAATCAAAATCGCCTTTCTCAGCATAATCCAAAACCCATTTACCATTTTCGGCGTTTATGAATTCACCGTCTTTATTTAACAATTTAAGAGCATTCCATTCTTTGGGATTGTGACTAGCTGTAATTATAATTCCCCCTCCTGCATTTTCTTTTTTAACTGCAATTTCTGTTGTGGGAGTTGTACTCAAACCCAAATCGACAACATCTATTCCTAAATTTATTAAAGTCGAAACAACGATATCTCGCACCATGCCTCCAGAAATTCTTCCGTCTCTACCAACAACAATTTTTTTATTATTTGTTTCCTTTATAACCCAAACACCGAAAGCAGTTGTAAATTTCACAATATCAACAGGCGTCAGACCGTCACCGGTTTTACCGCCGATTGTCCCTCGTATTCCCGCAATAGATTTTATAAGTGGCATATAATGTATTGTATCAAATATTATTAAATTTAAAAAAATCAAGCTATTTTGCAAATAATGTAGTATAC
>CAYSZI010000013.1:3097-15307 GCA_964435545.1 uncultured Candidatus Saccharibacteria bacterium | reverse complement strand
GTATATTAAATAGATTAATGCGCAAACGAGCGCAATATTTAAAATATTCATAATTATCCCTCCAAAAAAATAGATGATAAGCAAAATAACAACAACCCAAACAATGTTCTGAAACATACTTTTATTTTTAAACGATGAAAAATTGGTTCCCCAAAAGGCCTTGTTGAGCCACTTGGGGAACCAATTTAGACGCGAAAAAATAATATAAAAACCTTCAAACGTATTATAACACATAAATATAATATTTGTCAAAAGAATGGCAATTTTGAATCCACATATCTTTAAATTTGTATTTATGTCGTATAATAGGATTTCAAATAAAAATATATGAAAAAAATTTTTGCAAGACTAAAAAATAAGCAGCACGTCGTTGTCTTTAACGACGCGGAGATAGATGCTGTAAAAGATATTTATAAAATTCCGAATACGAAAAATTCTATACCTTTTGAAAAGGATTGTAGTAAGATAGGAGAAGAGCAATGGTATTTTGTTACTCCCACAGAAGAACAAAAAGAAGAAATGCTCGGAGAATATGTTTCCGAGAGTGGTAGTGCAATGCTTAGTGTTATCAGTCCAGATTATTACAAAGAAGTAAATGTTATTTATGCTGTGTCGGGAGTAGAAAAACTTTTTACAAAAATTACAACCCGCCACATCATGCAAGCACAAAAATGTATCGCGTTTAATGAAAAACCGACCGTTGTGGAGCAGGGTAATTCTATTTTGCTTACAGGCGAAGTAGATGCGTATTGGAATGGAACACAATTATATTTTAAAAAGTTTTCTTTTGTGCGCTCACTTTTTCCTGGAATTCAAAAAATGTATAAAGAGATTACTGAACAAGAAACAAACGAATTTTTGTCGAGTCCTTTGTTTGAATTAAAAGAAGAAATGAGTAGTCATTTTATTAGTTTGCGAAATCGACAAAAAATAACCGAAATTATTGATGGAAAAATTATTGATTTAAAAGATCTTGAGGTTTGTGAAAAATATCTTGAGTACGCAAAAGATTACAATTTGGATCTTGAGATTAATGAAAATAAAATTGCTTTGATAGACAACAGTGATGTTGTAAAAGTAATAAGCCTTTTGGGAGAGAGTTTTTATACTACTGAAATTGGCGGTGAAAAAAGAGAAATACGTTCGAGTCGAAAATTGACGAACGCTAAAAGAAAAAGAGCAAAGTAAAAAATCAAAGTATTTTTTTGTTTTACTTGTAGTAAATGTGATATAGTCATCATATGGAATTTTATAGAGACCCAATTGCTCATGTGGAAGCGCATGATTTATCGACCAATTCAAAATTGAATTGGCTTCGTGCTGCCGTGCTTGGCGCAAATGACGGAATAGTTTCGGTTTCGTCTGTGATTGTTGGAGTGGTTGGAGCATCAAGCTCAAAAAGTTTTATACTTACGGCTGGAGTGGCGTCGCTTGTTGCGGGAGCTTTGGCTATGGCTGTGGGAGAATATGTTTCAGTGAGTAGTCAAAAAGATACCGAAATTGCATTACTTGAAAAAGAGCGTTTAGAAATTTTAAATGAGCCAGAAGCAGAACTGCTTGAACTCACACAGATTTATAAAAAGAAAGGTTTGTCTCAGGAAACTGCGCAACTTGTTGCTCAAGAATTAACAAAAAATGATGCTTATGCCGCGCATATAGACGCCGAGCTTGGTCTTGATCCAAATGATTTAACAAATCCATTTCATGCGGCGTACGCCTCAGGACTCGCATTTTTTTGTGGGGCTATAATACCGCTTGTTGCTGTTTTTTTGTCACCTGCATCATTACGATTGCCTATAATTTTTGCTTCAGTTGTTTTGGCTTTGCTTACAACAGGCTGGTTGAGTGCTCATGCCGGCGGTGCTCATAAAGGACGAGCTATTGCGCGTATTGTTATTGGTGGACTCCTTGCGATGATTGTGACTTTTGGAATTGGAAAACTTTTTGGAGTTTCAGGAATATAGAATAATGAAAACACTTAAGTTTGCACAGGATCTTGTTTTGAAAATTTTATCGGGAGAAAAAAGAGCCACATGGAGGCTTTTTGATGATAAGAATCTTTGCGTCGGAGATGAGCTTATTTTAGTAAGCAAAGAAAATGGTGATAGATTTGGAACTGCAAAAATTTTGACATTAAAAATAAAAACACTTGGGACTTTGGAAGAACAGGATTGGGAAGGTCACGAAAAATTTTCGTCAGATGAAGAAATGTATGCAATTCTCAAAAAATATTACGGCGACGGAGTAAATGAAAATTCTGAAGCAAAAATTTTAACCTTTGATTTTTTTGAGGATTAAAATTTTTGACATAGCTTACTAAAAAACATACAATCTATCTATTATTTTTAATTTACATAAATTATGATTTTTATAATAATTATTGTTTTAATAGGTCTTATTTTACTATCTGGATACAAGACGATTGGTCAAAGCACTGTTGCTGTGGTTGAAATGTTTGGAAAGTATCGACGTACTATTCCAGCTGGACTACAATGGAAAATTCCGTTTTTTGAAAGTATTCGCGAGAGGGTAACACTTCGTCAACAAAATTTTGTGTTGAATGGACAGTATCCATCTGGCGATAAGGTGATTGTAACAATCGGCACAAATCTTTTGTATGCTGCTGATCCTAGTCTTGATGGGGTAATGAAATATGTTTACACACTTGAGAATAGACAAGAATCAATTGCGGCACTTGTTGAAAATTCTTTGCGAACATATATTGCAAAAGAAACTCATCAAAGTATTCTAGAAAAAAAAGAGGAGCTCGCTCAACACATTACAACCGATTTGTCTCTGCAGTTTAGTCATTGGGGAATTGTAATTATTGGTTTTCAAATTACAAATGTAACTTTTCCTACAACAATCACAAACGCGATGTCAGAAGTTGTTGCGTCTGAACAACTCCGTAAGGCAGCAGAAAATAAAGGCGAGGCATTTAAGGTTCAGGCTATTAAAGAAGCAGAAGCAGAGCGTGAACGTAAACGTCTTCAAGGAGAAGGTATTGCACTTGAGCGTCAAGCAATTTCTGAAGGTCTTAAAACTTCTATTGAAATAATGCAAAAAGCTACACAGCAATCCGCAACAGAAATACTTGCAACACTTTCGCTTACACAATATTTAGATACATTAAAATCGATTGGGTCTTCACCAAATTCAAAGGTAATTTTTGTTGATAGTAATATTCAAAAAACAGGCGACCTTCTTCAACAACTTATTTCGGCTCAGGAGACAAAATAGAATATTTTTTTGAAAATAAAAACGCTTCTCCTTAAAAGGGAAGCGTTTTGTGTTTTATTTTTAGCAATTTTCTTTTATAGAAATTTTTTTATTCCTTCTATGTCTATTGGTTTTGCTAGTAATCCTTTTACGAGGTAATGATCACGTAGTTTGTTTAAATCATTTTCATCTAAAGAAACTGTGACAATTATTATTGTTACATTTTTTAAATTTTCGGCAGTTAGAATATTTTTGAGTTTATCTAAAAACTCAAAACCATTCATAATTGGCATATGTATATCTAATAAAATATACGTGTGTGTGTTTGGGTCGGCTGGCGGATTTTGCTCGATGTGTAAAAGAGCATCCGTCGGATTCTTGAATGTGGCTATGAGTGTATCGCCTGTAACTTTTTCAAGTGTTTTTTTTGCTAAAAATAGAAAAACACTGTCGTCGTCAATGATTAAAAAATGCAAACTTTTGCTTTGTGATTCCATAACATTTTTTTAACTTGTGAATGAACAATAAATTTTACGTTGGCTTATATCTAATCATATCAAGCATGTATAATCAATTGTTGATATCTTCTTGCAATTATTGATGTAAACCAATAGACTGGTATGACTAGTACTATTAACCATAATTTAAAGAAGTTTTTATGAAAGATTTTAGAAGACAAGACGGGCAAGGTGCACAAAGAGAGGGAGGTTTTGAAAGACGCGAACAATCAAGCGATTTTAGAGCGCCAAGACGCGATTTTGATAATCGCGGAGGTTTTAATAAATTCAAAGGCAATAGAGACGGCAGTTCTTCTCGAGGGGAAGTAATGCACAAAGCAACATGTTCTGATTGTAATAAATCTTGTGAAGTTCCTTTTATGCCAAATGGCAATAAGCCAGTTTATTGTAATGATTGTTTTGGAAAGAAAAAAGATAGTCAATCTCGCGGTTTTGAAAAAAGAGAATTTTCGCCACGCGCACCTGTTGCCCATGAGTCTAGATTGCAAGCCCAGCCTCGCGACACAAGAATTGACGAACTAAAAACACAAGTAGACGCTATAAATATTAAACTCGATAGAATGATGAAAGTTTTGGTAGAAATGAATCTTGAACCAAAAATAGTTCCAGCTGTAAAAAAAATAGAAAGTAAACCTGTTGTAAAAAAAGCTGCAGTAAAGGCTGTCGTAAAATCTACTGTAAAGCCAGTCGTAAAAAAGAAAAAATAATTTTCGCGTAATGAAAATTAAATCTGTAAAATTTATAAAAAGTATAACAGGGGATGATGACATTCTTCACGATGGCATCCCTGAGATTGCTTTTGTTGGACGTTCGAATGTGGGTAAGTCGAGTTTGATAAACTCGCTTCTGAATGTTCGAGAGCTTGCGCGTACTGGAAAAAAACAGGGCAAGACAAAAGAAATAAATTTTTATCTTGTTAATGAGAAATATTATTTTGTTGATTTGCCAGGATACGGATTTGCTCAAGGCGGATTAGAAGACCGAGAAAAAATTCGTAATATAATTATTGAATATATGACAAGGAAAGAATCAAATATTCACACGGTTGCCGTCCTTATAGACAGCAAAGTGGGTGTTACAGATTTTGATCGAGATATGTTTGATATATTACAGGAATGTGGAAGACATATGGTTTTTGTTTTATGTAAAACAGATAAATTAAATCAAAAAGATTTGGCGTTGCAAATAAAAAATACAGGTAATGAGTTTCCTGGAATAAGTATTTTGCCTTATTCTTCGTTGCTCAATAAAGGTGCAGGTTTTGTTTTGGAAAAATTAGCTCAATAAAAAAAGTTAAACAGTGAAGTTTAACTTGTGATATTTAAAACTTAGAGTTTAGTTTTTTCGCTTGTAATTTTTTTGATTTATTGTTTCATCAAAAATTAGAGGAAATACCGCGTAGGGAATAGTTGCAAACATCGCTAAAAATAAATTTTGGCTTTCTTTTGTCGGGTCAGATTTGTAGCTAAATAAATCTGGATAAATTAGAAAGCTATAGGTTAATATAGATAATATTCCAAAGACAATACATAGGGTGTTAAATATTAAATACGCTTTTTTGAGCTTAATATTTTTTTTCTTTTTGACTAAAACAACCATAATAATTATGGCTAAAACAAAAATAAATACTTCGCAACATACTCCAAAACATAAACCTATACTCATAAAATGTGGATGATTTATCTGCAGTTTACATTAAAAAATCTTTGTGTCAATACAAGCCGAGTTTTTTCGAGTGTAGAGTTTATTTTTAATAACTGCTACAATTTACATATGCAAAACTATGAAAATTCGTTTAGTTGGGAGTCTCTTACTCGTATTGTAATAATGGGTGTTGTTGTTTTTCTTTGCTGGCGTGCGCTAGGTGCTTTACCTGTTATCCTTGTTGCTTTGGTTTTAGCGATGGCATTTTATCCAGTCATAAAAAAAGTGCAAAACAAGACAAAAATTCCGTTGATTCTTTGTATTTTTTTAATATTGATAATACCACTAGCTCTTATTGTTTACCTTGGATTTTTATATGTTCCACGAATTATTGCGGCTGTCCCAATGTTGCTTGGAAGTTTAGATTATATTGTTAGTCACTCTGAATTTTTATCTTCTCTTTTAAAAGATTTTAATTTAATTTCGTATGTTCAATCGCATTTTGATTATGCAAACGCAACTGTTAGTATCACATTTGTTTTCTTTTCAATAATCACAACAATTTTTTTAACATTCTTTTTGATATATGATTTTGAGAAACTTTTTGATTTGTTTTTACACGTTGTTCCAAAGAGAGAAAAAACTAAAATAAAAGAACTTTCAGGTGAGGTTGCTTTGGTTGTCGGTAGATTTATCAGAGGAAGTGCAGTGCTTGCCGTATTTAGTTGTGTTATTATTTTTGTCGGACTTTCGTTTTTGAGTGTTCCATTCGCGTTGCCTCTTGCAATTTTTGCTGCAATTTTTGGACTTCTTCCTATTGTTGGACAAACAATAGGATCGGTTCCAGCAATTATTATTGGACTTGGAGTTTCTCCGCTCACAGGACTTTTTGTTTTTTTATTAAATATTATTTACCAGCAAATCCAGAATTCACTTATTTCTCCGATTGTTTATAATAAATCGCTTAACCTTATTCCATCAATCAGTTTTTTGTCTGTTATTTTAGGTGGAAGCTTGTTTGGAATTATCGGTGCATTTTTGGCACTTCCTGTTGCGGCAAGTATTCCTGCAATTATTGATTATCACAAAAATTACAAAATTAGAAACGACGATTTGTAAAAATGAAAAAATTTTTGATTTCTAAAAAGAGTGTTTGGTATTTGCCGGAAGGAAGTGATGTAGATACATATATTTCAGATGAGATGCCTCCGCTTGAACTTTGTGTTTCCGTTTACGCTTTTGTTTTTAAAGACGGAGAATTCTTTATGTCAGATCTTAGAGAAGGCGAAAGACCAACAAGGCGACTAGATATTCCGGGAGGACATATTGACGAAGGGGAAAGCCCAGAAGAAGCGATCGTGAGAGAGGTTTTTGAAGAAACAGGTGTTGTTGTAAAGGTTTCAAAATTAGTTGCTTTCAACGAAGTAAAAATAAATATTCCAAAACCAGAAGGTTATAGATATCCATATCCTGTAAGTTACATGCTTCATTATTTATGTGAAGTTGCGGAGGAAAAACCTTTTGAGGGTAATGAAGATACTCACGGACGTGTTTGGTTGAAACCAGAAGATTTTAAAAATAATGATTGGTGTGAAAGAAATAAAGTTTTATTGGATGAAATAATAAAAAACCACAGCTGAGCTGTGGTTTTTTATTTGATATTTAGTTTTAAAAGAATCTAGAAAAGAAGTTTTTTACTCTTCCAAAAAATCCTGGTTGTTGCTGAGGTGCTCCAGTATTTGTTGTGCCATTGTTTGTTACATTTTGTTGTACTGGGGGAGTTGGTCTGTCGTCAATTGAACTTGCAGTTATTGATGTTCCATTTACTACACCTTGTGCGATTATTGTATCTCCAACAGAGATGTTTGATATTGTTGATGATGCAATTCCTTGTTTATTAATTTTTGCATTTGTTGCATCGACTGTATAATTTACATTTCCTCTGTTTGTTATTGAGATAATTGCACCATTTATTGATGTAACTTTTCCTCCAACAACAGGTTGTCCGTTTCCAGTGAAGTTTTCAGGTTGACCTTGTCCTTCGGGGCGAGGTTGTCTGTTTAAATTCATTTTTCCATCAAAAATATTTGATGCTGTTACGTTTGTTCCGTTTATTGGCCCCGCAACCATCACAGTATCTCCAACTGCGATTGCTGAAACTGAAGATGATGCACCATCTTTATTCACTTTTGCATTTGAAGCATCTACTGTATAAATTTTTGTTGTTGAATCTTTTGGATTCGTGGATGTAATTGTGAGCGTTGTCCCACTTATTGAAGTGACATTACCTCTGATTCCACGACGCATTCCCATACCTTCGCCACCCATACCTCTTTGGCCATGTTTTTCAGCTTGAGCTGGTTGATTTGTTACTGGGGTTGTTTGTGCAAATGCAGGTAATGCTACTGCTAAACTTGCGACAGTGACAAAAACCATTGCCGTGTTTAAATACTTGATATTTTTTTTAGTATACATATGTATATATGATATAATTATTTATAAGCGAGAGTACTCGTCTATTACTCTCGCTTATATAACGTTACTCGTAAACAAAATGGTGCAGCAAAGATTTTTAAATATTTATTGCACCATGGTGTTTGTTTGTTTCGTACTAATTATATAAACATTTAATAATAATTTTAATAAAAATATGATATCAAGATATTCTTCAAAGTTTTGCTTTAATAAAAATAATAGTTTTTCGAAATTTATTTTTGGTATTGGTATTTTTGTTGCGTTGTTTGCTTTTTCATCAAACGTATACGCTGCTACGCCTACACTTACGGTTGTTGGTACGGGGAATGGCGATACAGTTCAGATGAATGTTACTGGTGACCCAAACGTTAGTGTTATTTTTTATTACATGCGCTATGGTATAGGTCAACAAATGGCAGGTCTCGGAAATACTGACGCAAACGGAAATTTTTCAACAACAATAAGTAGCGCAAATTATGGTATAGCCTCGTATTCGTCTGTACGTGTTACTTTAAATGGTTCAAATGGCCCAACTTCTTCTGTGGTTTCTTGGCCGCTTGTTACTACTGTGGGCTCTGGACAGCTTAGTTTAAATCAAACAAGTCTTGTGTTGTCGCTCGGTCAAACGAGTTCAGTCGTTGCAAGCAATAACGGCTCGAGTTCTTTATATGTTTCAAATAATTCAAACCCAGCCATCGCTAGTATAAATTTTTCTGGTAACCAAATAAATGTAACAGGAAATTCTTATGGATCTACTAATGTTACGATTTGTACAGTCGGAAATTCTTCTAGCTGTCCAAGCCTTTATGTAACAGTTCAAAGCGGAAATTCTCAAAGTTTAATTTTTAGTCAAAATAATCCAAATGTTCTTTATGGGCAAAGTGTTTTGATTTCTTTGAGTGGCGGAAATGGATATTACACTATTTCGAATAATTCAAACTCATCTGTTGTTCAAGCTACAATAAACGGTTCAAATGTTTTGTTGAATGCTGTTGGTTCAAGTGGTACAGACTCAATTACAATTTGTTCTACTAATATGACAACTTGTGGAACTTTGAATGTCACAGTTGGAGGAGGGTCTAATTCTGGCGGTTTAACTTTTAGTCAATCTAATCCCGTACTTTCTATTGGTCAAAGTATTGGCATCTCTGTCTATGGTGGTTCTGGTACTTCATATTATGTTTCTTCAAATTCAAATTCAAATATTCTTCAAACAAGTTTGATTAATAATATTTTGACTGTTACTGGACTTTCAAGTGGTTATTCGAGTTTAAATATTTGTTATACTGCAAATCAATGTGGGCAAGTTTCTGTGACAGTAAATGGAACCTCTGGTGGTGCTGCTCCAATACTTAGTCAAAGCAATGTTACGATTGCTGTAAATCAAACCACAAGCGTTTCAATCTCTGGCGGTATTGCCCCATATAGTTTACCAGTTTCTTCAAATGGTATTTACCAAGCAAGTATTAGTGGAACAAATCTTAATGTTACCGGCTTGGGTGATGGAAGTTCTCAGATATCAGTTTGTTCAATCTCAGGAAGTTGCTCGAGTTTATACATTACAGTTTCTGGAACAAATTCTGGACAACCAACATTTAGTCAAAATAATCTTTCTCTTTTGGTGGGTCAAAATTCAACAATTTCTATTTATGGAAATGGTTCATATTATATCTCATCAAATTCAAGTTCTGCTGTTGCGACAGCAGTTGTTGTGGGGAACAGTATAATGGTTTCAGCTGTTGCGTCTGGAAATACAAGCATTTCAGTCTGTCAGACTGGTAGTCAATGTGGAACACTTTATGTTGCTGTTGCGACTGTAAATAATTCGAATACAAGTTCTGTATTTTTAAATGTAGACAAAACAAATATTTCTTTTTCTTCAGGACAAACAATAACGACAAATATTTCAGGAGGTAATGGTTCTGGTTATAGTGTTTCGTATAACTCAAATTCAAATGTTGTTTCTCCAAGTATAAATGGTAATACACTAAGTTTGATTGGAATTAGAAATGGATCGGCTATTGTTGTCGTGTGTGATTCTTTGAGTAATTGTGCCTCAGTTCCTGTTTTGGTTGGAACAACTGGCCCAGTTTATTCCGCAGCTTCGCCTATTGTTGGTTCGTCTTCATATAAATTTACGGAATATCTTTTGTTGGGGTCAACAGGTACTGAAGTTTCTGAACTTCAAAAACGCTTAACATCTGAAGGTGTTTATAGTGGACCCATTACCGGGAAATTTGGACCCCTTACAGAAGAGGCTGTAAAAAAATATCAGTCGATTCATAAGCTTATACCTGTTGGAATTGTCGGTGTTCTTACACGAACAGTACTAAATAACTCATAAAATCTGGGAGTGAAAAAAACGATAAGATCTGCTATAATCACGGCATGAGATCAATAACAAAAAAACTATTAAGTATCGAAGATCGAGCACGAGAATATTTTGAACAGATGCCTTTTGTTCAGTCATTTTTTGCGGGTATCGGAGTGATTATTTTCTGGCGCGGAATTTGGCAGTGGCTTGATCAATCAAGCGTTTCGCCTCTTTTGTCTGTAGTTTTAGGAAGCTTGATACTCCTTTGTTTTGGTGTCTTTGTTCAAACATTTATTGGTAATACGATTATTATTAAAAATGTTAAACAAGAGGAACAACTTGAGAAAAAGGCCATAAAAGAAATGGAAGGCGAAGTAAATACGGAGGAAGTTACGCTTTCAAGTCTTTCTGCAAAAATTGATGAATTGTCAAAAAAGATTGATGAAAGAAAATAATAAAAAAAATACAAATACTTCTTGGGGTGGCGTTGCTGATTGGTATGATTCATATCTCGAAACAAACAAAGACAGTTATCAAGAAAAAGTTATTGCACCAAATCTTTTGAGAATTTTGGATATAAAAAAGGGCATGAAAATTGCCGACCTTGCGTACGGTCAAGGTTTTTTCTCTCGTAAGTTTAAAGGAGTTGGCGCTGTAGTAACTGGTATAGACATTTCAGAGGAGTTAATTGGTCAAGCAAAAAATCATTCAAAGGATATTGAATATTTTGTTTCTCCAGCTCACAAACTTTCATTTTTAAAAGATTCTTCATTTAGTATTGTTACAATTATTTTGGCAATTCAAAATATCAAAGAATTAAATGACGTATTAAAAGAAGTAAATAGAATTCTTGTCTCTGGAGGGAGGTTGGTTTTGGTTTTAAATCATCCAATGTTTAGAATACCAAAAAGATCTAGTTGGGGTTTTGATGAAAAAGAGGGAATTCAGTATCGCAGAATCGATGGATATTTAACAGAGAAAACAAACTCTATTGTCATGCATCCTGGAAAAGAAAAAAGCGAGGAGACGATTTCATATCATCGACCACTCCAAGATTTTTTTAAATCTTTATCAAAAAATAATTTTTCAGTAACGCGCCTTGAAGAATGGACGTCGCATAAAAAAAGTGAAGCTGGCCCAAAACAAAAAGCCGAGGATTTGGCACGCAAAGAAATTCCTTTGTTTATGATGATGGAAGCAAAAAAATAAACTTGATTTTTTGTAATAATTGTGTCATTATGTTTGCACAATGAATAAACAAGTACAAGATAAAATTTATATATACGGAAAGCATGCTGTCGAGGAAGCACTTCTAAATAACCCGTCAGCAATTGATTTGGTTTTATGTACAAACCCGTTTTCTTCGGAGCTTGTTACCTTGGCAAAACAATACAAAATTCGCTTGGAAAAATTGAACAAAGACTCAATGCCTCGCGGCGTTGCAAAAGATGCAAATCATCAAGGTTATATTGGACGCGTATCTTTGGAAAGTTTTGTTAAATCATACAAGGAATTTATTGAAGAACTTCCTGTTACGCCAGATACATGTCTTGTTGTTTTGGGGGAAATACAAGATCCTCAAAATGTTGGAGCGATTATTCGTAGTGCGGCTGGATTTGGAATTTCTGGTGTTTTGATTCCAGAACACAGACAAGCTCAAATAAACGGAACGGTTGTAAAGGTTTCAGCTGGAATGGCGTTTCGTGTTCCACTTGTAAAAATTGGAAATGTAAATTCAACACTCAAAGATTTGAAAGAACGAGGTTTTTGGATATATGGTTTGGATGGGGAGGCAAAACAGTCATTGTCTTCAGAAAAATTCGAAGCTGCGTCAGTAATAATCTTGGGTAACGAAGGAGATGGTATGCGTGAAAAAACTCTTGAAAATTGCGATATTCCACTTGTCATTCCAATGAATAAAAACTGTGAATCTTTGAACGTTGCCGCTTCGGGAGCTGTCGCTCTCTATGCCTGGAGTCAAAAACATCCAAAAGCACTCAAATAATAAAAGTCAATAGATGTATTGACTTTTTGGAATAA
>CAYSZI010000013.1:0-3087 GCA_964435545.1 uncultured Candidatus Saccharibacteria bacterium | reverse complement strand
AATATGTTATCATATGTGTATATGAATAACAATATATTTATTAGTGCTTTTTCGAAAAATACCCTTAAATTTAAAGCTATATTTTTGATAGCGATCTTTGTATGTACTTTTGGTGTCGTGCATTTTGCAAAGGCGGATGCTGCATCAGGTAGTGCTGTCGTTGACCCACTTGCACAGCAAAATATTCCACCGGTTGATCCCAATGCAGTTGCAGCTCAAGATTTGGCTGCTCAACAAGCAATTTTAGATAAACAAAATTTAATAAATCAACAAAATCTTACAGCTGCTGATCAAGCATTGTTGGATCAAATGAATGCTGCTGCACAGCAAGCTCTTGCTGCATCTCTTGATAAAGCAAATTTGATACCAGCAGCGTTGCTTAACTTGAATACAAACGGAGGTAATGTTAACGCTGCAAATAATGTAATTCAAAATTTTGATGTTCAAAAAGCTATTGCATTTTTAGAAAATAATAAATTGGCAGATGGGTCTTTTGGTAACCAAGGTTTTGATACGGACTGGGCTGCGATTGCATACGCTGCAAGTAATGCCCCTGCAAGTTCAAAAGCTTCTATAATTTCATATTACAAAGCAACTTCAAACGTTAGTCCTATTTTAAAAGAAAATGAAACAAGAGCTATGGCCCTTCTTGCTCTCGGGCAAAATCCATACTCATTTAGTGGAAAAGATTACATTACTCCAATCGTAAAATCTTTTGATGGAACACAATTTGGAGATCCTGTTTCTCTTGATGATGATATTTTTGCAATCGTTGTTTTACAATCTTCTGGATATAAAATGTCTGATGATGTTTTAATGAAAGATATTAAATTCTTACTTCAAAAACAAAATCAAGATGGTTCTTGGAATGAAAACATCGACACTACTGCGTCTGCTATTCAAGCACTTTCTACACCAAATACAATACCAGAAGTTACGAACGCGATTTTTAGAGCTGGTTTGTTTTTGCAAATTACTCAAAAAAATGATGGTGGGTGGGGAAATATAAAATCTTCAAGTTGGTCAACACAAGCAATGAATGCACTTTTCTTGAACTGGTCACGAGGTTTAAATAATCCGTATACATATTTTGGAAGACAACAAGATAAAGATGGAGGAGTTATTCTTTCTCCAGAATCTCCTGATAGGGTTTTGTCTACAAGTTATGTTATACCAGCAGTTTTGCTTAAACCTTGGAATATAATTTTGATTCCCGTTCAAAAACCAGTTGATACAACTTCTACAACAACAGCAACAAGTACAGACGGCGGTGGTACAGCTTCAACAACAATTATTACAATAAATACAACTGGTGGAAACGGAGGTGGTTGTCACTGTGACACAATTATTATTTCAACTTCTACTTTACCTACAGCTTCTACAACACAATCAGCTTCAACTACAAAATCAAATATTTTGACAGCAACAGTTATAAAGAAAAAAACACCAGCTGTTAAAAAGGTTGAAGTTGTAGAAACAAAAATTGCGACAAGCACAGCAACTTCAAGTGAAATTACAACTGCAACTTCAGAACCAGTAATTGCAACAGACACAGCTCCAGTGCTTTCAGCCTCTGTTATTAATGCAAATCCGTTCACCACAGAAAAAGTTATAGAAGTCGTGGGTATTATTGGAGGATTATTGTTTGCTTGGTATCTTTTTGTGAAAGAAATAAAGAAACCAGAAAGTAAAAAATAAATCTGTTTTTACCGTAAATCTCTTTCTTTTTATCCATAAATAAGCTATTCTCATTACATACATGGCAAAAAACGAAGCAGTACTCCGATTTGAAGGGGTATCATTTGAATATGGTCACAACAAGCCTATCTTGGATGAAGTGGATTTTTCACTACGCGAAGGAAGTAAGGTTACGATCATGGGACAAAACGGAGCAGGAAAAAGTACAATTTTCAAACTTGTAACAGAAGAACTCTCTCCAGAGAATGGAATAATAAATGTTGTAAGTGGTTTAACAATCGCAATTTCAAAGCAGGTTATACCGCGCGACGATTTAAATTTAACAGTGAGAGATTTTTTTCTAAAATGTTTTGAGAAAAAAATTTATGATATAGATCCAAGGATTGATGAAGTTTTAGAAATCGTAAATTTGAAAGGTCATGAAAAAGTTCACGATAGAATCGTAAAAACTTTTTCTGGCGGACAGCAAGCTCGTCTTTTACTTGCATCGGCTATTATACAAAATCCAGATTTGCTTTTGCTCGATGAACCAACAAACAATCTAGATCACGCGGGGATAAAGCATCTTACTGAATTTTTGGTAAATTACAAAAAAACTGTAATGGTTATTTCCCATGATGCAGAATTTTTGAATGCATTTTCTGATGGAGTTTTATATTTAGATATTCACACAAGAAAAATAGAACAATACGCTGGAAACTATCAGGATGTATTAAAAGATATTTCTGCTAGAGTTGAAAGAGAAAATATGAAAAACGCTCAACTCGCAAAACAAATTCAAGCAAAAAAAGATAAATCAAATGAATTTGCTCACAAAGGAGGACGTCTTCGTCTTGTCGCAAAACGCATGAAAGAATTGGCAGAAGATTTGGAAGAGGAAATGGTTGACGTTCGAAGAGAAGATAAAACTATAAAAAATTTCGTAATACCTTTTCAGCAAGATTTAATTGGAGAAATTATTTCAATAAATTCATACACAATTTTAAATCCAAAAAATCACAAGATTGTAAAAAAGACTGCAAAAATTAGTTTGAAGAAAAATCAGCATCTTCTTTTACGAGGTCCAAACGGGATTGGAAAAAGTACTCTATTGGAAAAAATTTCTGGTGGGGAATCGGATGGTTCGAAAATAACTCAAGGTGTACGTGTGGGATATTACCGACAAGATTTTTCGACTTTAAACTTTGAGGATACTGTAAAAGAGTGTTTATCAAATGCAATGCTAGAAGGAGGTGAGAGATTAAACGAAGAGCGTATGCGTTCAATTGCAGCGAGTTTTTTGATTACAGGAGAAATTATAAATACAAAAATTGGAGCACTTTCAGAAGGTCAAAAAGGTTTGGTTGCTTTTGCTCGATTGGTTTTGATTCGTCCAGGTCTTCTTATTTT
>CAYSZI010000012.1:0-15350 GCA_964435545.1 uncultured Candidatus Saccharibacteria bacterium | reverse complement strand
GATAAGGTTGTTGCAATCGGCTGTTGCTCAATCTGATCCATGACCCAATTTATGTTTTTAACATATTTTGGGTTTGCACGACCGTTATACGTTTTTAAAATTTCTGAGAGACTTTTTCCCTCATAGTATCTAGCTGTCGAGTCTCGATGAGCTGAAATACTTTCTGCGATTGTATCAATCGCGTCATCCAAAGAATCAAATTTTTCTCCGTGACATGAACCCCATCCGAAAACGTTGTTTTTGTCATTTGGGCAAGCATTTCTGCCGGCTGTTGATTCGATAACTGCGATTGAAGCGATGAGCGTCCAAGGCAAATCATTTTTCTCCGCAGCAAGAACAAACTTCATGCCGTTACCTGCTAATGGAAAATCATGTTGTGAAAAGTACGCATCAACTTTTTGAGCCTTCTCTGCAAGACCTGGCTGTTGGTTAACAGTGGTCATCGAAGAAAGGGGCCTGTTTGAATCGGGAGATATAACTGCTGCAGTTGGTGACCCTAATTGAGCCCCGGAAAATGGACTCATAAGAGTTGTTGCCATTACAGGAAAGGCAACGAGAGACTGCAGGGAATTTTTAAACTTTTTGTGCATAATGTGACGATTACGCTTCGCCAACTTTGAACTGTGCTTTGACTTCCCATGCACGGGCAATCAAAAAACCTATAACATGACAATCAACTTTCGTTTCTTACCATATATAGGTTCTCTTATATAGTATCACAAAGTGACACTAAAGTCAATGGTTATACAACGTTTTTGTGTGTTGTCAAAAGGAAAAAACCCTTATTTTATAAGGGTTTTTTCCGATACAAAGCTTGACATATTGGCAATAAATAATGCCAAATAATACGGCTGTGGATTACTATTTTCCGGTTCCCTACTCTACGACCTTCCCATTATCTAGTCGAACAGGGGCAAAACACCCAAGAATATCATTCGCTTTCTTTAAAGTTGATTGATACCATCGTCCGCTTCCGCTTTTTAGTTTCCATGGGGTTAAAATGTCTTTTTTATACTTTGTTTGAAAACGTTTAATGGCATAAAAAAGATTTGAATCAAAAAGACTTGAAGTAATATCTAATTTTTCTGATTGGGTGTTATTTAAGAAGGTTTTTATCTTTGGGACTTCCGCTGAAATCTCGTCTGGGTCTGCGTAATTTTTGAAATAAGGGCAGGTAAAATTATTCAATCTTTCACAATACACTCTGTTTATTGCTTTTTGGGTTGCAACATACACATAGCCTGTTGGTTTTGAAAGGTTCCAGAACGCTAACACATCTTTGTGTTTTTGTTGAAAACGTTTTACTGCTAAAACGTCTGCTTTTTTATACATTCCATCTACTATAAGCTTTTCTCCTTCATACATGTTTAAGAAAACCTGAAGTTTACGAACTTCATCTGGAGAATTTTTTGTACCGTATTCAATAAAAGATGTTATATATGGAGTACATTCTTTTGGTGAATACGAAATTTTAACTGATGGGGTCAAGACAAGTTGCTTTTGAGAAGATGTAGCTACTGGCAATGTTGAAGTAGAAACAATAGGGACCGTGGTTGTCGCAACAGGTGCAGCAATTTTAGTTAAAGAAACCCAAGCTCCACCTCCGCCGCCTCCTCCACCAGAATTACTGATTACATTGTTATTTAAAACAGGTATTGTTGACTCAGAATAAACAACATATGTTGTGAAATGTTTTGTCCAAACGACAAGATCGTTTCCATTATTTATACTTATTTTACAATCAGAATCTGATGGTATATCTCCGTTACAAATATTTGTAATTTTTACAAATGGACCACCCTCACTTGAATAACCAACGAGTTTCGAACCTGCATTTTTAAATAAAATTCTCACGCCCTTATCAAAAACAAGAGATGTATTACCAAGACCAATCTCAACAGCAGAACTAGTGGAAATTATTTTTCCGCCTGAAGGCGAAATAGTTGGATTTGTTGTTGGTTGTGGAAGATTGATTAGTCCATTCCATATTGTGCTTGATGATGTAAGAACAGTGCTTGATGAAATCGTCACAACTATATCATCACCTGATGGCATAGTTCTTGTTATTGTAATATCTTTGGTTACATTCGCCGTTGTTGATGTTCCCGCCTCAGATTGAAATGCTGACAAATCAAGCTTGGGGGTTTCGACTTCCTTTGGAATAAAAATATCTGTATTTCTAATTTCAGAATCTCCTTCGTTATCAATCAAAGAAGTCTCCGAAGAAAGCGGAATGACTTTTACTATTCTTGTAACAGGTACAGCAGGGACAAGAGTAGAATTTGTCACATTATATGTAATTGTATATGTTCCAATATTTGAGGTGTTTAAACCAGTAGAACTAGAAACTAAACCTGAAATATCATGATCGATCGAATCATAAGCCGTCACACCAGCATCGCTATATGCTTGCCCCTGATAAATAACTAAATGAGGAGAACCTAGAAGTGTAATGATAGGTGTCGATGTAGAAGTTACGGTTGTTGATGCAACGCTAGTCGTAAAAGTCCAAGTGGTATTATCTGTTATACCAGCAAAAGGTATACTATCTAAATACAAGAAAGCACTCGGGTCAATTTCTATGTAATAACTAGTATTATTTAAAAGCTGTACGCTTGGAGAAATTACAACAGTATCTGTTTCGTTTCCTGAAACTTGATCTGAATTTACATTGATAGGACCTCCAAAAGGAGAACCGTCGCTAGAATTTTTTATTGAAATATAACCCGAACCAAAATTTATGGCTTTGTCAAAAGTAATTACAAATGAAGTGTTTGTTGCAACGTCTGTTGAGTTATTTTCTGGAGAAAGAGAAGTAATAACTGCTGGTGCATAATATGTTACAGAAAACAAATCTGAAACCACTGAATCTCCAGAAACAATACCGTCGTTTGGTGTTATTCTAAGTAATATATTTGAATTCAAATCAGTAACACCATCGTCTGCAAAATTCCAATCAAACGAAACTTCTTGAGTGTCAGTTCCGTTTGTTGTAATTCCACTAATTGTATTATCAGTTACATTCCCAACGTTATTATCAGTCAAAGAATTTGCATTATTCCACGTGTCACCGCCATCCAATGAATATTCGACGGAAAGTGAAACATCATTGGCGTCAACATCTGAAACAAAAGTATAAACAGCCAACTGAGCATTATTCCTTTGTTCTGGCGTATACTCAAAGCTTGCAACTGGTGCAGTATTTACATGAGGATTATCTGCTGAAATTGAAAGAAGTGTCGGATAAAATCCAGCATTTGCAACCCAAGTTCCAGGAAAATCCCACGAACTCATCGGTGGAATACTTGAATAATCTGCAGACTTAAAATAATCAGGCGAATCAGCTTTTACAACAACGTCTTCTTTGTCGCCGATTGCAATACTAGTACTGCTACTGAACCAATAATCATTTTTTGTTGAATAATCATAACTAACACTACCAGAACCTGCAAAACCACCCACATTAGTTGCACCATCATTTGTAGTAACACTGGATACACTAAACGAAGAACCAATACCAACAGACGCAGTATCTTGACCAACAAATCCACCGATCATATCACTACCACCAGCAACACTTCCTGTTGAATATGAATTTGAAATTACATTATTATTGAAACCAGTAAAACCTCCTACTTGGATATTTCCTGTGACGTTCCCTGTTGAATATGAATTTGAGATTGTTCCACTATCACCATTACCCCCAGCAAAACCGCCTGTATATGTATTTCCGGATACTTCAACATTTGAATATGAACTGTTTATACTTCCGCTATTATTAAAACCAACGAGGCCGCCGACATAATCAGAATTTGGAATATTTATATTTCCAGTAGTATAAGAATTACTTATTGAACCATCAACATTAAAACCAACAAGTCCACCAACTGGATAAAAATCACTACTTGCACTTGCAATATTTAAATTTGTGAGTCCGATATTATTAATAACTCCTTTATTGTTATAACCAAACAAACCCGCGAAATTTACAACGTGATTTATTGTTAAACCATCTACCACGTGATTATTACCGTTAAAGCTTCCAGAAAACCCTGTGGGGTCAAGACCGATAGGTGTAAAACCTGAAGCTATGTCGTTACTCCAATCTGAAGTAGAAGAAGCAGAAATATCATTATTTAAAATAAATGAATCGCTTAGTGCGTATCTTGCAAACTGCAACTCATTTATATTTGTAATTTGCCAAGGGTTATCGATTGTTCCTTTTCCATTTAGGCCTTGGTAAATAAATGAAGGATATCCATCATTTACAAGTGGGTCAATTTTCCAAAGTCCATTAAAATCCCAGCCAGCGTTTATAAAAACCGAAGAATCTTTCATTGAAATTGTACTATTCCCAATTTCAGAACCACTACTATTTTCGGCTAAAGAATTTTCTAAATCCCAAAATGAATTTTGAGTAGTTCCATTTTCAAATCCATCAAAACCTCCGGAATCGCTTCCGCTAATTGTTCCAACTGAATAACTATTTGTAATAGTTCCTGCGTTTATCCCAATAAAACCTCCGACATAATCGGACGCGGAGACATTTGCTTTTGAATACGAATTACTTATTGAACCTGTATTGTATGCAGTAAAACCTCCTGCGTAAACATCGGTCGATGAAACAGAGCCAGTAGAATATGAAGCATTTATATCGCTATCATTTTCCCCGACAAGCCCTCCAACATGATCATATCCTGCAACGGTAACACCTGAATACGAATTATTTATTACGCCGCCATTACCATTAATTCCCGCAAGACCCCCCACATAAGATGAGTTGCTGTTTATAATTCCAGATGTATAAGAATTGTTTATTGTGCCATCGTTTTCACCTGCAATTCCACCAGAATTTACACCACTAGAAATATTTACGTTTGTTAAACCTACGTTTGATATTTCGCCTATATTAAAGCCAAATAAACCTGAATAGTTTTTTGATGGATTGTTTATTGTAAGGCCATCAATCGTATATCCATTTCCATTATAACCTCCGCTAAAATTATTAGTATCATCGCCAATCGGAGTAAATCCAAAGCCGCTATTATAAAGATTTGCGTCATAACTTGGGTTAAGCGGATCAGAAATACCAGTTGCTGAACAATCAATCGGTCCCATTTGTTTAAAATATTTATCAAGATATTTTACATCAGAACCAATAGTCTGAAGTTGAGTACAATTTGATACTTGGTATGCTGTATCAGCCGACAAACCGTCACCCACACTAAAAATAGGTGGAACTGTAAAATTATTCAAAGTAGAAACTCCAACATTTCCGGCACTATCACTTGCAAATAATTTATAAGTATGTGAACCCTCAGGAAGAATAGCGTTGTGAGCAATTGCAGTTCCATCATAAAGAGCTTTTATTTCATCATCTGTTAATGTTCGATTAAACAAAGTCACCTCATCTATAACTCCATTAAAATCGTGCCCTCCAATTTCCAAACTCTTTCCTTTTCCATCAAAAGGATTTTTTGCGCCGATAAAAAAATAAGGTGATTTATAATTATTGATACCACGACCACCCGAAGAATTAATATTTTCTTGGTTACCGTTAACCCAAACACTGCTGCCAGTGTTTGCATCCATCATTCCACAAACAAAATACCAGACACCTGAAGTCAATGTAGTTGTAGAAGTCACAAAAACATTTGCCTTATTATTATTAACATAATAAGAAAGGTTACCTCCTGAATTTATAAACAAATTTCTATCCACAACTGAATTATCATAACCGTTAGAAAAACCCATTATTGAATTATCGTTAACATCTGTTGGTTTTATCCAAGCACATTGTGTGATTCCATTAGCACTAGGAGCTAGTTTATTGGTCGTTTTAAGATAACTTCCGCTTCCATCAAAAACAAATGCTTTTCCAAATTTTCCTTCAGATGTTGCCGTTGCAGATCCATAAGCAGTAAGATTATTTGTATTTGCAGTGTAATCGTTCGGACTTCCTGTCTTGCCATCTAAATCATCCATCCTCCACCAAGAGACCAAACTATTATCTAAATTTGGAACAATAAAATTAGGATTTGTGTCTGTTGCATTTGCTTCAAAAGTTACAGTACTACCCAAAGAAGTAAAACCATCAGGTGGATTTATAATACTAATTACGGGTGGGGTTGTATCAGTTTGTATTTCTTCTTTATCAAAATTAATATCTCCGCTTAAAATATTATCTGATTCAAATTTTAACCAATCTACAGAACGTGTAATGTTTGAAACGCGAACCTCATCGATAGTACCAGAATATTTGTAATTATGATCAACATAACCTGGAGCATAATCCCCTATTGTAATTTTATTACTTGATAACGGACCAATGCTTTCTGAACCAAAAGATATTCCATCAAGAAATCCAGTAATAAACATTCCTTCTTTTACACCAGCAACTAAGTGCCACCCACTACCAAGAGCTTGTGAAGAAGTAGCATTTTCAGTACCATTACTGATAACATAATTTCCGCTAGAAACTTCTCCTCCAGACCAATAGGTTGAACCTGTTCCATTTCCAACAGAAACAGCAACAGAATTATCTGTTGTTGTTAAACCATTTTGCCAAGTTTCTATTGTGTAAATTGCGCCTGAAAAATTTTTCAACATTGCTCTTGAAAGAGTCCGAGATGCTGTACCATCTGTTTCAAAACCGTTACCTATTTCACCAAGACCATTTATTCCTCCACTATTAGTTAGGTCATTACCGTTCATAGTACTATCTAAAGCATCAATACCTGTTAAATCATTCAAGTGCCAGACACCAATATAATTTGGATCCCAAACATTAAAAGAAGGGAGTGGGCTACTTGGGGCCACATTGCCATAATAAATATAAATATCAGTTGTTTCTTTGCTTGAAATTGCTGGAATTTTTACCCAAAAATCACCGTTCGCAAGATTTTTCGAAATTGAAAAATCTTCTTTCTCATAAGTAAGTGGTGTTATACCATCAGAATCTGTAAATCTAATATCGCCACCATCTGCAGGACTAGAAACATTTTTACCAAGGTCTAAATCATCGCTAATTTTTACTAGTAAAGGAAAATCTGTTAAATCAGAATTTGGCTGACTTATTGTAATTTTTTTTCTGTACGTCCACCCATCAAGCCATCCGCTGCCAGAAACAACTCCCACCGCATACGCAACAGGCAAAAAGCTAAACGCAAAAATAAAAACCAAAAAAATGATTAATATTTTTTTCATACGATCAAATAATTAATAAGCAAACATACTGGAAACATATTATTGTATGCTCCGTATTTTACCACAAAACTCAAATTACAGAAAAAATTTCATATAAAAAACCGTGTTTGATTACTCAAATCACGGTTTGTATTTTAATATAAATAAAAAGCAAAATTATTTTGCCAACTCTTCTAAAAAATTGGTTAAAAATTTCCAAAATTTTTGAACTGATTCAACACTAACCCATTCATCGGGTGTGTGCACATCGCCCATTGTTGGCCCACAGGAAATTATTTGAGCACCCGAGATTTCTTTGTAAAAAACCGCGCATTCGAGTCCAGCGTGAACGGTTTCGAGTTTTGGTTTATTATCAAATAAAGTTTCGTAAACAAAAGTTGCCGTCTTCAACAAAGACGTATCAAATTGCGGCGTCCATGGAAGATAACCTTCTATCGGCATACAAATCATACCACTGAGTTGAAAAACTGAAGTCAATATTTGCTCAGTATAATCAAGCTGCGATTTCATCGAACTCCTATATGAACAAATAATTGTAACAGCTTCACCGTCGTTTGTTTTACAAATACCCAAATTGACTGAAGTACATACCAAACTCGGATTTTTCGGTTCCATTTTTAGTGGACCATCCGGAAGCGCAATAATACAATCTAGAAACTTTATTGTTGAGTGTGTATTCCAATAAATTATTTTTGATGGAATTTCACACTCAACCAATTCTATTTTGGGGCTTTCTGATGGGTATTCCTTACAAATAATACTAACCAATGAATCAAATACTTCTTTAAAACCAGAAGCATAAAATGTGGGTATAACAAACACAGACTCTGCTTCACGAGGAATACTATTCATTGCATTTCCTCCGGAAAAATCAACTATTTTTAGGCCAAATTCTGTAAACTCAGCAAGAATTCTCGCAAGTATTTTAATTGCATTCCCTCTGCCTAAATTGATATCAATTCCGGAATGTCCTCCAGAAAAATTCGATATCTTAATTAAGTATTTGGAAAAATCTTCGCCGTTTTTATCACCAGCAAACTGAATAGTGTCTTTGTTAACTTGGTGATGTATTAATTCAGGGCGAAATGTTCCATGCATTACGCTGCCACCAGCGCAACCCACCCAAAACAAACTATCGTCTTCACAATCCAGATTGATTATTTTTTTGCTCCTAAGCAGTGAATAATCAAAACCTTTTGCGCCCAAAAGACCAATCTCTTCTTTTGAAGTAAAGAGGAGCTCAAGCGGTCCGTGTTTTATTTCTTCACTTGTCATCACAGCAATCATTGCCGCAACCCCTATACCATTGTCAGCACCGAGCGTTGACCCATTTGCGCGCAATTTTCCATCTTCACCCAAAACGAGCTCGATTGGAAAAATATTTTGTACTTCTTTTCTTTTTTCGCACACCATATCAAGGTGCGCTTGAAGACAAACAACTTGCCTATCTTCCAGGCCTTTTGAAGCCGGAACGTACACAAGAAAATTATTGTTCTCGTCTCGTACCGAAACACACTCACTACGTGTTGCAATCTGCTCGATATGAGTCAATAATAAAAACTCATTTCCAGAGCCATGTTCCATGCCGCAAATGTCGGCAAAATGTCTCCATAATCTTACTGGATTTAGCTTTGTTCTTACTAAATCGGAATTTCGATTCCTAATTTCTGCGTTCTGCATTTCGCTTTTAAATTTTAAATGATGATTAATTAATGGTGATTACCCCGAAAATCTCTATAAAAAAACCTTTGGGGTAAACACCAAAAACAACCGTGCAATTGGTTGTATATTAAAACAATTTTGATTTTTTGTCAAAAAAATCTTATTGATTTATTTACAGTCACTTTTTATCATTTTTACGATTTCTGGAAATTCTGGAACCTTAAAATGACCATTTTTACTCTCGTAAATTATGATTTCAGCGTTTTTTATTTTTTTTGCATATTTTTCAGCGTGAGCGACAGGTACAACATCGTCATCTTTTGAAAACAACAGACGAAGTTTTTTTGTATTTTCCTCAAGCAATGACAAATCGGACTTTAGTTTAAATCCCCCAACCAAATCTTCGGTGGATAAAGTTCTATCAAAGGGCGGACAAACAAGGAAAACAGACAATGCTTTTTTAGGCAACTTATTTTCCGACAAATACTGCGCCAAAAAAATTCCTCCCAAAGAATTCCCGATCAAAATAAATCTATTTTTTAAAAAAGGCAAAATTCTTTCAAAATGTATTTTCCAATCCTCGTATTTTGCATCTTCTGCAAGCGGCATTTTTGGACGAATAATCTCAAAATCTTTCCCGAGTTTTTTATTCAAATATTCATCACTCCATTTTCCTTTTTTTTCAAAAGAAATTTCACGCGTTCGCAAATATTCCAAATAGTCCTTTCGATTTTTAAAAGTCATTCCCCCATGTATCAACAAAATTTGTGTTTTAGTTTTCATATTTATAAAAATAATAAATTATCTATTATTTGATGTCCAAAGTGTATTCCACCAATCAGATGGATTTACTTTGTAAATTTCTGCACCAATTCTTTTTGCTGATTCTGTTTTTAGTTTTTCCAACTGAGCATTTGTTTTTGCCGAACCTTTTCCGTACAACCAAAGATGAGCCTCTTTATTACCAGACCATTCATATTCACGCAAAAGAAGAATTTGATCCAGTAAATCCGCATCCTTTGCAATGACAGATTCAATACTTTTTCGCTCTTGGTATTCACTTATAAAATTTTTCAAATCCGGGTATGGCAAAGTTCCCAATTGCTCTTCCTCAATCTCGCTTTCAAATATTTTTATGTATTTTTTGTGCACCCAATTGTGGTCGTTGCTTCTCACCTCACTCATATCGTGAAGTAAACTCATCATCACAGTTTTATAAGGATCAGCTTTTTCTTCCTTTGCCAAAAACCAACCAATAATCGCAACTCGATATGAATGCGAAGCAATACTATCAGACATATCGTCCGTCAAAAGCACTTGCCGATGCATTCGCATAAGCTTTCGCATTGTACCAATTTCATAAAAAAAGTTCACAATTCTCTTTTGGTCTTCTTTTTTTACAACATTATTTTTTTTCATATTTTTTTAAAAATATTATGCGTAACACTTATTCAAGTAAAAACAAGAAACAATAATATTGTTATTAATAATCATCGTTTTTCTCTATTTAAAATATGTATCCCAATCATTTGAACCGTCTTCTTTTTTGGGAAATCTTGGCATTTTTGTTAGTGTTAAAAAATTAGGCCATTGATTTATTTTTGTTTTTTCTATGTATTCAGCTCGGTACTTAATACCCTTTGCTAAAACATCTGCGCGAAGACTGTCGTATGTCCACGTCTTTCTTCTTTCTCTATTTAAAAATGCATCCCAATCATTTGAACCGTCTTCTTTTTTGGGAAATCTTGGCATTTTTATTAGTGTTACTGAAGTAGGCCATTGGTTCTCTATTTGTTTTTCCGTATAGTCGGCTGAGGATTTAATACCCTTTTCTAAAACATCTGCACGTAGACTGTCGTATGTCCACGTCTTTTTTCTTTCTCTATTTAAAAATGCATCCCAATCGTTTGAACCATCCTTGTTTTTTGGAAATTCTGGCATTTTTGTTAATTTATTAACAATTATCCATTTATTTTCCATGGTTTTTTCAATATAATCACCCGATGACTTAATACCCTTTTCTAAAACATCTGCGCGAAGACTGTCGTATGTCCACGTCTTTTTTCTTTCTCTATTTAAAAATGCATCCCAATCGTTTGAACCATCCTTGTTTTTTGGAAATTCTGGCATTTTTGTTAACGTGTCCATAATAGGCCAGCGATTTTCCGCAACTTTTTCCTTATAATCACCCGAGGATTTAATCCATTTTGCTAAAACATCCGCACGAAGACTGTCGTATGTCCATTTTTTACGCTCGAATACCTGCTCGAGAAGCAATGATTCTCTTGTCATCTGCATTATTTCTTCCGAATCAATAATTATTTTTAATCCTTGAATTTGAGGTATATTAAGTTTTGCCTTATCTCTTCCACCGCCCTCGCGACCACGAGGCTTTTCTGATGACTTTATATCAACATCAAGCTCACTCGCATCTGCGATTTGTGGAAATGTAACTTGTGGACGCCTTGCATTTTTATCTATAAAATCAACAACGTATGCCCATTTGTCTGGATTATCCTTATCAAGGCGTAGCACACGACCAGAGCGTTGTTCAGCATCAACCTTCGAAAGTGTCGGATGCAAATTAAGTGCAATGCTTGCATGAGGTTCATCAAATCCTTCAATAAGGACTTTGACACTACAAAGCATTTTAATCTCTCCTGTGTGATATTTAGAAATAATATCATCACGTTCATCTTGAGTTGTTTCTCCATTAATAACTGCGGCAGATACCCCATGTTTATTAAAAAGATCGGTCATATCTTGGGCATGTGCAACACTCGAACAATACGTTAGAGCGCTTTGCCCATTAAACATTTCTTTGTAAAGTTGAACAGCAGAAATATTTCTTGATTGAGTATTTATAGCCTTTTCAAGTTCCTCTTGATCGTATTCGCCATTTACTATCTTTACGTTAGAAAGATCAGCTTCCGTGTGCGCAAAAATTGATTTAAAACGATTTATTAGACCACTTTTTATACCCTCTGAAATACTCATGCTATGAATTTCGTGTTCAAGAATATTCCTAACATGTTTTTCATTCGTATATTTTGGTGTAGCAGTAAAACCAAGCTTAATACAATCAAACTTATTTATAGCATCTGAAGTTTTTTCACCAAGAGCTTTGTGTGCTTCATCAAGAATTAATACGCCATAATCCTTGGGATTTATGGTTCCATTTTCAATTCCTCTTATAAGGGATGCGTAAGTAATAATAGTAACATCCTTTGAGAAGTCTTTTTCTTCTTGATAATATTTTCCAAACTCAAGATCGGTAAATTCTTCAAGTTTTTCTCCTGTCTGACCAATAAGAATTTTAGATGGAACACAAATCAAAGTTTTCATGCCCAGAGATTCAACCACCTGAGAAAAAAGAATTGTTTTACCAACACCGGTTGGGAGTTTTATATATCCTTCTTTTTTACCTTGCTCAAATGAATTTCTTATATCTTCAAATACAGTAAATTGTTTTTCTCTTAAAATCCTAGTTTCTCTTTTATTTTGGTGAGTGCTAATATAATTGTCTAGATTATTTAAGGCACTTATCCATTCTTGAATATTCGACAATTCTACCTCATTTATATTTTGATTATTTTTTTCAGAGCGGAGAATCTTTAAATACGCACTATATCTTTCTGGATATTTTTCTTTTATTTCTTCAATAGAAAGTTGAAGGAATCCCTTTTTTAATGATGGAGGTGACACACAAACATCAAGAGCCTTGTTAACTTCTTTTACTTGTTCTTTTATTTCCCCTTTAGGTTTTTGAGTTGGCCAACTTTCCATAACAAAAATAAATTATATTAATCTTATTTACTCTCCATGGCATTTTTTATATTTTTTGCCACTTCCACACGGACATGGATCATTTCTACCTACTTTTTCTTCAACTTTACTTTGATTGTTTTGAATATCTTGATTGAGCGGAGAATTTATTTCTCTTTTTCCTGTAAGCTCTTCTGGCTCAACATGAGTTGCGGTAAAAGTTTTAGGTTTTTCCTGTTCAACAGGAGCCGATTGAACATTTGCAGTTGTTTGTACAGAAATCGTTCCAATCAAATCACAAACTTGAGCTCGAAAACCTGCTTCCATGTCTCGAAACAAACGCAAACCTTCGCGTTGATATTCGACAAGTGGCTCACGTCCTCCGTACGCACGCAAATTTACAGACGAACGCAAATATTCCATTGTCTCTAAATGTTCAATCCAAAGCTGGTCAGTAACAAAAAGAACAATTCTTCGAAATGTTTCAAAAAATCCTTCGTCGCCAATAAGCTTTCTTTTTTCGTCAACAATTTTTGCAACAGGATTTTCTGCAACATCTGCATCCAAAACAGAACTAACTTCATTTTTTGAAGATGAATTTTCGCCAACAAAATCGGCAAGATATTTTTCCATGTCATCTTTTTTCGCAAGCAACATTGTGCGGCGACGTGCGTAAATAATTCCGCGCTGATGTGAAAGCACGTTATCGTATTCGAGTGTATATTTACGTGCATCAAAATGAAATCCTTCGATTTTTTTCTGTGCACTTTCAAGAGCGCTTGTTATCATTCCGTTTTCAATAGGCTGATCTTCTGGAATACCAAAACGTCCCATCATATTTTTCATGCGATCACTACCGAATACGCGCATCAAATCATCTTCGAGAGATACGTAAAATTGAGTTTCTCCGGGATCACCCTGACGTCCGGCACGACCGCGAAGCTGATTGTCGATACGACGAGCTTCATGACGTTCTGTTCCCAAAACATACAAACCGCCTAATTTTCGAATTTCTTCTTTTGTCTCATCACTACTTGGAGTTCCACCCAAAATAATATCGATACCACGACCTGCCATGTTTGTTGCAACGGTTACAGCTCCACGTTTTCCAGCTTGAGCAATAAGCTCACCTTCTTTTTCGTGATTTTTTGCATTAAGTAATGTGTGCGGAACACCCACATCACGTAAATAGGCAGAAAGTAATTCATTTCTTTCAATTGAAATTGTACCAATCAAAACTGGCTGACCTTTTTCGTGACGAACCTTGACTTCTTTTGCGATTGCCTGCCATTTTCCTTTTTCAGTTTGAAAAATTAAATCGTTATGATCAACACGTTTTATATTTCTGTGTGTTGGAATTATTGCAACTTTCAAATCATAAACTTTTCGAAATTCTTCTTCGCTTGTTTTTGCAGTTCCAGTCATTCCACAAAGTTTCTCGTAAAATTTAAAATAATTTTGAAATGTGATAGATGCACTTGTGCGAGTTTCTTTTTGAATTCTTACACCTTCTTTTGCTTCGATTGCTTGATGAAGTCCTTCGTTCCAACGGCGGCCTGGTTGCATGCGTCCTGTAAATGGATCAACAATTATTACTTCACCATCACGTACAACATAATCTCTATCATGCAAAAAAAGTGCTTTCGCGCGAACAGCAGTTTCTAAATGATGAACATATTTAATTCCCTTTTCTGTATAAATATTATTTATACCCAAAGCTTGTTCTGCTTTTGTAATCCCCGCGTCGGTAAGAGAAATAGCTTTTCTTTTTTCATCAACAGTGTAATCTTCTTCTTGAATCAACCGCAAAGCGATATCTGCAAATGTTTTATAAAAACTTCCAGACTCTTCTGAGTCCGAAGAAACAATAAGAGGAGTGCGCGCTTCATCGATCAATATTGAATCGATTTCATCCACGACAGCATAATGATGTTCACGTTGAACCAAATTGCTTGCAGATGTTGCAAGGTTATCGCGAAGATAATCAAAACCGTATTCGTTGTTTGTTCCGTAAGTTATGTCTGCATGATATGCATCACGGCGTGAGCACGGTCTCAAAAAATCATAAACAACTTTATAAACCGCAACAGACTCCTTCTCAGTTTCTTTTTCGGTATGAGATGGGTCATATAAATATGAAACGTTTTGAGAATTTATAACACCCACAGAAAGTCCAAGGAATTGATATACCTGACCCATCCAAACAGCATCACGGCGTGAAAGATAATCGTTGACTGTGACAACATGAACACCCCGGCCTGTAAGTGCATTTAAGTATGTTGGAAGAGTTGCGACCAAAGTTTTTCCTTCACCAGTTCTCATTTCGGCAATATTTCCGCGATGAAGTGCAATACCTCCTATTATCTGTACATCATAATGACGTTGCCCCAGTGTACGACGTGAAGCCTCACGGACAAGAGCAAAAGCCTCAGGAAGAATATCTTCCAAAGTTTCGCCATTTTTTAAGCGGTCTTTAAAACTATTTGTTTTTTCAGCAAAAGCTGTATCTGGAAGCGCCTTTAGTTCATCCTCGAGAGACGCAACCTTTAAAACGATAGGCTGAACGCTCTTTGCAAACTTATTGACATCACCCCCAAATAAGGTATCTAATATTTTCATTGAACCATCATTCTAGCACAAAATTCGTATTTTTAAAACCTAAATAAAAAGAAAAAAACCTACGGTAGGTAGGTTTTTTTCTTAAGTGGAACAAGATG
>CAYSZI010000011.1:10370-16109 GCA_964435545.1 uncultured Candidatus Saccharibacteria bacterium | reverse complement strand
CTATATACTCTATTCATTTATCAATGTTTGGAAAGTTTATACCGGCGTCGCTCTTTTTTAAGCTCTTTTGATATAAAATGGCGCTCATACGAGCCACCGAGGAATATACTATATGAAGCGCAAAGTAATGTCAAGCACATATACACACCCTTCAAAATAACCCTATTCTAAAGGGTATTTTGGTACTTAAAAACCCCTATTTTAAAGGGGTTTTTAAAAACATAAAAAATATTCAAAAATTATTTAAACCAATCATTACTTTTATTACTTTCTTTTTTCTTTGGTGCTGAAGATTCTGTTTGGTCTTTTTTTTCTGGAGGATTTTGAGGTTCAAGATTTTTTATTTTACCTCCAATCAATCCAGCCAATTCTTCGTACACATCTTTTGTGATTTTTGCCTTGCTTGACCAAACACCTTTTACTGGAGCGTTCTTAACAAGAATATCATTTACTCCAGTAACAACCTTATCCATATCAACTAATAACTTTTCAAAATCATCAATCATTTCTTCGAGTTCATGACTCTTGTCTTTTTCTGTATTTAACGCGCTTTCTAAATAATTTTTCTGCGATTCGAGAATTGCATTATCATTTTTCAATTCAAAAAATTTTTCACTCTTTTCTCTTTCCTTTTTTAATTCCCCGCCCAGAGTGGCATATTTACTTAGGTAATCCAAGACCTCTGTTGGATTCAATCCTGTCTTATTCATTATTTCACGCAACATAAAAATCTTTTCTTCTGAATCCTCAAGCTCGTCTTTATAGGACTGAATTTCATGTGCATCTTCTAAAAGCGAAATTGTTTCCGCAAACTCTTTAGCTAGAGCATTCTTGTATTGCAAAAAAACAACGCCGTTTTCAAATCTAAATTTTTCAACATTATGAGGCTCAGAACTCAACTTGCAAACAACATCGTCAATTACAAGTGTTGGAACACCCTTTATCATTCCTATAACCGCAACGTTGTCTGAATTTTTATCGACAACAACATTTAGAGGATCTTCAGAACCAGCAGAATCGAATTTTGTTTTCCATTCCATCTTTGCTCCCAAATTATCTCCAATAAAAACATACTCATGAAACTTATTTCTTTCAGCTTTTGTTGAACTTATAACTGCAGCTACAACACCAGCACCATTTGTAGAAAAGTTTACAATCTCTTCGTGTTTTTTAACTTCTGGGTCTTTGTGAACAGGCCATGACCATTCTCTATCATTTACGTACAAACTATTTTGAGTATCTCGCTTTCGAGCAATGACAAGTACACATCCTTGATAACTCAAAGCTGCACCGACTTCATAAAATTTTGTCTTCCAAGGAATATTGTTTACAACAATTTCATTTCTATCATCTCGAGAATCACCGCTTGTCTTTAAAACAATACTTTCAGTAACAGGATCGATGATTGCAAAATAACTATCTAAAAACTTTTTTCCGCTTAGTGATGTCCAGTAAAAATCTTTTACCGAAACGCTGTGATTTTTTGTATCGATTTCAATAAATGGAAATTCATCTTTTGGATTTTCTGGATCAACAAAAAATCTACAAACGACATCATCGTTTTTAGGAGACTGGAAACTATAAATTCCGTTTTTTTGTTTTTGTAAATGGCTAACATATTTATAGTCACCATACTTAGAACCATTAACCAAGATCGCTCCATCAACTGTAATTTTTACGTTTGGAACTTTTTCGACATCAGATGATTCAATAATGAAAGGAACGAGTTTTTTTTCTTTTGAAGACATACGTGTAAATTATACCATCATTATGAACGCACGAAATCCCCAAATGTGGGGATTTCGTGCGTTCATAATTTTTCTTCAAAAAAATTAAAAAATATTTAGTAATCCATTCCATTCATTCCATGATTTGCTGCAGCTTTTTCTGGTTTTGATTCTTCTGCAATTGCAACTTCTGTTGTAAGTAAAATTGCAGCAGCACTTGCAGCATGTTCAAGTGAACTTCGAGTAACTTTCACAGGATCAACAATTCCAGCTGAAATCATATCTGCAATCATCACATCGTTTTTTGCATCATAACCAACATTCCCTTTTCCTTCCATAATTTCTTTTACAATTACCGAGCCATCATCTTTACCTGCATTGATTGCAATTTGTCGAAGCGGTGCAGAAAGGGCCTTCAAAACAATATCGTATCCAACATGAAAATCAGCAGATTCATTTGCGTGCTTTTTTGTCGCAAGCACTTTTGCTCCAGCTTTTATTAAAGCAACTCCTCCACCAGCAACTATTCCTTCTTCAATCGCAGCTTTCGTTGCGTTCACAGCATCCTCAATTTTTAATTTCAAATATTTCATTTCGGTTTCCGTTGCAGCACCAACACGAATAACAGCAACTCCGCCTGCAAGTTTTGCAATACGCTCTTGAATTTTTTCAATATCAAATTTACCTTTTGTATTTTCTAATTTATTTTTTAATTGAGAAACTCTTTCTTCAATATTTGATTTCTTTCCTTTTCCTTCAACAATCGTTGTTGTATCTTTTGTAGCAACAACACGACGTGCCTTTCCAAGATGTGCTATTTCGATTGATTCAAATTTCAATCCAACATCTTCAGTGATAACCGTTGCACCCACGGTCACCGCAATATCTTCCAAAATTTCTTTTTTAGAATCACCATACCCCGGCGCCTTTACAGCAAGAACCGAAAAACCTCCACGTAATTTGTTTACAACAAAAGTTGCAAGCGCTTCACCATCAATATCTTCGGCAATAATAACCAATTCTTTTTTTCCAGACTGTGCGAGTTTTTCCAAAAGTGGAAGAACATCCTTTAGTGAAGAAATTCTTTTATCTGTAATCAAAATTGGAACTTCAGAATACTCAGCTTCCATTCTTTCAGAATTTGTAATCATATAAGGAGAAACATAACCCTTATCAAATTTTATTCCTTGAGTTACCTCTTTCTCGACGCCAAATGCTTGAGACTCTTCAACTGTCACAACTCCATCTTTTCCAACAGTATCTATTGTATCGGCAATTATTTTTCCAAGTTCATCAGATTCAGAAGAAATTGTTGCAACTTGGCAAACCTCTTCGCGTGTCCTTATTTGTTTTGCCATGCCTTTCAAAGCAGTCACGACATCAAAAGTTGCGATTTCAATTCCGCGACGGACAAACATTGGGTTTGCACCCATGACAGTTTTTTTCAAACCTTCTTTTACGAGCGCTTGCGTGAGCACAACAGAAGTCGTTGTTCCATCGCCCGCAACGTCATTTGATTTTGAAGCAACTTCTTTTACAATCTCTGCGCCCATGTTTTCAAATTTATCTGAAAGCGTAATTTCTTTTGCAATCGAAACTCCGTCATTTGTAATCATTGGCGAACCATAGCTTTTTTCAAAAACAACATTGCGTCCTCGTGGACCAATTGTAATTTTTACTACATCGGCGACTGCATCTATACCGCGCATTAACGCCTTCTTTGCATCCTCACCATAAAGAATTTTTTTACTCATAGTTTTATTTAATTACTACTAAAACATTATCTTCACGGACAATAAAATATTTTACTCCTTCAATTGTTACTTCATCACCCCACTGAAAAAATATTGTGTCGTTTTTCTTAACAGAAATTGGTGTTCTTTTTCCATCATCATTTATTTTCCCAGGACCCACAGAAACAACTGTTCCTTTTTTTGAACCTCCGCCTTTATCTGCCGAAATTGTAGATGGAATTATAATACCCGACTTTGTTTTTTCTTCGTGAGAACCTCCCTCTATTTCTTTTACAATAATTCGATCACCGAGCGGTTCTAAAATTGTTTGTTTGGACATAAAATTATTGATTATTAAACTTGTAATGGATACATATTATACATGCAACGAGTAATCAACAAGCCCTTGCTTTATTTAAAAATAAGTGTTATTATTTTTTTAAACAAAATAATATTAAAAATGAAAAAAACGACAATTCACAAAGCCATTTTTTGGGTTTCGATAATTGTGTCTGTTGTGAGTTTCATAACAGATAAATCATTTGAGACAATGGCGGTAAATTTATTTTTATTGGGGATGGTTATGTTATCATCCACCGAAACAGTAATAGCCATAAAAACAGAGATGACAGGTAAAATTTCTACTCCAGCTATGTTGGTAGCAGGTTCAGGAATGTTACTCGTTATGCTTTGCATTGCAAGAGCTCAGCCACAAACTGAGCAAAAAATAAAAATATTCTTTAGCCTAGCAGCAATATTAATATCAATAGTTATATTTTTATATAACAAATATATTGATAAGCTTCTAAAGCTAATTGATTTAAAGAAAAATTTACAAAAAAACTCGTGATTGATTCACACAAAAAAACACAATAAAAAAAATCTTGTACAAAATACAAGATTTTTTATTTTAATGATGCTTTTTATTTATTGGAAGATTTTTCGCTAATTATAAGTATGATACCTATAAATAAAAAAAGAAATCCGATAATCTGATTTACACTCAATGCCTCTCTGTATCTGATATATTTTACAATTGACACCATAACTGGCGTAATTCCAAATACAGCCATACCGAACTCTGAACTTCCGCCCAGATTATAAGCTTTGAAATAACAAATATCACCAACAACAAAAAATATGCCTAGCACAAATACCCACCAAAATACATTTCCTGACGGAAAATCATAACATGGGTCATCTGTCTTAAACACCTGCCTCAAAAACAACGAGGTGACTAATAAAATCATACTATAGCAAGCAACTATAGTTAGATTACTCATTTTAGCTAGTCTGTGCTCAGCAATGAGATTAATCGCAACATAACATGCTGCAGCTGTAATAAAATAAAAACTTGGCGAACTTAGTAGTTTCATACTGCGCTTTTAAAAATATTTGTGGATGTGAATGAAAAAATTCACATTCATTCTATGCTCGTATACAATCAAAGTCAATTTACCTTAAAAAATAAGGATATTTTGAATAATATTTGCATTTTTGACCTCAATATGGCATACTTTCCCTGCAATGTTCCACACACTTCTAATCAAATTTTTACCGATTGCACAGATAATCATATCAGTCATTCTTGTCGTTGTAGTACTATTACAGCCTTCTACTGCCGGTGTTGGTGGCTCTTTTGGAGGTTCTAGTGGAATCAATGCTTTCCGAACAAAACGTGGATTTGAAAAGGTACTCTTTGTTGCCACAATCGTGCTTGGTTTTGCTTTTATCGCTCTTAGCGTATTTGCAATCATAGCTCGTTAGTACAATTCCGTTTTCTAAAACAAAAAAACAACATATTAATATGTCTTTTCGCACTCAAGTTAAACGTGCTCTTGGAACTTTTTCCATAATCGAAAGAATAATTTTTATTCTTGCGATTGTTTTATGTATTATTGGGATACTTAGAATAATAAACAACGTGAGCCAAAGTTTCCTTGTAACAATTCCTACAAACGGAGGAACATTAAACGAAGGATTAATTAGTACACCAAGATACATCAACCCCCTCCTTGCTGTAACAGACGCAGACCACGATATAGTAAGACTTGTATTTAGAGGATTAATGAAAGAAGATTCTGATGGAAATCTAAAAACAGATCTCGCCGATTCATATACAATATCAGACGACAATCTCACATATACATTCACACTCAAAAAAGCTTATTTCCAAGACGGTCAACAAATCACCGCCGACGATGTTTTATTTACAATTGACTCAGCAAAAAATCCAACACTAAATAGTACTGAACGTATAACATGGGAAGGCGTTAGTG
>CAYSZI010000011.1:0-10360 GCA_964435545.1 uncultured Candidatus Saccharibacteria bacterium | reverse complement strand
TTAGTGCAAAAGTAATTGATTCAAAAACAATTGCATTTACACTAAAACAACCATATGCCCCATTTTTAGAAAATACAATTTTAGGAATTTTACCAAAACATGTTTGGCAAAATGTTTCTTACGACAATTGGGCATACAGTACAAACAACACAACAAACGTAATCGGAAGTGGCTGGTATAAGGTTTCAAAAATTTCACAAAACTCTTCTGGTATACCTGAGTATTACAATCTTTCAATTTACAGAAAAAACTCTTCAGACGATTCTCCGCTTATCGATAATATAGTAATGAAATTTTATGCAAGCGAAACTGATTTAATAGGTGCATACAATTCTGGAAGCATCGATACAATGGGAGGAATTGATCCAAAAGACGCTCTTATACTTTCAAAAAGTGGATCCAAAATAATAACAACACCACTACCTAGAATTTTCGGATTATTTTTCAATCAAAGCCAAGCAAAAATTTTTACATATCCAAAAGTACGCCTAGCAATTAATACAGCAATCAACAAAGAAGCAATCGTAAACGATGTCTTGTATGGCTATGGCGAAACAACAAACAGTCCGATACCTCGAAGCATTCGTTTAACAGATGACGACAAGCCAGAAAACAGTAGCGGAAATATCGCTCTCGCAAAAACAATTTTAGAAAAAGACGGATGGAAAATTGGAGATGATGGTATTTACGCAAAAAATATTTCAAAAAAAGAATCTATTCGACTTTCATTTGAGATCGACACAAACGATACACCTGAATTAAAACAATCAATCGACCACATTGTAAACAACCTACGCTCAGCAGGAATCGAAGCAATTCCAAAAGTTTACGAAACAGGAAGTCTAAACCAAGACATAATTCGTCCACGAAAATTTCAATCATTATTCTTTGGACAAGTTGTTTCAAATCAAGCCGACCTATTCGCATTTTGGGACTCATCACAAAGAACAAGCCCTGGTTTAAATATTTCTGGTTATGCAAACCCTACTGCCGACAAATTACTAGAACAAGGAAGAAATACACTAGACAAAGACAAGCAAGCAACCATATACAAAAAATTTGAAAAAGAAATAAATAACGACATGCCTGCTGTCTTTATTTACTCTCCTTCATATATTTATGTTGTGCGCGAAGAATTAAGTGATGGAATTAAACTTTCATCTATCACTCGCCCAGAAGATCGATTTTTTGGCGAAAACAATTGGTACATCGAAACAGACCATGTCTGGAAAATGTTCTCAAAAAATTAAAAATTATTATTAATACGCTACTCTCTATTTACTATCATGCCCCGTCCACAAAAACCAAAGTCTCCACTTGGAGCAATATTACAATCATTAAAATCTGATACACCTCCAGTCCAAAATACTGGAGCACAAAGACCTCAACAAAGCCGACCTTTCTCCCAAGGCCCACGTCGTCCATATCACAATCCAAACAGTAGACCTACACAAAACCCTAATCAAAATGGAACTACACCTCGACCGCAACAAACAAATCCTCTACAAAAAACTCCCGCTCAAATCGCATATCAAGGAAATGCAGCTCAACGCACTTCACGCCCTTCATATCAATACCCAAAATTTGAACACAAAAGAAAAGGCGGCAAAGCTCCTCAACAAGCACATCATTCTCAACCTCGTCCAACTCAAACTGCTTCAAAAAAGCCTCGTGGCCCAATGATTCCACCGCCCGAAGAAGGTGTATACCGAATCATTCCACTTGGTGGAGTTGAAGAAATTGGAAAAAACATGACAGCCATCGAAACAAAAGATGACATCATCGTTATCGATGCTGGTATGCATTTTGCAACAGAAGAAACTCCTGGTATCGATTATGTTATTCCAAACACAACATACTTAGAGGAACGAAAAGATAAAATTCGCGCGCTTCTTGTAACACATGGACACTTAGATCACATTGGAGGAGTTCCTCTTGTTCTTTCACGTATTGGAAACCCGCCAGTATATTCAAGAAATCTTACTGTGCTCATGATGAAAAAACGCCAAGCAGAATTCCCTCATCTTCCTCCACTAAATACAATTGTTATCGAAAAAAACGAAACACTTCTTATCGGCAAAATGCGTATTCGCACTTTTGGTGTAACTCACACAATTCCTGACTCAGTTGGATTTATGATCGAAACTCCAAACGGAAATATTGTAACTCCAGGCGATTACAAACTCGACCAAGTAGACGGAATAGTTTCCGACAGCGAAGAAAAAGAATATGCAATTTTTGATAAAGAAAAAACTCTTCTTCTTTTGACAGATTCTACAAACATCGAAAACGAAGGTTTCTCTCTTCCTGAAATAAAAGTTCACCAAGGTTTGGAAAATTTAATTAAAAAAATTAAAAGTCGTTTGATTATTGCAGCTTTCGCTTCACACATCACTCGTCTTATAAAAGTAATTCAAATCGCAGAAGACTTGGGTAAAAAAGTTGTGCTAGACGGACGTTCAATGAAAGGAAACATTGAAGTCGCAATCGAAGCCGGGCTTTTGAAACCAAAAAAAGATACAATCATTCAGATTGAAGATGTAGACAATTATCCTCCTGATCGAATAATTATTTTGATGACCGGCGCACAAGGTGAAGAATTTGCATCGCTCAATCGTGCCGCAAACAAATCTCACAAAAAGTTTATGCTCAAAAAGGGTGACACAATTATTCTTTCTGCCTCAATCATTCCAGGAAACGAACGCCAAGTTCAAAGAATGAAAGATGGACTTGCAAGACAAGGCGTAAAAATAATTAGTTACAGAACACCAGGAGAAGATTTTGTTCACGCAACAGGACACGGAAACAAAGAAGATGTCAGATGGCTACACAAAAAAGTTCGTCCAACATTCTTTATTCCAATTCACGGATGGCACTCTTTCCTTCAATCACACAAAGAACTTGCGATGGAAGTCGGAATACCTGAAGACCACATAATAGTTCCAGACAACGGCTCGATTATTGAAATCAGTGCCGACGGAAAAAAGATGGTTCTCCGAAAAGAAAAAGCTGCATCAGGACTTATGATGGTGGATGGATTTACAGTTGGAGATGAACAAGATGTTGTTATTCGCGACCGTCAAATGCTTGCTCAAGATGGAATGTTCGTTATCGTTGCAACAATCGATGCAAAAACAGGTAAACTCAAAAAATCTCCAGATATTATTTCTCGCGGATTCGTATACCTCAAAGAATCTCAAGACCTCTTGCACGAAGCTCGCCAAATCGTAAAAACAACTCTTGAAGAAAACGGTAACGCTCTAGGTATTGTAAATTTTGAAGCAACTCGCAGTATGCTCGGCGACAACCTCTCAAAATTCCTCTTCCAAAAAACAGCAAAAAGACCGCTCGTTATCCCAGTACTTCTGGCTGTATAAAAACCAAACAAAAAAAACGAAAGCGAATGCTTTCGTTTTTTTATATACCTTTACACTTTAATCTTTGGACTTTATACTTACAATATATGCCACGAATAAAATTAATGAGACACGGTATTCTTTTTGGAAACCTTTTATTTTCTTTTGCAACAGCAATAACACTTTTTACAAATTCAAGCTTCATAGAAAAAAGTGTTGGTATGACTTGGACAGCAATAATGTATGCTGTAAGCTCTGCTATTGGAATAATTATTCTTTCAAACTCAAAAGGAATTTTAAGAAAATACGGAAACAGAATGTTTTTCCTTTTTTATGGAACACTCTACGCACTATCGCTTGGAGTACTCAGCCTTCCATTTTCTGATACCACAAAAATAGTCGCCCTTCTTATATATTTATTTTCAACAAATATTATTATTTTTTCTTTAAACATTTTCTTTGCACATCTTGCAGACAAGGAAGGTAGAGGAAATTTGAGAGGTATCTTTCTTTTGCTTGGAAATGTTGGAACAATGCTTGGCCCGCTAATCGCAACAAATTTTATAGATTTCGCTGGTTTTTCTGGAATGTATATGGCGGCACTTATTATTTTTACGATACTCACAATAGTTATTTCTTCAACATTTATTACATACATAGACCCAAAATACCTTCCACAAAAAACTCATTTTGCAATTCATCATACATTAAAAGAAAAAACTCTGCGCAATGTTGTGGCTGCAAATTTTATTTTGCAATTCTTCTATGCATGGATGGTTATTTATACACCAATATACCTAACTCAATATCTTGGCTTCTCATGGGATTCTGTGGGTATAATATTTACAGTGATGCTTACAACATTCGTAATACTAGATTACCCTCTTGGAAAACTCGCAGACTGGCTCCGAAGTGAAAAAGAACTTTGTGCAATAGGATTTTTTATAATGACAGTAAGTGTTTTTGCACTCGCATTTTTTAGTACACCAAGCGTTCTTACAGTAGGAATCATATTATTCTTATCGCGTGTTGGTGCTGCAACAGTAGAAGCGATGACAGAAATTCATTTTTACAAAATTGCACAAGATTCTGATCCAGGACTTATTTCTTTATTTTGCGATCTTCGTCCACTAGCGTATATTATCGCTCCAATATTGGGAGCAATCGCAATAATCTTCCTTCCATTTAAAACAATATTTATCGTGCTTGGATGTATCTTGATTTTAGGTTTTATAATTTCCTTCTACATGGAAAAAAGCCAAAAATTATGGATACCAGAACACGAAATATAATATCAAATAAAAATTCCCACGATTGCGGGAATTTTTATTTAATATTGTTTTAAAACTCTTTCTCGTCACCTTCTATCATTGAAACAAATTCAATATCATTTTCGGAAAACACTTTTGCAGGAACACGATGAACCAACCCAGATTGTTTTAAAATTCCATCGTGTACAGGAATAGAAACTCTTGGCTTAAGTGTGAGGCAATAATCTATTGCCTCACTAATTTTCATCCAAGGTCCAGCAACAGGCAAAGCCAAAACATCAATCTTTTTATTTGGATTTGTAAAAGCGTCACCTGGATAAAAAAGTTTATCATCAATAAAATATCCAGTATTTTCAACACTCCCCCATGTTTTATAAATTTCTGCATGGGTACGACCGAATCCTTCAATCAAAATTCCGTGTACATTATTTTTATCGCCCTCGCCAACAACTTCGTACGAGATTTTTTCAACATCAAGCAATTTTCCAACCGAATTATTTGTAATAATTTTTGCGTCTGGGTTATTTTCCAATATTTTTTTTACTGAATCAAGGTGAAAATGATCTGGATGTTCATGTGTAATCAAAATCAAATCAATACCTTTAATTTCATCTTGCATTGTTGAATACGTACCAGGATCGGTCAAAACAGTTACGTTATTTATTTTTATAAGCAAACAGCAGTGCCCAAGTTTTTTAATAATCATAATTTTTATATATATTTATTCCCAATTTTTCTTATTTTTAAACCATTGTGTTATTTTTTCTTCATCTCGTGCAAGCCATTTAATGTTTGAATCAATATGTTCTAAGGTCTGCAAAATTGTACGTTCGGCCGATGGAGCTTCGTGTATCTTGAAAAATGCTTTTATGTCTTTGTAGGATTCCATAGTTGTATTATGATTTAAAACAGAGATAAGCCTTGAAAGTAAATGGTTTCCATCCCCGTAAGCCTCCCCTATTTTTTTCCAATTTTTCTTTACATACAGCCATCCCATATCGCGCCCTATTGGATTTGACAATACACTTACAAAACCCCTATTTCGATCTTGCATTCTAACTTCATTAGACAAAACAAAATCCAAAGTTTTGCTCAACAATTTTTTATCTTTAAATTTACCTAATGCAAACAAGAGACGATTTTTTTCTTCATGAAGAGTTTCTCTTCGATACATACCAAGCAACATTTCATATTCTTTTTCTCCGCAACTTCTTGCAATCGTAGAAAAAACAACCCCTCGCAAATCTGCATTAATTTGTTTTTCGCTTAAATTCAAAAACAATCTTTGAGACTCCAAGATTATGCTATTTATTTCAAAAAAAGAACCAGCTCCCAAAACAAGTGCTCGCAAAAGCATTGTATTGTCAGATTCGTCTTCTTTAATTTCCCATCCAACACTTGAAACAATATTACTCAATATACTTCTTGCGTATTCTCTAAAAGTTTTATAAAACTTTTTTCCATAGAATAGATTGTCCAAATAATACAATCCTGAAACAATTTCACACCAAACAACATATTCATTTTCATTTTTATACAACAAAATTTTTTCGAGCGCTTTTGTCGTACTTATTTCACCAGCTTCAGCAAATGAAAAAACATCTCGAATCAGTCCAAGCCTATCTGATTTTGATAACAAACCCGATTCAATCGATTTCTTTAGTGATTCATCAAAATCTTTTCCATATAATGTTCGATACATCGAACCCTCATGTGCGTTAAATTTAAACCAGTCACCACTTGGCACAGGCAAAGAAATTTCTTTTTTTGTAAACAAAGAGAGGTTTTCTTCTTTTCCATCCACGACAAAAGACAAAGGGATTGGCCAAACCGTTTTATCTAAAGACTTTTTCAAATTTGTCGCATTTGAAAAAAATCTTTTTTGAGTTAGTTTTATTTTGTTTCCGTTTTTTTCAACCTTAATATATGGATATCCTGGCTTGAGTGTCCAAGTAGACATCATTTTCTTTACGGGCTTTTTTGAAACCTTTTCAAAGGCCTCCCAAAGATGTATCGTACTAGCATTTTTGTAACTATGTTTTTTCAAATAATAACGCAAACCATCTCGAAAATCTTTTTCTCCCAAAAATTCTGCGAGCATTCTAATAACAGTTGCGCCTTTATCATAAGAAACTGCATCAAAAATTTCACCAATTTCATTTGGATTATGTACTTCTATTTCAATCGGATGAGTGCTATTCAAAGCATCAAGTTTTAAAGCATGACCCAATCCATGCCCCGCAGAACCCACAACAAACTGTGACCACGAATCATATTCTGGAAAAAGCTTCTCCAACGCTAAATGCTCTATGTATGTTGCAAAACCTTCATTGAGCCATAGATGAGTCCACCATTCCATTGTCACCAAATTTCCAAACCATTGGTGTGCAAGCTCATGCGCAATAACAAGTGCAACCATTTGTTTATATGAGGTAGATGTATTTTTTTCGTCAAACAAAAGTCCTATTTCTCTAAAAGTAATCGCCCCCCAATTTTCCATCGCAAGCGAAGAAAAATCTGGAATTGCAATCATATCCAATGTATTAAGCGGATATGGAATATCAAAATATTCCTCATAAAATTCTAAACACTTTACTGTAACATCAAGAGCAAATTTTGCTTGATGAGATTTTCCGCGAGTTGTAAGAACTCTAACAAGAACATCTCGTTTTGTTTTTGCCTCAACCCATTCAAAATCACCAACGATAAATGCAAGCAAATACGTCGACATTTTTGGTGTTGACGCAAATGAAACAATTTTACAACCAGCATCATGCTCGATTATAGAAGTCGGTAAGGTATTAGAAATTGCCATCTTGTCGTTTGGCACAACAAGATTTACATCGAATACAGCCTTGAGAGAGGGTTCATCAAAGCAAGGAAAGGCACGTCTTGCATCCGTTGCCTCAAATTGAGTCGTTGCCATGAAATATTCTTTACCTTCAACAACATACTGACTCTTGTAAAAACCACGCATATTATCGGCAAGTATTCCTTCAAAAATTATAGACAATTTTACCTTGCCTTTTGGCAAAGCCTTCAAAAATTCAAAAGTGACCGTTTCAAGTTTTTTATCATAAACAATATTTTTAGGTTGAAGGTTATTTTTTCCAAAAATAACCTTCGCACTTTTTATCGCCAATTCTTTTGAGTGCAGTGTTATATTTTTTGTAGGTTTTAAAATTGAAATAGTAACTGTCTCATGCCCAGAAAAAACATGCGACTCTAAATCTGGCTTCAAAGTTATGGCGTAATGAATCGGAATTACATTGGCAGACAAGCGAACAGATTTTTTATTATTATTTTTATTCATATTTATATTTTAAGCACATTACGAATTTTTAAAACATCCTCGTTCATTTGTTTTATCAAAAGCTCTGGAAAATCAAACTTTTTTATATCTCTTATATATTTGATTGTTTCAATCTCGATCGACTCTCCTTCTTTTGCATAAAACCCAAGGGTATCAAAAAGATAAATTTCAAGCTTGTATTCTGTTTCATCAAAGGTCAGAGCTGGCCCATAACAAAGTGCCCCAAAATATTTTTGACCTCCAATAATTGCCGTAGCAGCGTATACTCCAGGCCTCAGCGAAACGGGTATATTATCTGTAACAAACATGTTAACGGTCGGGAAACCGAGCTCCTTGCCTCTTCCAGCACCCTTTACGGTTGTTGTTGTAAATTTCATAGTATTTGTTCGATTATTTTAATATAGGCAAGGACATTTTATCATAAAAAAACCCTGCACGCATGCAGGGTTTTTTTATGATAAACGATATATGTTATTGATTTACAGGATCAGTGGTTGTTCCAGATGGAGCAGTAACCGCGGTTGCAGCAGCACCAACACCTTTAACTTTACCCATAATTGTTTTTACGTCTTTACGAGCAGAAGCTAAATCTGAATCAATTTTAGCAACATTTTGCTTTGCTGTCTTTAAGGCCAAATTGTTTGAATCAAGAACAGTCTTGTTTCCTTGGTCTGGAGTCAATGTTGAAATTGCACTTGCAATACTTCCATTTAAGCTTGTGGCTTCAGCAAGTTTTGCGTTAAAATCAGCAAGAGCAGAATTTAATGCTACAACATCTTTTCCTGAAGTTTGAACATCTGTAATTCGTGTTTGCAATTTTGAACCCATTGCATTCAACATATTTATTACAGTTGTTGCCTTGTCAGATGCTGCAAGAATTCTATCTTTTGGAATCACCAACGCATAAATTCTTGTATCGGCTGTTATTGATTTTATGTCTTCTTTTAAAGAAGCTGGGTCTGTGTCTGCTTCGATTTTTGTTTTCAAATTATTCAAATTTGTTATTTCAGATTGAATAGAATTTGAAATTGATGTTTGTTCTGCACTACTTACATTTTTCATTTCTGAAACACGAGAAACAAGATCGTTTAAATCCTTTACTCTTTTATCAATAGCAGTATTTGCATCACCAACTTTTTTACTTTGGTTAATTTTTGCCTTTGAACCAGTATTCTTTGTACTAGCCTCATGTGTTTTTTTTGTAGAACTTTTTACAGTGCTAGTCCCTGAATTCTGTGCTGTGTCTTGAGCAAAAACCAAACCTGCAGAACCAACCACCATCGCCGTCGCAACAACGATACCAACACCAGTTTTAATAATTGTTTTTTTGTTCATAGTTTTTTTAAAAAATTAAAAATAATTATTTAGCTACAGAAGCACTATCTGAGCTAAAACCCTTAAGTTGCGCATCAACAGACGCAACATCTTGTTCAAGCGCTGTATCAGAATTTCCGCTAGCCTTTACAGCTTCGACAGAAGGATCAACAGGTGCTGCATTTACAACAGCGGCAGTTTGACTTGTAGCGGTCTCAGTCACTTTTGCTTGAGCAGCAGTTTGTACATTAGAAACAGAACTTGGTTTTTTCATAACAAACCACATTGCAATTATTATAACTGCAACAATAGCAATAATGGCTATTTTTTTTGAAGAAAGCGAATTTGACATATAGATACTATATTACACAAAAATCATAATAAAAAACCTCGACCCTCTAATTTTAGCACAAATTGTCATAAATCAAACGTATAAAAAGGGGTAAAAATAGCACAACTAGCTTGTTCTTTTTCCCTTAAGAAGCATCTCTACTGCATCATCTTTATTTCCAGCTCTAACAATTTCCTTGTTATTAACAAAGAAAATTTCATCCGCATTATCTATAGTATTTAATCGATGAGCAATGATGACAATTGTAGTATCTTTTGAAAGTTTTTTTATAACCTCATCCAGTAATTGCTCAGTAACTGTATCAATGTTTGCCGTAGCCTCATCCAAAATAAGAATATCTGGTTCTCTCATAACTGCACGAATAAAAGCAATGAGTTGTTTTTGCCCCAAACTAATAGAATCACTATTTCCGGAAACTTTTGTATCTAACCCCCCAGAAAATCTTTTTAGTAAATCATCAAATCCTTTTTTCTCAAGAATTAAATCAAAATCTTCGTTTGAAATATTTTTGTATTTATCGTTACCATATAAAACATTTTCACGAACCGTCCCTGTAAACAAAAATGGTTCTTGTAGAATAAATCCAATTTTATTTGATCTATCTTCGTTTGAAAAACTTTTTATATCTTTTCCGTAAAGTAAAATTTTTCCATTAGTAGGATCATATAGTCGTGCCATAAGTAATGCCGTTGTCGTTTTGCCTCCACCAGTTGGCCCAACAAGTGCATACGTTTTCCCCTTTTCAAGTGCAAAA
>CAYSZI010000010.1:654-16835 GCA_964435545.1 uncultured Candidatus Saccharibacteria bacterium | reverse complement strand
TTCTTAGATTCAATATCTATTTCTTCAAAATCATATCCTGTATTATTCATTTGCCTTTTCACATTTATAAAAAATGATTTATCGCGATCTCCTTTTGAAGCAGTCGTAATATACCCTATTTTCATTTGGTCTTTTGGAATACCAGTTAAATCATAACCATATTTCAATAAAAAACTTAAATCTGAAGCGAGAATTAGTTTCATAAATTTACAAAACTTCTTTTTGATAACAAGATTCACAATAAATTATTTCTTTTCTATCTGGAGAAAAATTTGTCATGATTTCATTTTTACACAAATCGCAATTTCTTTTCCAAAATTGATATGGACCACGCAAAACAATTCTGTCTTTATGGCGACAATAAAAACACTTACGCGGGATTGGTAAATTCATTTTTCTGTAAAAAAGTAATTCCTGGTCATTTATTTTATAATTCCTTTCACAAGAAACACATTTCAAAACTTCGGATGTTATATGTCCTGGAATATCTTTTATATGATCAGGGATTTCTTCTGGCTGCATTGTTTCTTTACCTTTGGTTGTTTGTATATTATCTTCCCATTTAAAACCCTCTGAGACAGCTTGCTCTTCGCTTAGAGGCATGTTGTCTTGCGCGACAGTCTCATTGTAAGCAAATGGACACAACCCAGGTGGCAACATAAGACCATACTGATTTTTTGAAATCAATTCTGAAATTATATGATTTCGAACTTTTTCATATTCCTCTTTTGAATATTGTTTATTCAAAATACAATATTGAGAATTTTTCATTGAGTCACATCCAACCAAATCTGAATTACTTGGAAAACAAGACGCACAATATTCTAAATTTGAAGAAAGATCACAGGCCCAACTTCCAATAACATGGGAGGACGCGCCGGTTGATACTACTTCAAGGAGTTGTTCTGATTTTATTGCATATCCAATTGTTCCGTACGAATCTTTAACTTTTCGGCTAGAAAAAACCCATTTAGAATTTTCTCCATCAACAATTTCAAAAGAGTATTTAAGATTTTTACATTCTGAAAGATAATCTCCGATCGAATCAAGGGCTTTAACATTATGAGTTGCTCTATGTGGAACATTCAAACAAAGCTTCTTAAACTCTTCGTTGAATTCAATCATTTTTTTATAACTGCCAAAAATTTCTTTAACTTTTGATTTATATTCTTCGGGGGTCAATTGCTCGTTAAAAAAACAATTACTTTTATTTCGAATATTCACACAACCAAAACAATTGGTTAAACCGCTTACGTTTAAAATAAAATGCGAATTTATACAACTAACTGCATTTTGTGCGTGAGTTACAGATGAACATTGTTGCGTATTAACATTTTCATAACAACAATCAAGCTTATCGCAAAAATAACTATCGAATATTTCCTTTGAAGAAGTAACGCCTCTGCAGTATTGCGAATCATCTACCCAGGCACAATTAAAACAGAAGAAGCAATTTTTTAATCCGCCTACGCTATTTGTAAATTCACTGTTTAAATTTTGACCAGCGCCAGAAACAGAAAGTAAAGCGTTTTTGGGAACTTTCAAAATAAGTTCATTAAGTTGCTCAAAAAATGTTTTATCAAAATCATAATCCATCGCATATGATTTAAAATCCCATCCATCTCCCCGATAGCAGGTATTACAATAAATCAAATATTTTCCATTTGGGTTATACATACTCACAATGCTTTTATTACACAAACCGCATTTTTGACCAGAGTAAAGCGAAATCTCATTACGCCAAACTGCCCGCATTTTGAAACGGCAATCAGGGCAAGAAAAAGGCGCCGGAACTTTCATTTTTTCATAAAAAGAAAAATCTTCTTCTTCGATATCGAAATCAATTTTACAATTTTGGCAGTTGCGGGTTTCCATCTATTTATTATACCTTTTTATTTGATTGCTTCCATTCGTCAATTTTTTTGTGGTCACCAGATAACAGCACTGGTGGAACTTTATATTTTTTATTTTTATATTCCAAAATTTCTGGGCGAGTATAGAATTCACTTGATGAAATTCGCTCTTCTTCGAGTGAATCAAATTTACCAAGTACACCCTCGATTTGTCTTGAAATTGAATCAATCAAAATCATGGCAGGCAATTCTCCGCCGGTAAGCACATAATCTCCAATCGAAACATCTTCTGCTTTCAAAATTTTCGCAACGCGAGAATCTATACCCTCATAACGACCGCAGAGCATAATTATGTCGGTGTATTTTTTGACGGATTTTTTGGCAAAATCAGTTGTGAATTTTTCGCCTGCAGGCGAAAAATTCACAACTTTTATTTTTGCTTTGATTCCCTTTTTTACAGAAATTTTTTCAATATTTTTTTGTATACTTTCCACCGCCTTCAAAACTGGCTCGGCGCGAATAATCATTCCTGGACCTCCGCCGTATGGCCTATCGTCGACCACAAGCGAGACATTGCCATCTGGCCAAACTTTTTTGTATTTGCCTGTCACAAACTTGCGTGGGTTTACAAAAGAAACCTTTATTCTTTTTTCTTTAATTGCACGTCCAATTATCGACTCCTTTAGATAAGAGTCAAAAGCTTCAGGAAACAGTGTAACAACATGAAAATTCATAGATAGCTAAAGATTATATGTTTTAACAAAAAATGCAAATATTATTTTATCTATTCATTACATCACTCACAATCTTTCCGTCGTTCATGGTAATTGTGCGATGTGCCATTTTTGCATATTCTGGCTCGTGAGTAACCATTATTATGGTCTGCCCTTCTTTGTTTAAATCAAGAAAAGTTTTAATAACTTGCTCAGAAGTTTCTGAATCAAGGTTTGCCGTTGGTTCATCGGCAAAAATTATTTTTGGGTCATGACCAATCGCACGTGCAATCGCCACACGTTGTTGTTGACCACCAGAAAGTTGGCTTGGTAAATTATTCATTCTGTCCAAAAGACCAACTCGCTCAAGTGCCTTTTTTGCTTTTTCTTCGGCTTCGGAAATTTTGTATCCTTGCATAAGAAGTGGAACGACAGTATTTTCAAGAGCTGTAAGTGTTGGCAAAATAGCGTAATCTTGAAAAATATAACCTAAGTCATTTAATCTTGTTGCTGTTCTTGAATTTTCTGACATCGAAACCATATCGACACCATCAATCAAAACTTTTCCAGATGTAGGCAAATCCAAAAGTCCAAGCTGATACAACAAAGTAGATTTTCCCGAACCCGAACGACCTGCTATTGTAAGAAATTGTTTTTCTGGAACAGAAAAAGATAAATTATTTAATGCGATAATTTTTTGATCGCCACTCTCAAATATTTTTGTTAGGTTTTCAACTTTAAGCATATATTTTATCTTCCAAGTATTGCTGATAATGTGTTTTGTCGTATAACAATTTTTGCTGGAATATAACCTGCAACAACAGTCGTAACCAAAAGAATAAATGCTCGCAAAAATGTGCCAGAAATATCGGCAACAAGAATTCCATCAGAAAAAGGAAAGTTTATGGGATGCGCCACGAAATATGGTTTTATAACCACAAAAACCAAAAACATTCCGATGACAATTCCGACAAGCGCATACGCAAATGCTTGATACATATATGAATACAAAATCGCTCTGCGATTTATTCCCACACCTTTTAAAATTCCGATATATCGTCTTCGTGTAATTGCATTCACAAAAATAACAATAAAAATTGTGATTGATGCAACGATAAGTCCAATACCTGAAATTGCGCTACCCAAAATATTGAAAGTATTTTTCATATCTTGCAAAAACTTTGGCAAAGCCTCTTCGGCTGTTTGAACTCGTCCATATTCCCCAACTCCATTTTTTATCAAAAAATCTTTTGCTGCAATAGGATCGTTTCCAGGAAGAAGCTGGATTGCAATTGTACCTGCATTCAAATCTGTTCTTCCAATCATTTTACGAACCTCACTCTGTAAGCCAATAACCGTATTATCAAACTCATCCACTTTACTCGAAACAATTCCTTTCACATAATATTCTTTTTGGTTTGTTCCCACAGTAACGCGAATTCGCGAACCTATCGTAACATTTTTTAAATTTTGGAATCCTGGTGCATCAATCGGAGTGTATTCATATAAAAGATTTTTTCCAATAAGCACACTATTTTGATCGTCTTCATTTAGATACGAACCTTTTATTACAAACTTTGAAACACCAGAAAATTTTTCTTCTTGATCTGGATCAATCCCTAAAAACGTTCCGCCGATTCCTCCGTGTAGCTCACCAGGGTTTATTGTTTTTCTATAATCAGACTCAAACTGAGCACTTCCACTATATCGTACTGTTTCATCCTTAAAACCAGGGAGAGTTTTTACAATTTCTGAAACTTTCGGTGTTTGCTCGATATATGCCATATTTAAAAACTGAGACACAACAACATCTCCAATTGCATATTTTTTTTGAGCGTCTTCAGAACCTTGAATAAGTCCAACAAGAATTCCTGCAACTACAACAAGGTTTAAAAATGTAAAAGTCATAACAAGAACAATAAGACCTGTCGTCCATTTATTTGCTCTTTTTAAATCTCGCTTTGCAAGATACCATCCAACTTTCGCATTTTGCGAAAAAGAATTTTCAATTCGTGTTCTGTCGCTCATAATATATTATTGAGTTATTGCAATTTCTTCACCACCAGAAAGTCCGCTTGTTATTTCTATAAGATTTCCGTCCCCCACAAGCCCTGTCTCAACTTTTCTTGATTCATATTTTCCGTCTTTATCATCAATTACAATATTTACATACGAACCATCGTCTTTTTTAGTTACAGCAATTTTTGGAATCGCAATTACTTTTGGATGATCCCATGCAGTTATTATCATATTTGCATTCATTCCTGGACGAACTTTATATTTTCCTGAATCATCGACGATTGATGTTTTTATAACATAATTAACAATTCCATTGTTTGTTGTTGATGATGGATCTATATGAATAACCTTTCCACTAAAATTTGTATCCAAACCAAAAGCATCAAGTGTCATAGACACCGGCTGACCCAAAGAAACTTTTGCAATACTTGTTTCATTTACGTTTGCTTCAACATATAAATTGTCTACATCTTGTAAAACAATTGTTTCAGTTTTTGGATCAACACTCTCTCCGACTTTTGTATCAACATGAGCGATGGTACCACTTGCCGGTGCATAAATAATTGTATTATCATAATCTGCTTGCGCTTGATCTATTTTTGCTTGTGCAACCGCAACATCTGCTGTGCGTGCAGAAGATTTTTTCAAATCAAGATTTGCTTGAGCTTCATTTATAGAAGCTTGAGCTACAGAAACTGCACTGTCACGATTTTTAATTGCACTTTGATATGCATTATATGCAGTTAAATAATTTGGTGATTTTGTGTTTGGTAAATTTATTGTCCAAACATTTCCTCCATTTAAGCTTAGATTTTTTGGAAACTGAACAAACAAACCAAGAGTTCCAAGCTCAACCGGTGCTGTTGTATTTATATTATTTGTTCCTTTTTCTAATCCATCCCAAGAAAAATACCCATTACCTCCGTTTGAATATGGAGTTATAGTATAAGATCCGGGATCAGAACCAACATAAGTACCACTCACAATCGGACCCGCTGCTTCAATACCAGAAGTGAGTACTGGAGTTAAATCAACACTCAAAAGCGAGTGGTATGCATTTTGAACTAAAGTAGTTTGAACTTTTTTTGTATTTTCTAAATTGGCATTTGCACTATCTAATGAAGCCTGCGCAACTGCTACTTCTTCACTTGAAGCTCCACCAATCACTTTTTGATAATTGGCCTTTGCATCAGAAAGCGCCGCATATTGACTGCGATTTACCAAAGTTGCAAGAACTTGTCCTCTTACAACCCTATCACCAACCGCAACATGAAGCGTATCGACTACACCTGATACAGGAAAAGATAATTTCAAATCTGTTTGCGAAGTCACTTGCCCTGTAGCGAGAATCGTTTGTTTTAAATCAATGCGCGAAGCTGTGTAAACATTTATTGGATTTTTTGACTGGCTTGTAAAAAAATAAACACCAATAATAATCGCCAAAACGACAATCACCCATATAAATTTTTTAATAAAGTTTTTAGTTTTTTCTATCATATGCTTGTATTGTATACTTTTTTTAGAAAATCGTCGAGGAAATAAATTCACAAAAAATTCCGCTAAAGCGGAATTTTTTGTGCTGTTATTTTTTTGTTTTTACTTTACGATTTTCGTCCTGCGCGAGCACGGTCGATATCTGTAAGATATTTTTTGCGGAGACGTACAAAGTGCGGAGTAATTTCCAAATATTCATCTTCATTCATAACTTCAAGTCCACGTTCGATTGTAAGTTCCCATGCTGGATTGAGATACATCGCTTCATCTTTTCCAGATGCACGCATGTTTGTAAGTTGTTTTCCTTTGATTGGGTTAACACTCATTTCTTCACCCTTTGAAGTATTTCCCACAACTTGCCCCTCGTAAATATCCATTCCAGGAACAATATACAAAACTCCACGATCTTGAAGATTCCACAAAGAAAATCCGATTGATTGACCTGTCATCATTGAAATCATCGAACCAACTTCTTTCTTTTTTATTTCTCCAGCGTATGGTCGGAAACCAATAACACGCGAGGCAAGAATTCCCTCTCCTTTTGTATCAATAACGAATTGGTTTCTGTATCCCAAAAGTCCACGAGTCGGAATTTCAACAAGAATGCGAGCAAGACCTTCTTTTTCTGTCATGTGTGTCAAAAGCCCGCGACGTCGTGTAAGTGTTTCGATAACGGCTCCAGAATATTGCATTGGAACATCGATAGTTGCCTCTTCGTAAGGTTCGTTTTTTTCTCCATCGATTTCTTTGATAATAACCTTTGGTTGAGAAACTTGAATTTCATATCCTTCACGACGCATTTGTTCAAGCAGTACTGCAACGTGCAATTCTCCACGACCAGAAACAGCAAATGATGCATCTGAATCAAAATCAACACGAAGACCAACGTTGACCTCAAGCTCGCGTTCTAGACGTTCACGAATTTGACGACTTGTAACAAACTTTCCATCTTTTCCAGCAAAGGGAGAATCGTTGACCAAAAATGAAAGCGTAATTGTTGGTTCATCAATTGAGATTGATGGCATTGCTTCGACAGAATTGTCTCCTGCAATTGTTTCTCCGATATAAATATCTGAAATTCCTGCAATGATTCCGATATCTCCAGAAACGAGTTCAGATACTGGTTCACGTTTTGTTCCAATGAAAGAAAAAAGTTTTGTAATTTTTGCTGGGCGTGTTGTGTCTCCATGTTTTACAAAAACAGTTGAGCCATCTTTTATTGTTCCGTGATATACACGAGCGATAGCAAGACGTCCCATAAATGAATCGTACGCAAGATTGAAAGCTTGAGCAACAGCAACATCATTTACATCTTTTGTGGCGTTTGGAACATTTTCCAAAATCATATCTAGAAGTGGTGACAAATCTTTTGATTCATCTGAAATTTCGCGTTTTGCGATTCCTTGTCGTCCGATTGCGTAACAAGTTTTGAAATCGATTTGTTCATCATTTGCACCAAGCTCCATAAAAAGTTCAAGGACTTGTTCGTGACATCGTGCGGGATCGGCAGCTGGCTTATCAATTTTATTTACAACAACGATTGGTTTAAGTCCAAGTTCGAGAGATTTTTTCAAAACGAAACGAGTTTGAGGCATTGGACCTTCTTGCGCATCCACGATAAGAAGCACTGTATCGATTGAACGAAGAACACGTTCAACTTCAGAACCGAAGTCCGCGTGACCTGGAGTATCAACAATATTTATTTTTACACCTTTATATGTAAGAGAACAGTTTTTTGAGTAAATAGTAATACCGCGCTCTTTTTCAAGATCGTTTGAATCCATAGATGCAGACTGATCGTCTACCGCTCCACAAAAACGAAGAAGACCGTCAGTAAGAGTTGTCTTTCCGTGGTCAACGTGCGCAATAATTGCAATATTTCTGATGTCTTTTTTTGGTTCCATATTTGATTTAGTAAAAATTAAAAGCCCGCAAGGGCTAGCTAGTTACATATGCAGAATAACACTATTTTTTGAATTATGCAAATAAAAAATCACGCGAGTAATCTGCGTGATCATATCCTAAACCTTATATACTTTTATTCTGTGTGTATTTTCTTTTTGTATAAAACTATAAAACCGACAATGAGCATAAAAAGCAAAAAACATAGCCAAAAAATTGTATGAACATTAAATAACTGAGTATTAAATCCAGTAATTTTGTAGTGCAGCACTACCTCTGGTATTAAATACAAAAGAGCAATAAAACAACCAAAAAACTGATTTTTGGCATACTGTTTATAATTAAATAAATGCGCCTGTTTTTTTGCTATATACAACAAAAGAACAACACGCCCAAAATTGATAACATCAATAAAAACTCCTTCTCCTGGAAAAATAAATGCGTTATGTTCCATAAAATCAATTTAAATATTAAAACAATTTTTTATAAAAATACCACACATAACAAAAACCCGCAAATGCGGGTTTTTGTTATTTTGAAGTATTTGTGTTTGGAAATTTTCTGAGTGAAAACCTAGCAGTGCGTCGCTCAGGAAATTTTCAATTACATGTTCTTAAGGTCTTCCATTGCTTCATCAAATGAAGCTTCAACTCCAGCTGATTTTGGAGCAGCTGCACCACCATGTGCGCCTCCTGTTCCTCCTTCTGGTTCATTGATTTTCAAATTAACACGAGAATTATTTTTCATTCCAATTACACGAAGAAGTGTGCGGATAGCTTTTGCTGTATTACCCTGACGACCGATTATTTTACCCATGTCTGCAGAACCTACTGTAAGCTTAACCAAAACACCCATTTCATCAACTGTTCTTTCGATTTTTACATCGTTTGGATTGTCGACCAATGCTTTAACTACATACTCAAGGAACGCTACGTCTGTTTCAATCATATTGTATAGAAAACTGAAAATTTTAATCAAATGCACACCGCAGTAATTCGACAATAACTGCTTTAAACTATTTTAGTATACAAAATAAATAAACGCAACAAAAAAATCTCTTTCGAGATTTTTTTGTTTTATTTATTATGCCTTTTTGAGATCTTTGCGAGCTTTTGTTGGAGACTTGCGAGGAAGAACATTTTTCTTTTTTCCCTCGACAATCTTTTGGTGGATAAGGAAATTCTTTACTGTATCTGAAGGTTGTGCACCAACACTAATCCAGTGTTTTACACGATCTGCATCAAATTTTACCTCACCAGATTTTGGGTTATAAAATCCTAGAATTTCTTGAAATTTTCCACTTTTTGTGGAGTTTTTTGAATCGGTCAAAACGACACGAAAATGTGCCTCGTTTTTGCGACCTATTCTTTGTAATCTAATCATTAACATATGTAGAAAGTATACTACCAGAAATATAATAAAATGCAACTGTATTGAATAAAACGAATAAAAAAATAGCTTTCACCAAAGCGGCAAAAGCTATTACATACTGTGAATACTTTTAAATTCTATTTCTTGGGTACCATTGGGTTATTGGCATCGGAAACATAAAAAATCAGAAACGTTATTGCTAACGTGAAAAATACATCAATCCCAATTGCGATGCGGTATATTGTTTCAATGTAGTTCACCACAATACCACTAAACGGCGTCTTAAATTTTACACCGTAAAAAGAAGCAAGATAAGCAACAAAAACAACAACGAAAAAAGTCCAAATTATTCCTCGTACTATTTTTCGCCAATCACTATGCTTTTCTGATGGTGTCAGCAACGAATCCAGACTTTTCTGGTTAAAGGCCGCTAACAAAAACCAATTCGCTCCAAGAATTGAACCTGAGCAGTAAAGATAGCCTAAAATCGGAGTCTTCCAGTCATCTACTGGCAAAGCAACACCGAGGCCGAAAAAAAACGCAAAAAGCAAAAACGCCCAACTTTTCTTCATAAATTACAATATTAAAACGTGAAAAAATTATTTTTTATTTTTGTGAATATAGCACAAGTAATGATACTTTGTCAAGTAAGATTGTGTCATTAAAATGGTATAGTAAGCACATGAAAAAACCTGAAAAAAACCACAATCAAAAAACAGACCATACCCACAAAAAAGAAGACTCCAAAAAATCTCAAAAAGATGAGCACAAATATATTGAAGGAAATTTGGTAATACTTGGTCGCGGAGGCGGAATAGTAAAATGCGACGAATACTCAGATGGAATTCGTGTATACGAAGAAAATATCAACACTGCCCTTCATGGAGACATCGTAAAAGTTAAAATAATACAAAAACGTAAAACCGAAACCGTCGGCGCAATTTCCGAAATTGTAGTTCGTTCAAAAACAGAATTTACCGGAACGCTCGTCCAGCAAGACAGTGCATATTTTTTGAAACCAGCCGACCCAAAAATGTACACAAAAATTTTGATTTTAAAAAATAATTTAGGCGACGCGAAAGTTGGTGACCGAGTTTATGGATCAATGGATTCTTGGAATAAAAATAGTAAATACCCTGAAGGGAAAATAATTCGCGTACTTGGAAAACCGGGAGAACACGAAACTGAAATGCAGGCCATCGCACTTGAGCGCGGGTTTGAAGAAGAATTTCCAGAAGAAGTTTTAGATGAAGCAAAAAAAATCGACGCGCGCGGGATTCGTGAAGAAGATTTAAAAAACCGTCGAGACTTTCGAAAAATTTTAACATTCACAATCGACCCGTACGATGCAAAAGATTTTGATGATGCTATTTCTTATGAAAAACTTCCAAGCGGAGATATTGAAATCGGAATTCATATCGCCGATGTTTCGCACTACGTACAACTCGAAACAAAATTGGACAAAGAAGCTCTCGAGCGCGGAACATCTGTGTATCTTGTGGATCGTACAATTCCAATGTTGCCCCGCGTTCTTTCAGATGATTTGTGTTCCCTTCTTCCAAATGTCGACAGACTCACAATGAGTACCGTTGTTACTTTTGATAAAGATGGAAATGAAAAAGGAAAATGGTTTGGAAAAACTGTAATACATTCTGCTCAAAGATTTACATACGAAGATGCGCAAGAAATTTTGGACGGAGCACCGCATAAATATAGTGCGGAACTTTTGGATGTTGCAAAAATTGCGCGCAAACTCGGCGCCGCTCGCATAGCGAGCGGCGCCCTCGTTCTCGAACAAGAAGAAGTAAAAGTCATCGTAGACAAAAATGGCAAGACAGAAAAAATTGTAAAAAAAGTTCGCACAGAAAGTCACACTTTGATTGAAGAATTAATGCTTCTTGCAAACAAGCGTGTTGCAGAATTTTTGGAAACTGGCGGCAAAAAAGCTAAACCAAAAGATCATCCTCTCAAAGATGAAGTACAAGATACTTTTCCTGTAATCTATCGTATTCACGATTCACCGAGCGCAGAAAAAACTGACGACTTAATTTTCTTTATGAACTCAATCGGACACCCTGTTCCTGTTACAAAAAAAGGTACTATCGACCCGCGCGCACTTAGTGAAGTTTTGAGAAAATTAGAAAATGGGGATTTAAAACAAACAGTACTTACATATGTTATTCGTTCGATGGCAAAAGCAATTTACTCAACAAAAAATGTTGGACACTACGGATTGCAATTTGAACACTACGCACATTTCACTTCCCCTATTCGCCGATACCCAGATCTTATTGCGCATCGATTACTTTCATACGCACTTGCCGGACATCCAGCGCCAATGAATACTCAAAAAAAATACGAACGTATCGCACGACTTTGTTCAATGTCTGAAATGCGTGCAGCCGACGCAGAACGTGAAAGTATAAAACTAAAACTCACAGAATATATGTCTGAACGAATCGGTCAACAAATCACTGGTGTAATAACAGGAGTTACAGAATGGGGTTTGTATGTAAGAGATAAAGAAACAACGGCTGAAGGGTTGGTAGGACTCCGTTCACTTGGAAAAGAATCTTTTACACTCGCACCAAAACTCGCAACACTAACTGGGGAAAATTCTAAACGTGTTTTCCGAATTGGTGATACAATAATTGTGAAAGTCGTTCGTGCAGATGCCGAGCGACGTCAAATCGATTATGAAGTCATATAATAATAAAAAAATAATTGTCACTGTTTTTTTTGTAACAATCTTTGCGTGTTTTTTTGGCCGACAAGTGGAGTGGCACCATATTCAAGTAATTGAACACAACCAAAACGAAGCTCTCGTTTTGCAAGCATTACAAAATCCTGTTCAACAACCTCTCACTTTTGGTTTCGTCGGAGATATAATGCTCGACCGCGAAGTACGAATAAGTGTAAACAAAAATTTCAAAGGAGATTACTCTCGCCTATTTTCAAACGCACAATTTTTATCACAACCTGATATAACATTTGCAAACCTCGAAGGTCCCGCAAGCGACAAAGGTGTCGACAAACAAAATCTATACTCATTTAGAATGGATCCAAAAATAATTCCTGTTATCAAAAAAGCTGGAATCGATGTTGTTTCATTTGCAAACAATCACGTAGCCGACTGGGGACCAAAAGCTTTTGACGACACACTAAAAAATTTGAAGGATAATGGTATCCTCACATGCGGTGCTGGAACAAATAAGGCAGAAGCAGAAAGACCAGCCATCATGGAACAAAACGGATATCGAATTGGTTTTGTTTGTTTTACAGATGTTGGCCCTACAAATTTTGCCGCCGGGACTTCGACTAGCGGAATTTTGTTGGCATCAGATCCAGATTTCAGCAGCATTATAAAAAATGCAAAATCACAAGTTGATGAATTGATTGTCTCATTTCATTCTGGGGTAGAATATCAAACAATTCACAACGCTCGACAAGAAGAAATATTTAAAAAAGCTGTTGATGCTGGCGCAGATTTTGTTGTTGGCGCCCACCCACATGTCTCAGAAGATTATCAAGTCTACAACGGAGTAAATATGTTTTACAGCCTCGGCAATTTTATCTTTGACCAATCATTTTCAAAAGACACAATGCAAGGACTTTTTGTAACAGCAACACTTAAAGGCAAAGTTTTCTCTGACGTAACACCCCACACAGTGGTGCTAGATAGCCATTACGCTATATCATTAAAACAATAAACTAACTTAAAAAAGCCTTATTTTGCGTTGCAAAATAAGGATTTTTTTGATATTGACAAAACCATTTGAATATGCTATACTACTGGTAGATAAATAAATTCTTTAAAGTAACAAATTGTGAATGTCTTGTTTCTGCTCTCAAAGTAGCTTTATGGCTTTTTTGAGAGCAGAAAACAAAACAAAAAAATCTGTTCGTATCATTCACACATTTATTATAGTTTTTTTATGAAAAAATTAATTATCGCCTTCGCAGTAGGCACAACGATGTTAACAAGCTGTGGGTCAACAACTGACCAGCTAGACGAATCCCAAAAAGGAAAACAATTTTCAAAGCCTCGTGTTGGCGAGGTAACAGAAAATACACGAATCCCAGGTGAGGATTCAAGTATCATTACGTATTGCATCCCAAATGTAATACAAGGAACAGCTATCTACCAACATGAATTCCAATTTAAAGCCAAGGTATCAAAGGCTAAAGCGGACTCCATAGCATTTGGAATCCTAATAACCCAAGATACGCTGTGGCACGTAAAAGACTCAACAGTGCAAGGTACGACAACCACGGTAAAAACAGACACTGTTAAAAAATTTTTTGAGTTGGTAAAACATATAACACCACTTAGATAATTTTTTCATAAACCACATCAAGAGCTACACAAATAATTTTAATTAAACGTGTAGCTCTTTTCTTTTTTATTTAGCTATCTGTACAGCCTCTTCAAATTTTATTGAAAGTAATTTTGATGCTCCATCGAGACCCATTGTAACTCCATACAATACTTGTGCACGAGACATTGTTTCGCGATTGTGTGTAACCACAATGAGTTTTGAATGCTTAGAAAGTAAATCGAGCATGTCTCCATACTTGCGACTGTTTGCTTCATCGAGAGCTGCGTCTGTTTCGTCGAGCACGAGAAATGGTGGTGGATTGACCTGACTCATTGCAAAGAGAAGCGCAATAGAAACAAGCGAACGCTCTCCGCCTGATAGCATATTTAAATCTTTAACTTTTTTGTGTGGAAGATTTACAGTAATATCCAAACCATGCTCGAGCGGTAAATCTTCATCAAATACTTCTTCTTCATCTTTTGCTCTCTTGTGCTCAACGATTATTGAAAGAAAGGCACTTCCCCCTCCAAACATCAATTTGAAATATTCACTAAATTGAATATTTATTTTTTCAATTCCCTCTTTGAAAGTACGCTCGATTGTTTCGCGAAGTTCGGAAATGAGAGCACGGAGAGAAATAATACTTGCTTCCAAATCTGCGAGCTCTTTTACAAGAAAAGCATCGCGGGTTTTTGTTTCTTCAAATTCTTTTAATATTTCTGAGCCCGATGATGCGCCAGCGTCTTCGAGTTTTATTTTTACACGTTCAAGCCTGCGGTGTAGATTTTCGCGTTCTGCGATTTTTTCTGGAGTATCGCTTTCGATATTTTTTGAAACTTCAAATCTCTCTCCCGTCATCGCCTCGGCTTCTTTTGTTTCTTCCGCTAAAACAATTTTTCTTCGTGTGAGTGTTTCGCGTTTCAATGAATACTCACGCATCATACCTTCGAGAGTTGCAATACGCGCAACTCCAGCATAAGAACTACGTTCGCTCTCGCGAATACGTTGATCGATATGAGATAAATTGTCTCGCAATGTTTCGAGCTCTTTCGACATTGCCTCTGCGCGAACACCAATAAACGAAAGTTTATTTTCCAACTCTTTTCTTTCGTTTTCGATTTCAGCACGAAGGTTGTCTTTGTTTACAACAGGTTGCTCGCCTTTTATAGATCGAGTAAACGAATGAATTTTTTGTTTGATACTCGTAAATGCAGATTTTAAATCTTGCAAAACTTCTGATTCATAAACATCATCAATCGTTGCAACCAAATCATTACAAAGCTCTTCTGCTTTTACGACAGAAATTGTTGTTGCCCCACCATGAGATTCTTTTATAGAAAGCAACGCTTCGAGTTTTCCTTCGATACGACCAATAGCACGACCAAGTTCGTCGCGCTCTCTAAATAATTTTGATTGTTCAAACTCTACTCCGTGAATTTTGCTTTGAATATTTCTTTTTTCTTCATCATGAATATTTATTTTTTCTGTATCAGTATTTTTTTTAAGTACAGCATATTCGTTTCGAGTTGAATTTTCTAGATCTGCAAGTGAATGTTCTACATATGAAATTGACGCACTTTCTGAAAGCACATACTGTGCAAATAGTTCTCCGAATTCTTTTCGAAGCTCTTCAGCTTTTTGAATTTTCTCAACTTGTTTTGAAAGAAATGTTAAATGTGGAGCAAGTTCTCGGCGAAGAGACTGAACCTCTTTCATATTGATTGTTGTTTTTTCGAGCTTGCGTTCACTCTCACGAATTCGTATTTGATATATTTTTAAGCCGAGTGCATCTTCTACCATTCCTCGTCTATCACGTGCCGAAGCCGAAAGAAGTCTATCGGCTTCACCTTGAGAAATAATATGATGACCAGATGTTCCAATATTTACAGAACCTAAAAGTTCGTTCAAATCTTTTAAGCGAACACTTGTGCCATTGATAGAATAATTACTTCCGCCATCAGCAGAAACTTCGCGAGTCAAAGTGACTTCATCAAAACCAAGTTCGTTTTCTGCGCCAGACGATGCTGAAAAAGCAAATTGTCTTCCGCTGTTGTCAAAAGTAATTCCAACTTTTGCTTTTGACATTGCACCCAAAAGTTTGGAACCTTTCCATATCAAATCACTTCCGCCTTTTCCGCGCATTGATTTGATTGATTGTTCTCCAAGCACAAAACGAAAAGACTCAACAACGTTTGATTTTCCAGAACCGTTTGGTCCTACAATTGCAGTAATAGGCGTATCAAAAGATAGCGTAGTTTTTTTCGCAAATGATTTAAAACCCATTACCTCAATTTTTTTCAGCATATAACTAAACTAATTATACCGTAATATATTAATCTAGCCACTTTTTTGCCTCGATTGCCATGCGGGCTGCTTCTTGTTCGGCTTCTTGTTTGGAATGACCTTTTCCTTCGGCAATTTTTTTATCGCCAAAAAATATTCCAACTGTAAAATGTTTGTCGTGATCTGGGCCTGTTTCTTTGACGACTTTGTATGCCGGAGTGACACTG
>CAYSZI010000010.1:0-644 GCA_964435545.1 uncultured Candidatus Saccharibacteria bacterium | reverse complement strand
GTACATTACATATCTTATTTTAAACCAATAGAAAAATTACAATAAACCCAATTTTTATGGGTTTATTTTTTTAATCTAGCCATTTTTTAGCTTCGAGAGCAGCACGGGCAGCTGATTGCTCAGCTTCTTGTTTTGAATTACCTTTTCCTTCGGCAATTTTATTTTCACCAAAAAATATTCCGATTGTAAAATGCTTATCGTGATCTGGACCAGTTTCTTTCATGACTTTGTATGATGGAGTTGTACCAAAAAATTCTTGGGCTTTTTCTTGAACCAAACTTTTTGAATCACGCCACAATTTATTTTTTACGATTTCGTTTGTTTTTGGGTACAAAACTTTTTCCAAAAATTTTTCTGCTGGTTTAAATCCGCTGTCTAAATATATTGCCCCAACAAGTGCCTCAAATGCGTTTGCCAATATATATTGTCTTGCTTTACCTGTATCTTTTGCCTCTCCACGAGAAAGAAAAAGATAGTCGTTCATATGTAAATCAGATGCGATACCAGCCAAAATAACTGCATTTACTAATGCAGCACGAAAAGATGTGAGTTCCCCCTCTGGTGAATTCGGATATTTTTTGTATAAATAATCTGTTACAGCAAGCTCCAAAACTGCATCACCCAAAAATTCCAAACGTTCATTA
>CAYSZI010000009.1:0-17487 GCA_964435545.1 uncultured Candidatus Saccharibacteria bacterium | reverse complement strand
ATATTTACCAAATGAAATCAGAAGAAATTCGCAAGCGGTTCCTAGCTTTTTTTGAAAAGCGAGGTCATGCAATAATTCCATCAGCTCCACTTGTACCAGTAAATGATCCAACTGTTCTTTTTAATATTGCGGGTATGCAGCCTATGGTCCCGTACCTATTGGGTCAGAAGCATCCAATGGGTACGCGTTTAGCTGATTCGCAAAAATGTTTTCGTACTGTTGATATTGATGAAGTTGGTGATAATCGTCACTGTACCTTTTTTGAAATGCTTGGAAATTGGTCTCTTGGAGATTATTACAAAGAGGATTCTATTAAATGGAGTTATGAATTTTTGACTTCAAAAGAAGAGGGTCTTGGACTTGATCCCTCACGTATTTATGTGACAGTTTTTGAAGGAGACAAATTTGTTCCACGAGATGATGAGGCTGCAGATATTTGGAAAAAATATATGCCTGAGAGCCATATTTATTACTTGCCAGCAAAAAATAATTGGTGGGCGCTTGGTGAGACTGGTCCATGTGGTCCAGATACGGAAATTTTTTATGATATTCAAGATTCTCCACTTGGCGAAATGTCACATGATGAATTTGTAGTATCCGATGATGCTGGAAAAGTTGTTGAAATTTGGAACAATGTTTTTATGGCATATGAACGCAAAGATGCTGAGACTGTAATTCCTCTCGAACAAAAAAATATTGATACTGGTATGGGATTTGAGCGGGTCACGATGACTTGTCAAAATGCTAAAACAGTTTACCAAACAGATTTGTTTTTTGATGTGGTTCAATTTATAAAAACACAATCAAAAAAAAGTGGTGAATTTAACGAGCGTTGTGCAGATATCATTGCCGATCATTTGAGAGCCTCTGCTTTCTTGTTGGCGGATGGTGTTTTACCTGATAGCAAAGGCAGAGGATATGTTGCTCGCCGTATTATTCGACGTGCAATGGTTCAAGCTGAAAAAATTGGACTCGAAAAATCAGATTTGATTAGTGTTTTTAATATGCACAGAACAAAATTCGAGTCTGTATACCCAGAATTAAAAAATGAAAATTCAGTAGTTGTTTTTTCTGAAGAATTAGAAAGATTTACAAAAACTCTATCTCTTGGTCTCAAAGAATTCGAACGCGGCGAAGATCCGTTTATTCTTGCTACAACATACGGATTTCCAATTGAACTTACTCTCGAACTCGCAAATGAAAAAGGAAGAAAAATTGACATGGAAGATTTCAGCCAAAAAATGGCAGAGCATCAAAAGCTTTCTCAGACTGCGTCTGCTGGAATGTTCAAAGGTGGTTTAGCAAATCACAACGAAAAAACAATTCGTTTGCATACTGCGCATCATTTGCTTTTGTCGGCATTGCAAGAAGTGCTTGGAAAAGAAGTAAAACAACGAGGGAGTAATATTACCGATGAGCGTCTTCGCATCGATTTTGTTTTCGACCGAAAAATGACAGATGAAGAAAAGAAAAGAGCTGAAGAAATTGTAAATCAAAATATATCTCGTGGTTTAAATGTTGTTCGTCGCGAAATGCCTTTGGCTGAAGCAGAAAAAATCGGAGCAGAAATGGAATTTGGAGCAAAATATCCAGACACGGTTTCTGTTTATTTTATAGAAGACGAAAACGGAAATGTAATTTCAAAAGAATTTTGTGGAGGACCTCATGTTTTGAATACTAGCGAGATCGGAAAATTTAAAATACAAAAAGAAGAAGCCTCATCAGCTGGTGTGCGTCGCATAAAAGCTATTCTTGAATAAATTTTGCATGCTATAATAAAAGCATGGGAATTGGGAATCTTTTTAAAAAAAATAATAATTTTAAAAAATGTTCTTTGCTTGTTGATATAGGCAGTTCTTCGGTAACAGCTGCAGTTGTTATTTTTGAGAATTCTGTTTCGACAATTGTCTTATCCGAAACCACCGATATTCCTGTTTTGTCAGATTTGACTTACGACAGATTTGAAAAAGAAATGCAAAAAGCATTAACGACGAGTTTGAGCAAAGTTCGAAAAGAAATTACATCTCCACTCGATAGTATAAATGTATGCCTAGCATCGCCTTGGTATGCATCACAGGTGCGTACAGCAAAGATTGCTCGCTCAACACCTTTGGTTGTTACAAAAGGTGTTTTGGACGACATGGTAAAACGAGAATTGAAAGCTTTTGAGGAAGAAGAAATAAAATCAAAAAATTTGATTGGGGATACTGTTCGTTTATTGGAAGTTCAAACACTTCGCGTTCTTTTGAATGGTTATGAGACACCCGAACCAATAGGTCTTTCTGTAAAAGAACTTGAGCTTACAATTTTTCTTTCGATTGCTTCGGAAAATACATTAAAGGATGTTGAAAACATAATTAAAAAAGTTTACAGAGCACCAGTATCTTTTTCAACGTTTTTATCAACAACATATTTGGTTGCCAGAGATTTTTTTCCTCATCAAGAAAATTATATGCTCGTAGATATTGGAGGAGAAATAACAGATATCTCTTTGGTTAAAGGGGGTGGCTTGCAACAATCTTTTTCTTTTCCGTATGGCAAAAATTTTATTTTACGCAGATTGATGAGTGGTTTAAAAAGACCATTGGCTGAAGTGGAGACTCTTTGGACTTTGCACAAAGAATGCAAAACAAGCGGTGAGGTAAAAGAGACTTGTGAAAAAATTCTTTCGGTGGCACGAAACGATTGGCAAATGTCATTTCAACGAGCCTTATATTCTGCATCGCGAGATTTATCAATTCCTGATACAATACTTTTAACTGTCGATGATGATATCGCAACCTGGTTTTCTGATACAATTAAAAACGAACAATTTCACCAAAATACTCTTGTCGGAAAAGAATTTAAAATTTTGTTTATGAATGGTTCGCTTTTTGGAGACAAACTTTCTTATGGATTGAAGGTTGCGAGAAATGCTACAATTATGATTGAAACGATTGGTGCGCGTTATCTTTTTAATACAATTTCTAAAATAAATAAGTGATGGAAAAAAATATTATGCGAGATATAAAAGTTTCTCAACTTAGGCATCAAAACCCAGATCTTTTTTCTCATCCATCTCAAAAAAATCCTTCTTCTAAACAAAAAAACCCTGCACTTAATTTACCAAAAGAAGTTCCTTATATTCCACCTCAACAAAAAGGTTCTTCAAAATACGCACTTTGGATAATTGCAATAGGTTGTATCGCAAGTCTTGTTTTTGCGATGTCTCGATTGCTCGAATCCGCTGTTGTTACAATCACTCCAAAAACAATTCCGATAGCGCTTGATGTTACCGATGTATTTACCGCTACAAAAGACAGTGTTGACCCTAGTGAGCTTTCATATATTGTGATGTCTCTTTCTGGTGATACATCTATTAGCCTTCCAGCAACTGAAACGACAGCCACAAACGGTTTTTCTAAGGGAAAGGTAACAATGTTTAATGCTTATTCAACTACGCCATTTAGAATTGTTAAAAACACTCCAATCCGCGGAACAAACGGAGTGCTTTATAAAGTTGATAATTTGTTTTATATTCCAGGTTATACAAAAGAAGATGGAAATATTGTGCCTGGAACGATTGATGTTGATGTAACATGTGCAACCTCTGGTGCGATTGGTGATGTGGATAGTACTGATTTTTCAGTTCCATATTTCAATAAAAGACCTCAAGCTGGAAAGATATTCGGTAGAACAAAAACACCTATGGCAGGTGGTATCGTAAATGTTGTTCATACGATTCCAAAATCATCCGCAGATTCTGCGTATCAGTCACTAAAAAATAAACTTCGCGATTCTTTGATTTCGAAAACAAAGGTTCAAGTGCCAGATGGTTATTTGTTTTATAATGACGCGACTGTATTTACTACTGATGATACTGTGGCTGTTCCAACGTCAGACACAAAAGACGTCCCTGTTGGTTTGCATGGAAAGCTTACATCGTATTTGATAAAACAAGATTCACTAATAAACGCAATTGTTACAAAATTTGTGAATAACTACAACGGTGAGACTGTAAGTATTCCAAAAATTTCTTCTCTAACTTTTTCCCCGCAATCTGATAAGCCACTAGATCCAGACAATGATACTTCAATTAATTTCACATTCGATGGTACCGTAAAAATTATTTGGGATGTTAAAACAGAAGATGTAAAAAACCAATTGGCTGGCTCTCAAAAGGCATCATTTCAGAATATTTTATCAAGTGTTGCTGGGGTAGAAAACGCTAATATTGTTATCAAGCCATTTTGGAAACAGACTTTTCCAACCGATCCAGAAAGGATAAAAGTTAACGTTCTCCCCGTCACAGATTAGGTCGATTTGTGGTTTGCTATTGACCTTTATAAAGATATTTGTTAATCTACTTATTACCTGTCCATGGTCATTCAAAAAGACGAAAAACCAACCATAGGAGTGATTACCGAAACACTCCCAAATTTACTCTTTCGAGTAAAGCTAAGCGATGAGGACCGCGTGGTTCTTGCTTATCTTAGTGGTAAAATGCGATTACATCGTATTAAGGTTTTGGTAGGTGACAAGGTAGAACTTGTTCTTTCTCCAGATGGAGGACGAGGGCGAGTTACGAGACGTCTATAGAATAAGCGGGCAAAAAACAGCCCTTTCAGGTTGTTAAATTTTCTTTGCTTATATTAGTTTTTTAAAGGGTAAAAATATTATATATATGAAAGTACGAGCAAGAGTAAAAAAAATGTGTGAGAAATGCAAAATGGTAAGACGTAATCGCCATTTGCGTATTATTTGTACCAACCCAAAGCACAAGCAAAAACAATAAAATTTCAATACTAATTAATTTATTATAATCAATTTAACTAACATGAGAATTTCAGGTATAACAATTCCAGATACAAAGAAACTAGAGTTTGGACTCACTGCCATTTATGGTATTGGTCGTTCTGCTGCTATAAAAATTCTTGAAGAGGCAAAAGTTTCTCCATTGAAAAAGGCAAGTGAAATTTCTGCAGATGAAGAAAACGCAATCCGTAAAATAATCGAGAGTTTGAAAACAGAAGGAACATTGAAACGCGAAGTTTCTTCAAATGTAAAACGTCTTAAAGACATCAAAGCATACCGTGGAATTCGTCATATCAAAAAGCTTCCAGTTTACGGACAACGAACAAAAACAAATTCTCGTACAGTTCGCGGTAACGTTAGAAAGACTATGGGAAGTGGTAAACGTAAACTTGAAAAGACTTAGGATTTAATTGTGTAATTAACTTCTAATAACTAATTTCTAAAAATTTAATTTATAAAAACATGGGAAAGAAAAGAATCACAACTCAAGAGGGAGCAGAAGTCAAAGAAGGTGTAGAAGCCGAGAAGGTTGTTCGTGTTCCAAAAAAGAAGCTTGCAAGTGGAACATTTCACGTTGAAGCTACTTTCAACAACACGAAAGTTGTATTTACAGACAAGACAGGAAATACACTATTTTGGTCTTCTTCAGGAAGTTTGGGCTTTAAAGGCGCAAAAAAGGGAACTCCTTTCGCTGCTTCAAAAGTTGGTGATGTTATTGGTGAAAAAGTTGCTGCCTTGGGAATCAAAGAGGCTGATGTTGTTGTAAAAGGTGTTGGTTCTGGACGTGAGCCTGCTATTCGCGGATTTATGGCACATGGAATCGAAATCTCAGCAATTAAAGATGCAACACCAGTTCCACACAATGGTCCAAAAGCAAAAAAACCACGTCGCGTATAATTTATTTACCATATTATATTAATCATTTACTAAACATATGAAAATCGGTCCAAGATACAAAATAGCTCGTCGCCTCGGTCCTGGAGTTTTTGAAAAAACCCAGACACAGAAATTTCAACTTTCTGAAGCACGTCATGCACATGCAAAGAAAAGTGATAAAAGACCAAAAGCACTTTCAGACTACGGACTTCAACTCGTAGAAAAACAACGCGTCCGTTTTTCATATGGAATAATCGAACGCCAACTTTCAAACTACGTTGCAAAAGCAACTGAAACAAAAGGTGCAAACTCAGCAGAAAAACTTTTTGGAATGCTTGAGTCTCGCTTGGATAACGTTGTATACCGCCTCGGTCTTGCACACACACGCCGTCTTGCTCGCCAAATGGTATCACACGGACATTTTGTAGTTAATGGAAAAAGAACAACTGTTCCTTCGTATTCTGTTAAAATAGGTGATATAATAACAGTTCGTGAAGGAAGTAAGAAAAGCGTTCTATTTACAGACGTTCCAAAGAAACTTCAGAATTACTCAGTACCAAAATGGTTGAAATTCGACGCAGAAAAACTTACAGCATCAGTTGAAGGAGCACCAGCTCTAGAACTCGGAGGATTATTCAACCTTAACACTGTTTTGGAATATTACAGTCGTTAATTTTATTTTATCATTATAAATTATTAATTTTTATATAATCTCTATGTCGGATCAAAACATCATTCTTCCATCAAAGCCTCGCGTTGTTTCGGAAAGTGGTTTTAAGGGCGTATACGAAATCGACGGACTTGCTCCAGGGTATGGTCATACTCTTGGTAATTCCTTGCGCCGTATCGTTTTATCATCTCTTCCTGGAGCTGCAATCACATCGGTGAAAATCGATGGTGTTTCTCATGAGTTTTCAACAATCGAAGGCATAAAAGAAGATGTTGTTGTTATCCTACTTCATTTGAAGCGTATTCGTTTTAAAATGACTTCAGATGAACCTCAAATAGCTACTCTTTCAGTAAAAGGATCAAAAGTTGTCACTGCTGGTGACATAAGTCTTTCTGGTCAACTCGAAATTTTAAACCCAGAACTTTACATTGCAGAACTTACAGACAAAGGTGCAAATCTTTCTGTTGAAGTTACAGTTGAACGCGGTCTTGGATTTGTTCCACGCGAAGTTCACGAAAAAGGAAAAGTTGATGTTGGAACAATTGCAGTTGATGCAATATTTACTCCTATTCGTCGTGTTTCTTACGAAGTAGAAAACATGCGCGTTGGAGACAAAACAAACCACAATCGTTTGAGAGTGAACATCGAAACTGATGGAACAATTTCTCCACGTGAAGCACTTGAGCGTTCAATCCGTATCATGATCGATCAACTCGCTGCAATAATCGGATTTACAGAAGAAGTTGCCGCTGCCGAAGAAAAAGAAGTTGTTTCTGAAAAAAATTCTGAAGAAGGCGATGGTTCAAAAGACGACTTGAGTGAGGTTTTGAAAACTCGCATTGATACACTTGATCTTCCATCTCGCATCTTGAATTCTCTTACAGAAGCTGGTATCCGTACACTTGGCGGTCTTGCTCGTAAGAAAAAAGAAGATTTACTTGAGATCGAGGGAATGGGTGAAAAAGGTATTCAGGAAATCAAACGAGTACTTACAAAACACGGAATCACTCTTAAATAATTTTATTATTACCAGCACTATTTATTAAAGCAATGAGACACTCAAACAAAAACAGAAAATTCGGACGTGAACGAAAAGTCCGCAGCAACTTCCTAAAAGGTTTAACACTTGACCTTATTCGTCACGGAAAGATTGTTACAACAGAAGCTCGCGCAAAAGAGCTCCGTAAGGTTGTAGAACCACTTGTAACACTCGCAAAAAACGAAAATGTTGCAAGTCAAAGACTTGTTGTTTCTCGCTTGATGAATAGAAAGCCAGAATCAAAAAAGCTTATTTCGGAAATAGCACCAAACTACAAGGGTCGTAAAGGTGGTTATACACGTATTACAAGAATGCCAGTCCGCAAGAGCGACGCTTCAAAGATGGCTGTAATCGAGTTCGTATAACTTGCCAAATTACGCAATTTACGTTAAGGTAAAAAAACAAATATGAAAGAATATACAATTGATGCAACAGGAAAAAAGATTGGACGCGTAGCAAGTGAAGCTGCTGTTATTTTGATGGGTAAAAAAGATCCATCATTTGAAAAGCATATGGCTGCAGATGTTAAGCTCATAATCGAAAACGCAAGCAAGCTTACTGTTGATCCTCGAAAATTGGAAGAAATGCAGTACGCAATGTACTCTGGATATCCAGGTGGTCTTCGTTTTGATTCTCTTGAAAAAGTTATCGAAAAGAAAGGATATGGAGAAGTTCTTACTCGTGCAATCAAAGGTATGATTCCAAACAACAAACTCCGAGCAGTTATTATGAAAAATCTTACTGTAAAAGAATAATTTAAATATATATGTCAGACAAGAAACAATACACAGAAAAAATAGGTCGCCGAAAAACATCAACATGTCGCGTACGTGTGACACCTGCAACAAAAAATTCTTTTGTTGTTAATGGAAAAGATGTTAAAGACTATTTCAAGACTCAAACTCTCATGAAGGTTGTTAATGATGCAATGGTTCTTATTAAACCAGACTCAAAACACGAAATTACAGTTATGGTTTCTGGAGGGGGAATTCATTCACAAGCAGAAGCTGTTCGTCACGGAATTTCACGTTATTTTTCAGAACTTTCACAAGATTCAAAAGACAAGCTTAAAAAAGAAGGATTTCTCAAGCGCGATCCACGTTCAAAAGAGCGTCGCAAATTCGGTCTTAAAAAGGCCCGCAAAGCTCCACAGTGGTCAAAACGTTAATTCACAAATGCACAAAAAAATCCCTTCGGGGATTTTTTTGTGCCAATATAATGTTTAACACAATATAAAATTGCCTCTCGAAACCGAAAGGCAATTTACCAATATTGTTACTTTGTTTTTATTTTTTTTCAACCCCGAAGTTTTTCTTTTTGTTCAAGATGTCTTGAAAAATGCTTTTTTTTATTTTTCCTTCGTCTATTAAACGAAAGAGGTTTCGAGTTTGAGTTGTTGTTACTCCCTCGCTATTTGGGGAAAAACATCGCTCCGGCTCAAAATGTTTTAATACCTTTTCCATGTGAGGTCCGGTAATCATTTTTGCTTTTAGTTGGCGAGTAAATTCACACAACTGAGCCAGTGTAATGTCTGAATCAATCAGCACATTTTCAACTACCTTTTTTCTACTACTTTTTGTGGTGCACATACATAGTATGGTTTTGTTGTTGTCCCGTTTCAATATCGAGGTGGAGATCCCAAATTCGCATTTGAATCCGAACACTTGTAGAGTAAGTAAATGAAAAAAACAAAAAGTTTTCGCATCTTTCCAAAAGCGAAAGAAGTGAAATCTTTCTGTTGAAAGAAAAAGGATATTCATTGAGAGGTATTGCAAAAGCACTCGGACGAAGTGTCTCAAGTATCAGTGATGAGTTGAAGCGGAATATTGTTGACGGAGAATACGATGCCAAGAAAGCGAATCACAAAGCATACGTTCGAAGAAAAGAAAGTAAATATCAGGGAATGAAAGTTGTGAGTGATGATGCACTTCGAAAATTCTTAGAAGAAAAATTACTCGACGACCAGTCACCAAGTGCAATCGCCGGAAGAATCAGCACTCAAGAATCATTTGGTGTTTCGGTTTCCAAAGACAGCATATATCGATACATCAAAAGCATACACGGACGAAAGATTGAAGTATACAGACAGAAGAAAAAGCAGAGAAGACGAAAGCGAATCGTCATTCATCCGACATTACTTGATCGTGTGTTCATCGACAAAAGACCCATATATATCAATATGCGGAAACGATTCGGGGATATGGAGGTGGACTTTGTTGTTTCAGGGAAAGGAGGGAGTGGAATATTGCTTGTTGTTGTGGATCGAAAAAGCAGGCTGGTATTTCTGAGATTGTTACGAATTGTGAAAATTGAATATGTGCATGATGCTTTGCTTTCCATACAGAAAAAATATCCAACAATCAAAAGCATCACGCTCGACAATGATATTCTGTTTCGGAAACACAAAGAGCTCAAATCACTTCTTGGTATTCCTTTGTATTTCTGTCATCCATATCATTCTTGGGAAAAAGGTACTGTTGAAAATGCAAACAAATATATTCGTCGAGATATTCCAAAAGGTCGAGACCTTTCTAACTATACCGATGAATATATTCAATCGCTTGAAGACAAACTGAATCGACGATCTATGAAATGCTTGAACTACAAGACTCCGACTGAAGTGCTTAATGAGTATTTGAAACAAAAAAATCTCCTTTAGGGAGAATTGCGGGTGTTCGGATTGAGCCCGTCCGGTAGGGATTTACCTTTTTTATTATATTAAACATATTATTCAGTAATGTCAAACGAATTTATTTGATAATTTTTATATGTTATACTTTTTGCATGCATATATTTCAATCAATTATTTTAGGTATTGTTGAGGGTGTTACAGAATTTTTACCAATATCTTCAACTGGGCATATGATATTGGCCGGGCATGTTTTGGGTATTACCGAAGATGAATTTGTAAAAAGTTTTGAAATTTTTATACAGCTTGGCGCGATTTTGGCCGTTGTTATTTTGTATTGGAAAAAATTACTTTTGAATAAAAAAATATTTTTGCGTGTTGCGACTGCGTTTATTCCAACAGCAGTTATTGGTCTTTTGTTATATAAAATCGTAAAGCATTATCTTTTGGGAAGTGTCACTGTTGTTCTTTGGTCACTTCTTCTCGGAGGAATTTTTCTTGTTGCTTTTGAGTGGGCACGAAAAGGGAAGACTTCAAATATAAACGAGCTCGAAAATATTTCATACAAGCAAGCTCTAATCATTGGACTATTTCAATCAATCGCAATTATTCCAGGAGTCTCACGTTCTGCGGCAACCATTGTCGGCGGACTTTTTCTTGGAATCTCTCGCGAGGCTATTGTCGAATTTTCATTTATGCTTGCCGTTCCGACAATGGTTGCCGCAACCGGACTTGATCTAATAAAGAGTGGGCATTCATTCAGCGGAAATCAATACGAACTTTTGGCAATAGGATTTATTACTGCTTTCATTTTTGCGTTTTTTGCAATCAAGTTTTTGCTCAATTATGTCAAAAATCACAAATTTACATCCTTTGGAATATACAGAATTTTAATCGCAATAATCTTCTTTTTAGCTTTATAATATAAGCATTTTCTTGCATTGACAAAACAAGAAAAATATGCTACCATGCATATTAGTGCCGAATCTGTTCCGGCCTTGTGTGACAGAATTCAGTAATTTTACAATTTAATAGCAGTATTATGAGTAGTACACAAAAAGTACCAACGATGATTGATTGCAAGAGTGCAACAGTCGGGCAGTTAAAGACGGCGATTTTAAATCGCGAACCAATCAATGGAATTAAATTCATTGTTGCGCATCCGAATGCGCATTTAGACGAAATCTTTCCGATGTATTTGATAATACATACCGATGAAGGAAAGAAGCTTTTTTCTGGGGAAAAAACCATTGGATTTTTAACACAAAAATCTTTGGAAACCTTTTCAGGTGAAGATGGTTTTTATTTGGCTTTGAAGGCTGGATATTTAATCATCGGCACAGCTGGAGGACCATTTGATGAGCATACCTTGAGGAAAGAAAATAAAAGTTGTTCAGACCTTATTGTAAGGTATCTGGACCTCTACAAAAGTAAAGACGGAAGATTGATATATTCACCGTTTTTAAATTATGTTAACTATGAGGATCGTAACGGGTCCACTCTATCAAAGGAATGTTCAAGGGAATATGCCAGCGTTATTCGCCCGGCTTTGTTGGCAGACAACATAAAACGAGGTTGGACAGCATATCGTGCTGGATTAAAAAATCAGGAATCCTTAATTCAAGAGGTCTTCGGATTTATTCAAAACGAATTGTTGTATCAGAAGCTTTTTGTAAAAGCGCGTGAGGAATTTCTTAAACTACAAAAAGAAGAAATCCCTTTGCTTTTTTTGAAAAGTGAAGATGATAAAAAAACACCGGTTATGCTTATTGTTGAGTCGGATAATGACTTGATAATTCCCGCAGCAAAGAATCTATTTAGTGTAAACGCTGAGAAAAAATTAAGCGTATTATTAAAAATAAATTCAAAGGGGCAATTTCATTTGAGCGCGCCTTGCGAAAAAGTATCGTTAAAAGAAGTGATTAAGCTTATAAGGTTAAGACTTTTTCAGAAAAGGAAAAAGAAATTTCCAAGCTGGAAAGATTTGGCCATTGACGGCTTTACTGAAGGTGATAATACTTTGTATTATCATGCCGATGGGGACACCGTTATGAACGGCTCTCTTACCCAAGAGGACGTTGATGGGCTCATTGGTTATCAAGATGGTTTTTCAAAGGATGAACTGGTAAAGATTATTCTAGAGGCATTAAACTTTTCGTTCCCAAAACAATTCGCAAATAAATGTACAAAAGGTACATGTATTGCAAAAGTTGACAAGAACGCCAAGTGTCCATATTACCCGGTAGGTTTTACCGCCTGCCACGAAGCCAGGGTGCCAAAAGTTGTTACTACTGCATAATTTATTGCAAATAAACCCCACAGCATAGTTATACAAAATGTAACTGTGCTGTTTTTTTGTACTTGTAAAAATTTTTGTAATGTATAGAATAAGAAACATGAATACAAATGATGAAAAAGAGAATATTGATGAAGAAATAGACGAACCTGTAGACGATGTCGTTTTTGAGGAGACTGTTGAAGGCGAGGGCGAAGCAATGTCTAAAGACAAAATAAAAAAACTTCGTGAGGATTTAAAAAAGACACAATCAGAAAAAGCTGACTATCTTGCAAATTGGCAAAAAGAACGCGCCGATTTTATAAATTACAAAAAAGGCGAAGACGAACGAAAAAAACAAACACTCGATTTTGCACGAGAACAATTTGTCGAAGAACTTTTACCTGTACTCGATGGTTACGATATGGCATTTGCCAACAAAGAGGCTTGGGAAAAAGTCGATAAAAATTGGCGCATGGGTGTGGAATATATTCATCAACAACTTATAAAAGTTTTGGCTGATAATGGTGTTATGGAAATCAGCCCAACGGTGGGTGATATTCCAGATTCAAATTTACATGACATGATTGAAAATGTTGAAACAGATGACGAATCAAAAGACCACACTGTCGCACAAGTTATGCAAAAAGGATACAAAATTACTTCACGTGTTTTGCGACCAGCGCGTGTAAAAGTTTTTGAATATAAGAAATAAATTATTAGCTTTATTAAATAATATAATGAAAACATTCTTTAAAATTTTAATATTTTTTGCACTGTTTACTCTCGCGTTTTTTTGGTTGAGACTTTCAGGCGTGTCTTTTTATAATGCATCGGCATTGATTATGGATTTGGGAGGACTTACGTATTTGTATAGCACTGTAGGCGTGATTTTTGCAATTTTTTCTGCTTTCGTAATTTTGTCACAAGTAGAAAGATGGAACAATTTGACTGACGCTGTAAAAAAAGAAACAAGTGCACTAAAAGAATTATATTTTTGGTCACAGCATATACCAGACGAAAAATTGGAAGAAAGATTTGTTGAACACATAAAAAAATATCTAACTATTATTATCGAAAAAGCTTTTGAAAAAAGTAAAAAAGGTAAAAGAGATAGCGATATTGACGAAGCAATAATGTTACTCCATTCAGATATTTATGATGTTCAAATAGTAAATCCAGGTCTTATGCCAATCGGTTTTCCAATTTTTACAGATTTGCTTAAGGCGCATGATGAGCGAATTCATTACGCTTCTATGAACTTGCCGAGTGTTTTAAAATATACTCTTTATTTTAATAACGTCGTTTTAGTTTTGCTTTCAATGATGATTGGTGTTCACAACGTCATGTTGGATTATGTATTTTTAATAAGTATCACAATTTTGTGTTACATAAATTACATCGTAGTAAACGATTTGAATAATCCATTACAATCAGGTAGTTGGCATGTAACAGTAAAAGATTATCAAGAAGTTTTGGATTATATTAAATAATTGTTATATAATATAAGTATTAGTAAAATTAATTTTTTAAAATCACATGGCAAAAGGAATTTCACATAAAAAGGAAGCAAAGAAACCAAAAAAGGTAAAGAAATAATCGCAAACAAAAAAATCCGCTTAGCGGATTTTTTTGTTTTTAATTTAAACTAAAAGTTTTTTTCAAAATCGATTCTGTTTCGGGGTCGAGATTTTCTGTAACGATAATCATGAGCTCGGTGGAAAGTTCAAAATCTTTTTTCATATTTTGAAAAAGAAATTCGAATGGGTAAGGGGAGACGTAGGCAGAATTTTTTAGACAAATGAAACCTGCTTTTTTGAGTAAGTAGCGGAGCGCTTCGCGCTCCGCCTTTCGTGTCTCTGGCAAATCCAAAAGTATAATTCTCCACTTACCATCCCAGCTTGGGTTTGAAAGTGTATTTTTATTATCAAGCTTCAAACTCGCGAGCTTTTGTCGGCCTTTTTGGGTAATGCGGGCATAGTCATTTTGACCCCCTTCCAAAGTCTCTATAAGCCCCAATTCAGCAAGATTTTTAATACTTCGAGTAACGGCATATCCTTGTTCTGGAACGACCAAAGAGCCAGTTTTAGGGTTTATTTGGTCTTTAAGCTCAGGAATATTCACAGCCTGTTTTCCGGCCAAAATATTGAGTATTTTTTTACTAAAATCTGCCTTCTTTGCCATATAAAATACTTTACAACATATTCTATATTATGTAAACAAAAATATTAAAACGGCTTATGGTAAAATAAATTTATGAATATTCTAAATGCAATTCTGATTATTGGAGGTCTTGCAATTTTTGAAATAGTTTCTTCAATAGATAATGCAGTAATTAATGCAGAAATTTTGGAAACAATGACTCCACGCGGACGTCGTTGGTTTATGCTTTGGGGTTTTATTTTTGCTGTTTTTGCCGTTCGTGGACTTTTGCCGTGGATAATAGTTTGGGCGACAAATCCAGCACTTGGTTTTATTGGCTCACTCACTGCTACATTTTCGAATGACCCATCTGTTGCTCAATCAATAGCATTGTCGTCTCCAATTTTGCTTGCAGGTGGCGGAGTGTTTCTTATTTTCCTTTTTTTACATTGGTTGTTTCTTGAACCAAAAGCACTTGGCTTGCGTCATGAAAAATTCTTTTTGAGAAACGGGATTTGGTTTTATGCGATTGTTTCAATTATTCTTGCTGTTATCGTTTGGCAGTCAATAAAAATAAATTCAATCATGGCATTTGGCGCAGTGATTGGTTCAACAGCATTTTTTATCATGCATGGGTTTAAACAAAATGCCGAGCTTGCCGAAGAAAAAATGAAAAAGGGTGGCGGGGGAAAGTCCGACCTTTCAAAAATATTTTACTTAGAAATTATTGATGCATCGTTTTCGATTGACGGAATTCTCGGAGCTTTCGCTTTTACAATGTCTGTTCCATATATTTTTATCGGAAACGGAATCGGCGCATTTGTATTGCGCGAACTTACGGTAAAAAATATTGAGAGAATCAAGAAATATACATTTCTTAAAAATGGAGCAATGTATGCAATCTTTGCCTTGTCTATAATCATGATTGTCGGAGCCTTTGGTTACGAAGTTCCGCAATGGGTGTCTCCAGTTGTAATGCTCACAATCGTCGGATTCTTTTTCTTTAAATCTAACAAGCTAATTGCTCAATAACCATAAAAAGCCCGTCAAAACAGGCAAAAGCCTGTTTTGACGGGCTTTTACGTACCTCTTGCACAAATGCACCAATCTTGGTATATATTCCGTATATTTAACAGGTATTCAGCGGTCGCTAAAAACTTGTCAAAAATAAGAGAATAGTATATATTTATAGCGTTAAGTATTTATTAAATATTATTTTTCAAAAATTATATGGATATTTTTTTCTGGTGGTCAATCATATCAACAATTATTGGTTTAGGTTTACTTTGTTTTTCAATTTGGCAATATAAAGAAGGTCTAGGTAAAGAAGAAAAAATAATAGCTCAGGTTAAAGTTTGGATGCAAGAAGCTAATGGTTTACAGCAAGCACTACAAAGAATTGTTTCTGATAATTTAACAGGAAGATATTCAAGCACAAATGATGTTTGTAATACAATATGGGCACTCCAAATTTCTGCGTTCTCGCTTTATCAGAGTTTGTATGAAGAAAGATGTATTACAGAAAAAGAATACAAAGAACATCAAAATAAAATTGCGGATGTTCTTCAGACAAAACAAATAGAAGATTTAAAAAAGGGAGTTAAATAATATTAAAATATATGAATATAGAAATAATTTTAGGGTTAATTTTTCTAGTTTTGCTCGGAATTTTGTTTGATATTCGTGCAATTAGAAAAGATATTAATAATTGGGCAGAAGTTCATGATTTTCAGGGTTTCCTTGAAAAAAAAGAAAAGGAAGAACAAGAAAATATTTAATTTATCAAAAAATTATTATTAATTACAACGAAGTATTATATGTCAAAAATCATAGGAATCGATTTGGGAACAACAAATAGTGCGGTTGCCATCATTGAAGGTGGTGCACCGAAGATTATTGAAAATGCGGAGGGAATGCGCACAACGCCTTCTATCATTGCTCTTGCAAAAAACGGAGACCGAATGGTGGGTGTTACAGCAAAACGTCAAAGTATTACAAATCCAAAAAATACGATTTATCAAATCAAGCGTTTTATCGGACACAATTTTGAAGAGCCTGATGTTCAAAAAGATTTGAAAATGATTCCGTTTGAAATGCGAAAAGCAGACAATGGTGGAATTGAAGTGAAGATGGGTGATAAATATTATCGTCCAGAAGAATTGTCTGCAATGATTTTGCAAAAAATCAAAGCCGATGTTGAAGCAAAACTTGGTGAGACAGTTACAGAAGCTGTCATTACTGTGCCAGCATATTTCAACGACGCACAACGTCAAGCAACAAAAGATGCAGGAAAAATCGCAGGACTAAATGTAATGCGTATTATAAACGAGCCAACAGCGGCGGCTCTTGCATACGGATTTAACAAAAACAAAAATGAAAAAATCGCAGTCTTCGACTTCGGAGGTGGAACATTCGATGTATCTATTCTTGAAGTTGGTGACGATGTTATCGAAGTAAAATCAACAGACGGAGATTCACATTTGGGAGGTAAAGATATCGACCAAAAAATAATGAATTGGCTTGCAGAAGGTTTCCAAAAAGAAAATGGAATTGATTTGCGAAAAGATCCTCTTGCTCGTCAACGTCTCGATGATGCTGCCGAAAAAGCAAAAATTGAACTTTCAACTGCAATCGAAACAGAAATAAATATTCCATTCGTAACAAGTGGTGAAGCAGGTCCAATGCACTTGGTGCGCACAATGAAGCGTGCAGAGCTCGAAGATTTAACTCGTGAATATATTGATCGTGCAATGATGATTACAAAGCGCGCAATGGATGCATCACCATTTAAAGTTGGAGAAATAAATGAAGTTATTTTGGTTGGAGGTCAGACTCGTATGCCAGCACTTCAAGCAGAAGTTGAAAAATTCTTTGGTAAAAAACCAAATCTTTCAGTAAACCCAGATGAAGTTGTTGCACTCGGTGCTGCGGTACAAGGTGGAGTTTTGAAAGGTGAAGTTCGTGATGTTCTCTTGCTCGATGTTATTCCACTTTCTCTTGGAATTGAAACTCTCGGAGGTGTATCAACAAAACTTATTGAAAAAAATACAACAATCCCATCT
>CAYSZI010000008.1:0-18870 GCA_964435545.1 uncultured Candidatus Saccharibacteria bacterium | reverse complement strand
TGACATCACTTCGCTCAATGACAGAAGGACGTGCAGGATTTACAATGGAATTTTTGCGATATGATATCGTTCCTCGAAACGTTGCAGATGAAATCGTGAAGACTCGTTCAACAGCCGCTTAATTCAAAATTAAATAAGCCCCGCGTTTTGCCTTTGGCAAAACGCGGGGCTTATTGTTTATATATTGACAACCCTAAAAAATAGGTTAGAGTGAAAGAAACATTTTTAAATAACGTAATTATGGGACAGATATACGGAGCGAATCTTTTCGATGTCAAAATAGAGATCGCACGAGTGCGGTCTGACATAGAGAAAATTATTAAAAACGAGGAACTTGAAATCGAAAATCAAAAACAAGTAATAATAAAAGCAAAGGAACTTTTAGAATCAGAAAATGAAAAAGTTTCTGAAATTAAAAATAATATCGCTTTTCAAGAAGATGTTATTTATCGATTGGAGCGCGAACTTTTAAAGGAAAAGGGAAACCTTGGTGCTTTAAAAAACGATTTGTCGTTGCAAAGTAGCATTGTTTCGGAAAAAGAAACATCTCTAGAGTCTGAAATAAATGTTTTTACAAGAAAGTCTGGTGAGGATCGTATTTGTTCAGAAGATTATCTAGATGAAAAAATTTCGAATTTTTGTAAAGACAAAAAGCTGATACAATTTTCTAAAACATCTTTTTATCGAAACGTTCTTTGTAAAGAGACAAATGTTTCGCCCTTAAAATCTTTTACTTATATTAGTAAAGATTTACAGAAAATTTTTAAGTCAATTTCATTTGATTCAATTCCTAAAAAAGATTTTTCTGTTTATAAAGCTCTGCTTCTTGTTACAGATAGGGAATTGATTGAAGAATTGCACATTAATGAAGTTTTGGGTTTTGATGAACTAGCTGCATTTGCTTCGTATTTTACAGGCCCAGGTTTGCTTGAAGGTTTTCTCTTAAAAGGAGATACTGAGAGAAGGATTGCCGTATATTATTTTGATGAATCTTTAAATCTCAAGGTTGCTGTAATTTTTTGGTATAAAGATGGTTGGTGTATTGATTCTTATGATGTTCTTGATAGTTCTGGCCAGCTTAAAAATACATTTATTTTTAAGCCAGGGTTTATAGAACTTGCGCATACTACAAAACATCATTTAAAATGGCGTGGGCGAAAATAATAAACATATAAATATATTAAAGGCATATCAATTTTGATGATGCCTTTATTTTTTTGTGAATATGTAGTTTGATATAGATTATATGTGCGGTATAATTTATTTATGGCATCAAAATTAAACTCAAATGCGCCTCATCGTCTTGAAGACGAAGATAATCGACTTTATAATCCAAGTCTTGTTGGACGTAAAGAAAAACGTTTTGATACTCTTTTCCCAAAAAAGATTGTTGTTGATAAAGATTGGGTTCCGACAAAAACAATCGAGGGTGCAAAAAAGGTTGCTGGACATCCAACATTTTTCAAAAACTTTTTTCTTTTTTCGTTGGTTTTTGCTCTGTTTGCTATTGGTCTTTCAGCGTATACTTTTTTTACAGGAGGGAATACCGTTTCAAATGAAAATATTTCAATGGTAATTAGTGGAAATTCATTTACTCCAGGAGGTGAAGAGTTGCCGCTTCAAGTTGAAATCGCAAATAAAAATCCGACAGATCTCGAGCTTGCCGACTTGTTTGTTGCATATGATAAAGGGGGAGATTCTGCTAATAGTGCGCAACATGTTAATGATTTAAACTCAGTAGGTACGGTTTCTGCTGGTAAAACTACAAAGAAAAATGTTTTTGTCACTTTGTATGGAGGGGAAGGAACAACCCAAAATGTTGATTTTACACTTCAGTATCGCATACACGGATCAAATGCAATTTTTGTTAAGAAGACATCTTTTGCTGTAACAATAAGTTCTGCTCCAATTGCCTTGTCGATAGATGTTCCAAAAAATGTAACTCCAAACCAAAATTTATCTTTTACTGTTCATGTTCAGTCAAACGCAAAAACAACTGTTTCTGGTGTACTTTTGCACGTAGATTATCCAACTGGATTTAAGTTTGCCTATGCAGTTCCAAATCCAAAAGCATTTAATAATGTTTGGGATCTTGGAGATCTTGCTCCGGGGCAAAAACAAGATATTACAATTGGCGGTATTGTTTACGGACAAGATGGAGATAATCGCGCATTTCATTTGTCTGTTGGTTCTGCGAGCGCTGCCGATAATACCGTTATAGGTCTTACATATAATTCTCTTTCTCAAGTTGTTTCTTTGGTTAAGCCATTTATTTCAGCTGATATTTCAATTAATAATTCAAATTCTGATACTGTAGCAGTTCCAAGCGCGAGTGTCGTAAAAGCTCGAGTAGATTGGGTAAATAATTTACCATCTTTGGTTACCGATGCTCAAATTGTTGTTTCGCTTTCTGGTAATGCTTTTGATGGAAAAAATATTACAACAAACGGTGGTTACTATGATTCAACAAAAAATACAATTACATGGGACAAGACGAGCGATAATACTCTTACTATGATTCAACCTTCCGATCGTGGCTCAGAGGAGTTTTCATTTGAAGTTCCATCACTTATTTCCGGAAGCGGAATAGTTACATCTCCTTCTGTGAATATCTCAGTAAGCATTTCTGGAAAGCAGGCGGATTTGGGTGGTGTGGTGAGTCAGGTCACAAATTTCACAAGCAAAAAAGCGGTAGTTAGTACGGATCTTGGTTTTTCTGTTGATGCTTTTCATAATTCTGGTATTTTCACTAATACTGGTCCTGTTCCTCCAAAAGCAAATTTACCAACAACATACACAATCACTTGGACAATAACAAATTCTGCAAACACACTATCGGGTGTTAGAGCAAATGCGACATTACCAACATATGTTGATTGGATGAATTCTTTTTATCCAACAAACGATGGTCTAACGTATGATGACACCACAAAAACAGTATCTTGGAATCTAGGTCAAGTTGTTTCTGGTACAGGATTTTCGGGTTCGCCTAGAACGGTGTCATTTCAAGTAAGATTAAATCCTTCAACAACACAAATTGGTAGTAAGCCTAAATTACTTCTCGATACGTATATAACAGCAAAAGATACATACACAGGTGAAAGTTTAAGCACATCAAGAGCTGCTGTGTCGACAAGTTTGCAAAATGATGCAAATTTCCCAGCTTTGGGAGATGTTGTTACAGAATAAATTAAAATAACATAATTTATACACAAAAATGCCGTCCTGCTTCAATCGGGGCGGCATTTTGCCGTTCGTCTCAGAAAATGTTATCTTACATATAGTATGAATAACGAAACAGAAAACTTAATGGAAAAAGTTATTAGCTTGTCAAAAAGACGCGGTTTTGTTTTTTCTGGCTCTGAAATATATGGAGGTTTTGCGGGTACTTATGACTGGGGAAATCTCGGTGTTTTACTCAAAAGAAATATCACAGATGCTTGGGTAAATTTTATGCAAAGTCACACAAATATCGGCTTGCTTGATTCTAGTATTTTTACTGTTGGAAAAGTTTGGGAAGCCAGCGGGCATGTTTCAGGTTTTTCTGATCCACTAGTTGTTTGTAATGTCTGTCATGAAAAATCTCGCGCCGATCATTTGCTTGAGGCCGTAGAGGTTGTTGCTGATGAAAAAATTTCAAACGAAAAAATAAACGAGCTTTTTGATGAAAACCGTAAAAAAATAAAATGCCCAAAATGTGGAAACAAAGATTTTGGTAAGGTTCGTAATGCAAATCTTTTGGCAACAGCAACGCTTGGAATGTTCGAAGAAGGCGACGAGCAGGTTTATTTACGCGGAGAAACAGCACAAGGAATTTTTATCAATTATAAAAATGTTTTGGATAGTGGTTTTTATAGTATTCCATTTGGAATTGCGCAAATAGGAAAAGCTTTTCGTAATGAAATAAGTCCACGACAGTTTTTGTTTAGACAACGTGAATTTGAGCAAATGGAAATGCAATATTTTGTTCACCCAGATAGTGCAATGGAAGCGTATGAATCATGGAAAAATAAAAGAATGCAATATTATATTTCCTTGGGAATAAGTCCTGATAATTTGCGTTTTAAAAATCACGAAAATTTAGTTTTTTATGCAAAGGCCGCTTGTGATATCGAATACAAATTTCCTTTTGGTTGGGGAGAGCTTGAGGGCATACATTATCGAGGGGATTATGACTTATCTCAGCACCAAAAGTTTTCAGGTGTCGACTTGAGTTATTACAACGAAGAAACAAAAGAGAGATATGTTCCACACGTTATTGAAACTTCAACAGGGGTTGGGCGTAATGTGTTCATGTTTTTTTGTGAATTTTACAACGAGGATTCTCTTGGAGAAAGTACAAGAACTGTTTTGAAATTTCCTAAAAATATATCTCCTATTATTTGTGCTGTTTCTCCGCTCTTAAAAAATAAACCAGTATTGGTTGAAAAAGCAAAGGAAGTTTTCGTTTCTCTTAAAAAGGAATTTGTAAATGTAATGTGGGACGATAATGGAAATATCGGAAAGCGATACCGCAGACAAGATGAAATCGGAACACCTTGGTGTATCGTAATCGACTTCGATACAATCGAGGGCGGAGAAGGCGTAAAAGATACGGTAACCATTCGTGATCGAGATACAGGAACGCAAGAGCGTGTTGCGATTTCAGATTTGATTTCAAAAATAAAAGAACAACTATAAAATGAATGAAATTGAAGTAAAGGCACATTTAAAAAACAAAGAAATTATCATGCAGAATTTGCGTGATAAAGGTTGTGTTTTTGAAGATGCTATTGTTCAAAATGATACTGTTTTTACGCAAAAAATCGGAAGTTTTGAAATATATGATACGAATGAAATATTTTTGCGAATAAGAATAAAAAATAATTCAAAAATAATTTTTACAGCAAAGAAAACATTACATACTGGTCTTGATTGCCTAGAGTACGAAACCGAAATTTCTTCTTATAAGCAAATGTATGATGCTTTGATAATAATGGGGTATAAAGAGGCTCTTAGAATAAACAAAACGAGAATAATTACTCATTACAATGGTTGCGAAATTTGCATTGATGAAGTTGAAGATCTCGGTTCGTTTATTGAAATGGAAAAACTTTGCGAGGAAGGTGATAGTAAAAAAATTCAAGAAGAGCTTTTTGGATTTTTACAAAGTGTTGGGGTTTCAAAAGACGACAGAGTTTTTAATGGATACGATGATTTATTACTATTAAAAAAAGAAAAATCTATATGAAATTTACAAAAACAAAATTAAAAAATGGACTTCGTGTAATCACTGTTCCCATGAAGGACAACCCTACTGTAACAGTGCTTGTGCTTGTTGAAACTGGCTCAAAATACGAAACAAAAGCAAAAAACGGTATATCTCACTTCCTTGAGCATATGTGTTTTAAAGGCACAGCAATGCGCCCTTCAGCGCATTCAATAACTTCTGAGCTAGATGGTCTAGGATCTCAAAGTAACGCTTTTACGAGCCATGAATACACTGGGTATTATGCAAAAAGTGACTGCAAAAATTTTGCGAAAATTTTTGATATCGTTTCTGATATTTATTTGAACTCGACTTTTCCTGAAGCTGAAATTGAAAAAGAAAAAGGTGTGATTGTTGAGGAAATAAATATGTATGAAGATATTCCTCAAAGACATGTTCAAGAATTGTTCACTGCGTTATTGTACGGTGATCAGCCAGCAGGTTGGGGAATCACAGGAACTCGCGAAAATGTTCGTGCGATGACACGAGAAGATTTTGTTGCTTATAAAAAAGTACATTATGTTCCAAGTGCCACAACTGTGATTGTTTCTGGAAACGTAAAAGAAAAACAAGTTGAAAAAGAAATTGCGCGTGTTTTTGGTGCTATCAAATCTTCACCAAAGGCGTCAAAGAAAGAGACAATGAGTAAGCAAAACAAGCCTGCCGTTGCCATAAAATTTAAAAAGACAGATCAAACGCATTTGGTTTTAGGTGTTCGTACTTTTGACGCGTACGATAAAAGACTTCCTGTACTCTCTGTACTTTCAACTGTTTTGGGTGGAGGAATGAGTTCGAGGCTTTTTGTAAAACTTCGCGAAGATTTGGGTGTTGCGTATTATGTTCGCGCGGGAAATGACAACATGACAGACAACGGTTTTTTTGAAATTTCAGCTGGTGTGTCAAACGATCGGGTAAAGGAGGTTATAAAAGAAATACTTTTGGAGTGCAAAAAACTTACAACCGAAATTGTAAAAAAAGAAGAACTCGAAAAAGCAAAAGAGTATATTTTGGGAAACATGAAGCTCGAACTCGAGTCTTCTGACGCATGGGCAACATATTTTGGGGGACAGGAGGTTCTTCATAAAAAAATCGAAATGCCAGAAGATATTGAAAAGAAAATTCGTAAGGTAACAGGAGCTCAAATCCAAGAATTGGCAAAAGAAATTTTTGTAGATAGGAGTTTAAATTTGGCACTCGTTGGTCCTTTTGAAAACGAATCTGATTTTTCTTCCATCCTAACTTTTAAGGTGGTATAATAAAGAAATGGAAGTTGATTCAACAATAAAAATTAGTGCAAAGAGTGTTATTTACGCAGTCTTTGTTGTTGCGCTTCTTTACTCACTTTATTGTATACGTGAACTCGTATTTGTGTTTTTAACATCAGTTGTTATTGCCTCATTTGTTGAATCCGGTGTTAGAAGACTCAATATGCATGGAGTAGGACGTACACTCAGCGTTGTTCTTATTTACTTTTTGGTGTTATCGATATTTGGAGTATTGATGTATCTTTTTGTTCCAATCTTTTTAGAGCAAATGGGTCAGTTTTCAGGATTTATCACAAAGTATCTTCCAGATCCTACTGCCGTTTTTGGTCAATCTCAAATATCAAATATTTTTACAAATTTCCAAACTATTGCTACAAGTTCTTCGGGTGGGGTACTCCAAGTCGCAGTGCTTATTTTCGGTGGCGTATTTAACTTTGTAATTTTGATAGTTTTGTCATTTTATTTATCAATGAACGAACGTGCAATCGAAATGTTTCTTCGAGTTGTTAGTCCAGAAAAAAATGTTGAAATGATTGTCGGTATTTGGAAAAGAACACAAAGAAAAATTGGTTTGTGGTTTCAGGGTCAGTTACTACTCGCAGTTTTGGTTGGTGTTTTGATATACCTTGGACTTTTGATTTTCCATATTCAGTACTCATTTTTGCTTGCAATAATTGCTGCAGTTATGGAACTCATTCCTTTTGGAATTATTCTTGCAGCACTTCCTGCCATCGCTTCTGGATTTTCAAGTCACGGCTCTACTGGAGCATTCGAAGTTTTTGGACTTTATTTGATTGTGCATGAATTTGAAATCAACCTTATTTCTCCTCTCATTGTTCAAAAGGTTGTTGGAATTTCATCACTCGTTGTTATTTTGTCAATCTTAATTGGTTTGAATCTTGCTGGTTTTTGGGGTATTATTTTGGCTATTCCTGTGGCTGTGTTTTTGATGGAACTTGTAGAAGTAATAAAGAAAACAAAAGGCCTTTCGGACGAATAGATACTGTATGCGAACATTTTATATTACTACCACTCTTCCTTATGTAAACGCAGACCTACACATGGGTCATGCGCTTGAATTTGTGCGTGCAGATGCGATTGCACGATATCACGCAAAAATAGGTGACGATGTTTTTTTTAACACAGGCACAGACGAACACGGCGCAAAAATTTTGGAAAAAGCAAAATCACTTGGTTTGGAACCCCAAGCTTTTACAGATCAAAGTTTTGAAAGTTTTAAGGACTCCGTAAAGATTTTTGGGCTTACAGAAAATATTCACTACGTTCGCACAACCGATAAGCATCATGAATCTGCCGCACAAGAATTTTGGAGACGTGTTGAAAAAAACGGCTATATTTACAAAAAAAATTACGAGGCAAAATATTGCGTTGGTTGCGAAAGTGAAAAAACAGACTCAGAGCTTGTAAACGGAGAATGTCCAGATCATCCAGGTAAAAAACTTGAAATAATTTCAGAAGAAAATTATTTTTTCAAAATGTCTGCATTTCAAAAAAAGTTGCTTGATTTTTATGCAAACAATTCAAATTTTGTTGTGCCAGATTTTCGTTTCAATGAAATTAGAGCTTTTGTAATGAGAGGTCTTGAAGACTTTTCTATATCACGCTTGAAAGAAAAAATGCCATGGGGGATTTCTGTACCGGGAGACGACAAACATGTTATGTATGTTTGGTTTGATGCGCTTACAAATTATATTTCAACACTTGGCTGGCCAGAAAATACAGATGGTAATTTTGAAAAATATTGGATAAATGGAACACCCACTCAATATTGCGGAAAAGATAATACTCGTTTTCAATCTGCGATGTGGCAAGCAATGCTTATGGCAGCAGATTTACCAAACTCAAATAAAATCGTTGTAAATGGATTTATCATGGGCGGCGGAGGAGTAAAGATGTCAAAGACTCTTGGAAATGTTGTTAATCCAAAAGAAATGGTTGCAGAGTACGGAACAGACGCACTTCGATTGTTTTTACTAAAAGATATTTCAAATTTTGAAGATAGTCCTTTTACAAAGGAGCGTTTCAAAGATTGTTATAATTCAAATCTTGCAAACGGTCTTGGAAATCTTTTGTCTCGTACGCTTACTATGGCTACAAATTTAGGTGGTGAAATTTCTAAACAAGACTCAGTTGTCCTTTCGTATGAAGTGCACGGATTTAGTATGGTTGAGGAAATCGAGGCATTTTCTATTGAAAAATATGTAAATGAAAAGGTTATTCCAAAATACACTGAATCTTTTGATAAATATGAAATCGCAACAGCACTCGAAAGTGTTTGGGAATTGATAAGCTTGCTCGATCGCACAATTGCACGAACAGAACCATTCAAGCTCATAAAGACAGACAGAGTAAAAGCTGAAGCAATTTTGTACGATATAATTTTTGCTCTTAATGTTATTGCAGATTTGCTTGTGCCTGTTATTCCAAAAACTGCAAAAATTATGAAAGAAAATTTAGGAACATACGCCGAATCTAGACCGGAAAAATTTGTTGTAAAAAAGATTGAGACTCCGCTTTTCCCAAGAAAATAATTTTTTATGAATCCAAAATATTTTGACGTTCATTCTCATGTAAATTTTAAAGCTTATGACGAAGACCGTGATGAGGTAATTTCTCGTGCGCATGAAGCCGGTGTTCATATGATGAATGTAGGCACACAACAAGACACATCGATGGATGCTGTGAATTTGGCAGAAAAATACGCAAGCAAGGGCGATGGCGGCGTGTACGCCGCCATCGCCCTGCACCCAATTCATACCTCAAAATCCCATCACGACAAACAAGAACTTGGCGAAGAAGCAAAAGCGTTCACATCTCGCGGGGAAGAATTTGACCCAGAATTTTATGAAAATTTAGCAAAGCACGACGTTGTTAAAGCAATAGGCGAGTGTGGTCTCGATTATTTTAGATTAGAAGAAGACACTTCAAAACTTCAAAGCGATGTTTTTATAAAACATATTGAGGTTGCAAATAAAGTAAACAAACCTTTAATGCTCCATATTCGAAACGCTTATCTTGACGCAATAAATATTTTAAAAAATCACGCAAAAGTAAAAGGCGACATACATTTTTTTGCCGGCACTTGGGCAGAGGCAAAACAATTTTTGGATTTAGGGTTTACGCTTTCATTTACTGGAGTTGTTACTTTTACACACGACTATGATGAGGTTGTACGCAATATTCCGCTTGATATGATGTTGTCTGAGACCGATTGCCCATACATCACACCCACACCATTTCGTGGAAAAAGAAACGAACCAATGCACGTAAGGGAGGTTGTAAAAGCAATTGCTAGAATAAGAGGTGAAGACGAAGAAAAAGTTCGTGAGCAACTAGTTTTAAACGCAAAACGAGTTTTTAATTTTTAAATATAAAAATTGTTGACTAATTATAAAATTTATTGTAATTTAAGTTAAATACTTTGATTATGAATAAATTCAAAACTACGTTGACTGACGTCGTAATTTTTACGAAAATGCTAGGTCACATGGCACCTGCAGCTCTTGAGGTTAATAAAATCTCAAATGAAACGAAACAAGATTTCATAAATTCAAAACGTTCGGGGCAGGCAGCAATTGCTGTAAGTCTTGATTTACGTAGAGTTTGTGGACATTATGTCCCTGATTCTGAGACCGAGCAAAAAGTGCGATTTTCTATCGCGGCGAACAACAAGATTAATCTTCTTATTGAAAACCCGGATAGGAGTCATACTTTTCCTTTAAACGAAGAAGAAAAAATTAAGTTTCCCGAAATGAGAATTTTTGGAGGCGGGATTAGATTTACAGGTTTACCACTCATTGCTATTTCTGGATATCATCCCAGGATCGATGAGGCTTGCGGTATTGTTTTTGGAAACCAATATAAGGGTTTTCATTCCGATAACGAAAATATAAACCAGATACAAACTCTATCAAAATTTTTTTCTAACCCGTATGCGCTTGCTATCGCGAGTGGTTCCGGCTTTATAAAAAAAATTACTTTTTCCCAAGCAATCGAATGGGGGAAAAACGAATTCAATTTTGAGTAAATATAATTTATCTATGTTTCTAAAGAGTCTTTTCAAAAGGCTCTTTTTTATTGCCCAATCCTAGCTTTTGTGTTAGTATCAGCCTATCTTGTTCGATAGGTGACTGAACACCTATTGCATGGTCCGAAACAAGATAAAAGCCTTTTAAAGGCCAATTATAAGCATTTTATCGTGGTTTACAGGGTTTATACCTTGTGCCACCAAACACATGGACGAAGAAGTAAAAATAGAGAAATCTGAGAACGGAATTTACGAGCTCGGTTTTCTACTTGTTCCAAATATCACAGAAGAAAAACTTCCTGAGGTTTTTGGAAATTTAAAAGATGTTTTGAGTGAAAAGGGAGCAGTTATTTTTGCGGAAGAATTTCCAAAAAATATGACTCTCGCCTACACAATGGAAAAAACCATCAACAACAAAATCGAAAGATTTAAAGAAGGTTTTTTTGGTTGGGTTAAATTTGAACTCAAGCAAGGAGATGTATCAGCTCTTGATGCAAAACTCCGTTTGCGTGAAGATGTTATACGTCATATGTTGATCAGTACTGTTCGCGAGAACACTATTGCTTCAAAGAGAGTTATGGGTAACCGCCGTCACGGCAAAGGTGCTGACGTAGAAGTAAAAGAAGGAAATTCTCCAGAAATGTCAAAAGAAGACATTGACCGTGAGATTGAAGCTTTGGTTTCTGATAAGCCAGCCGAAGTTGTTGTTGAAAAAGAAGCCTAATTTTAGGTATAATATTTGTAGTGTTCAATTAGCATAATAATTCTTGCCGAAAAGGTGAGAGAAGTAAAAAAGTATATGTATCTAAACAAAGTAATGCTTATTGGTAATCTTACTCGTGATCCAGAACTCAAATCTTTGCCTTCTGGTGTCAAAGTTACAAGTATTGGTCTCGCAACAAATCGAAGTTGGAAAAAAGAAGATGGTTCTAAACAAGAATCAACAGAATTTCACAACGCAGTAGCTTTTGGAAAACCAGCTGAACTTATCGCTCAGTATTGTCGAAAAGGTAGTTCTCTTTATGTAGATGGACGCCTTCAGACACGAAGTTGGGATGGTACAGATGGTCAAAAAAAATACCGAACTGAAATAATCGTTGAAAATTTCCAATTTGGTCCACGCGCAAGTGGAGGAACAGATGGTGGAAGTTATTCAAAACCAGCTGAAAAAAGTTCATCAAACGGAGGACAACAGCAAAAAGAACCTGAAGCAATCGAATATCCAACAGAGGATATAAATGCCGAAGACATTCCGTTCTAAATCATTATTAGTTATTCAAATTATTGCGTCGCGCTTTAATCGACGTAGTGCGCGACGTGATTTCGCTAAATCAAATGAAACAAGATTTTTTCTCATCAAATAATATAAAGCATGTCGACTACAAAGATGTCGATATTCTAAAAAAATTCATAAGTCCAAACGCAAAGATTTTATCTCGCAAGCGCACAGGACTTTCTGCAAACAATCAACGCAAAGTTGCTAATGCAGTAAAGCGTTCACGATTTATGGGATTGCTTCCATATATTGCAAAATAAGCTATAGATACACATAGACATCAAAAATCCCCATTTTTTTGGGGATTTTTGATGTCTAGCGGATATCCCCAAAAAGATTTTTGTGTTTTTTTTGTGAGATATAATATACATATATGGTAATAGAAAGTAAAATTTCAAGTGAAAATAAGATAGACGAATATGTAAGACGTATTCAGAAAGGTGAACCAAAAGATCGTATTTTTGATGGAATACCAGAATCTTGGAAAAAATCTATTGAAGAAAAATTAAATAAAGGTAAAAATAAAGAAATTCAAGAGAGCGAAGAAAATTTGATACCACCTCAATATTTAGGCATGCCGTCTGAAATACTTGAGGAGATTTGGATCCTTCCTACCTTTATAGATAAAGAAAAAGATAAACTTGCAAGAGAAAGAAGACGAAAGGCTATAGACTTTTTAATAAAGAAAGAAAAAAATAAGTCCAAAGAAGAAGAAAGGAGTACGATAGAACAAGAAAAGCTGGAAGAAATAAAAAGTCTTTTGGGTAAAAGCAATGCTCGTCACTTAGAAAGAAATACAACATCATTTAATACATTTACCGTTAAAAACGGAGAAACTGACGAAGATTTTTGGTGGTACGAATATAGAAACAAAAAAGCAAAAGAAATGAAACAAAATGGTCAGTTTAAATGGGGAGAAGAACGAATATATTTTGATATTCCTTTATCTAAATTGATTGAGCTTAGAGATTTAGTTATCGATGTTGCTTCAAAATATAATGTTCCAATAGCATTTAAGCATCTTGATGAAGAAAAAACTTCAAAAGCTAATAAGGATGGCAAAGAAACAAGATTTGTCGCCAATTTTGCTTCAGTTGAGGATTCTGCACGTTTTTATAGTTTACTAAGTAAAGAATCCAAATATAATATGTTAGTTTCAGATAGAAATATGTCTATCGATGGGCTTAAACTTGATGGAATCGCTGAATATTCAAATGGGTATCGAGAAAAACGCGATGCTTTAAAAAGAATTATAACCACTGCTTTTTTTAATAAAAAGACTGGTGATTGGGACTATATTAATCCTCGTAATAATCTTTCCAAAATAAGTAAATCTGATTATGAAAAATTTAAAAATGGATATGATGAATTAAACTCAAAATTAGCAAAAGCTGAAAAAATTTTCGGCTCATTTATCAAGTGAATTTCTTTGAATTAAATTAAAAAATACAGGGCGGAATTTTCTTTCAGAAAATTCCGCCCTGTATTTTTTGTGTTTATTTTTTATGCTCGCTCGACGTATTCTCCAGTTTCTGTGTTTACTACAATCTTGTCTCCTTCTGATACAAAAAGCGGTGCTGTGATTGATGTACCATTTTCGAGGACAACTTGTTTACCAGATGATCCACGAGTGTCTCCTTTGATTGCTGGTGGAGCTTCTTTGACTACAAATGTCATTTTTACAGGCAATGTGACCCCAATTGTTTCTTCTTCGCCATCGTTATCCCAAATGAGTGCTGTAGCCAACCCATTTGTATTTAGGAATTTTGTAATACCACCCAAGAGTGATTCATCGAGTTTAAATCGGTTTGCTGGATCTTTTGGATCACAAAACCAAAATTCACCTTTACTTGCGTATAAAAATTTAACTTCACGTTTTTCAAGATCGGCTTCTATTGCGCCATCCGATACGTGAAAAACCTCGTTAAATGTTTTTCCAGAGCGTAAACTCTTTAATTTTACTGCGTTTTGAGGTTTGCGTTGTTGTGTTCGGGCAACGTGGTTGTCTAAAACAACACAAGGTTCGTCGTTGTGAATAATAATCTTACCTATGCGAATTTCGTTGTATTCTAATTGTGCCATATGATTTAAATATATTAAAAATGCTAAAGCTAGACGGATTCTAACTCAAAAAGACCATTTGTTCAAGTTTTATCGTTATTCTCCCGAGCTGGCAACTTGTATTTCGCCAAAGCGACCGCGGATTTCCTTTTCGATTTCCTTCTCGATTTTTGGGTTTTCTTTCAAAAATGTGCGTGTTGCATCATATCCACGACCCATTTTTATTTCTTCAGTTTTTCCATCTTTGTCACCTTTTATTGGTTGTAAATATGCATATGAACCACCTGAAGATTTTGTAACGATTTTTATCTTTTCGCCAAGAGCCATAAGTTCGCCTTGGTATGAAATTCCTTCGCCGTAAATAATATCAAATTCTGTTTGTTTAAATGGTGCTGCGACTTTGTTTTTGACCACCTTTACACGTGTGCGTCCACCCACAACGTCTTCGCCTTTTTTAATTTGGGCAATACGGCGAATGTCTAGACGGATACTTGTGTAGAATTTTAATGCCTTTCCGCCCGGAGTTGTTTCTGGGTTTCCAAACATAACACCAATTTGCATACGGATTTGGTTGATGAAAATAACTACAGTATTTGATTTTGAGACAATGGCTGTGAGTTTACGAAGAGCTTGAGACATAAGGCGGGCCTGTTTTCCGACGTGTTGTTGACCCATATCTCCCTCAATTTCATCTTTTGGAGTAAGTGCGGCAACAGAGTCAATAACAACAACCGCAATTTTTCCAGAGCGTACAAGCGATTCACAAATTTCCAAACCTTGTTCTCCTGTGTCTGGCTGAGCGATGAGAAGGTCGTTTGTATTTACACCAAGATTCTTTGCGTATACAGGATCCATTGCGTGTTCGGCATCAATATATGCGCAAACACCGCCTTTTTTCTGTGCTTCTGCGACTATATGTAGGGCTAGTGTTGTTTTTCCCGATGATTCTGGTCCAAATATTTCAATAATACGTCCTCTTGGAACTCCTCCAACTCCGAGTGCCATATCAAGACCCATTGAGCCTGTAGGTATTACATCTACATCAACCTTTGGAGCATCGCCCAATTTCATTATCGAACCTTCACCAAATTTTGTTTGAATTGATTTTATTGTATCCAAAATATCTGCACCGATTTCTTTTTTCTCTTTCTTTTCTTTTTTTGCAAATGCCATATGTTTTTTTGTTTAGGTTAATAAAATTAATTTTTTCTTATCCTCCGGTTGAGGTACTTGTATTTTTAGTTGATGTTGCTGTGCTTGTTGCTTGGTTTGTGTCTATTATTGGGTTTATTTCAATTTCTTTTTCGGGTGGCGCATCGTAATTTATAGTAAATATTTTTGATTTTTCTCTTCCAAATTTATCTTTTGCTGAGATACTGATAATATTGTATCCACGCAGCAGCGATATAGTATCGTGCCATTCACCATTTTCTTCTACGGATACGGTGCGTCCGTTTATATTTATCGAAACTGCATGATATGCGATGCCTGAGAGTTCTAATACAGAATTTTTAACCGTTACGTTGTTTTGTATTCCACTAATTTCTAATTTTATTCCAAAAATTAAATCTTGGCCTTTCCATATTCCGTATCCGATTATGATTACAAAAAGTATTATAAGACTTACGATCCACAATATTTTTTTTACAGTAATACCTTTTGCCATAAATTATTTACTCTGGTTTTTGTTCTGCGACATCATCCATCAATCCATCTCCAGGTTTTATTAAAACATCACGAGGTTTTGCTCCAGATCCTGGGCCGATAACACCGCGTTCTTCGAGAATATCAACCAATCTAGCTGCACGAGCATAACCAATACCGAGTTTGCGTTGAAGGAATGACGTTGATGCTTTTCCGGCTTCGATAACCGTAATACGTGCATCTTCGTAAAGTTCGTCATCATTTTCAGTATCTTCGCCCTCGAGTGATGATTCAAAAATTGTTTTTCCGGCGGTTACTGTGCCTGTAAGTGCGATTTCATCTGCACCAGAACTTTCGTTATTTTCTACAATAAATTTTACGATAGATTTTAATTCATTTTCTGATATGTATGCACTTTGGAGACGTTCTGGTTGAGGCATGTCTCCACCCAAAAAGAGCATATCTCCGGCACCAAGAAGTTTTTCGGCTCCAGCTTGGTCGATAATTGTTCGAGAATCGATTTGAGATGCCACTTGGAGAGCGACACGAGAAGGAACGTTTGCTTTGATGAGTCCTGTAATAACATTTACACTTGGGCGTTGAGTTGAAAGCACCAAATGAATACCAACAGCACGAGACATTTGTGCAAGACGAACGATCGCTGATTCGAGTTCTCGTGGATATGCTTGCATAATATCGGCAAGCTCATCGATAATGATGACAATATACGGCATTGGATCGAGAGCTTCTTCGTCTGGATTTTTCTTTACAACCGCCAAAACATTTTTATGATAACTTTCTATGTCGCGAACAGACTCTTTTTCAAGAACATTATATCTGCGATCCATTTCTTTTGCTGCCCATTTTAGTGAAAGAATGGCTTTTTTAGCATCTGTAATTACCGGGGTGAGAAGATGGGGGATTTTGTTGTACAAAGTAAGTTCAACACGCTTTGGGTCGATCATGATAAAACGCATCATTTCTGGTCCATTTCGATACAACAAACTTGTAATTATTGTATGTATTGTGACAGATTTTCCCGAACCTGTTGCTCCGGCCACAAGCATGTGTGGCATTTTTGCCAAGTTTCCGATATGACCTGCTCCGTTGATTGCACGACCGAGGGCGATAGTGAGAGGCTTTTCAGATTTCACAAATTTTTCTTCAGAAAGAAGTCCAGCAAGACCAACAATAGATTTTGCTTTGTTTGGAATTTCGATACCCACGAGAGACTTGCCGGGAATTGGAGCCTCGATACGAATAGGGTGAGCTGCAAGTGCAAGCGAGAGGTCGTTTTGAAGGCCGATAATTCGAGAAAGTTTTACACCTTCAGCTGGTTTGAATGCGTAACGAGTAACTGTGGGTCCAATGGTAACCTCATCCATTTCAACTTCGATACCAAAGTTTGAAAGTGATCGTTTTATGATGTTTGCGTTTGCTTTAACATCTCCGACGTTTGGTTTGCCTTTGTCTCCTTCGAGCAAATTAAGTGGTGGCGGAACATAAGAAGATGTTGGTCTCTTGAATGGTTTTTTTGAAATTTTTTCTACCTCGACGATTTCTTCTTCGGTTATTGGTTCTGGTTTTTCTTCTTCGATTGGTTCAGGAGTTTTTTCTTGAGCATACTCCTTTTCTTTTATTTCATTTCCAGAAATCATAAATCCTTTATTCTTTTTTCTGTTTTCAAGATATTTTAAAATAGCACTTTTTGTTTTTCCGTATATTGCATTAAATAGTGTAAGTGTTGGTCTTGTGTCAAAAAGTACTATAAGTGCGATGATTAGTATCGCACCTAGAAATAATGTCGCGCCAAGATTATCAAAAAGGGCTATGAAAGGGTATGCAGATGCGAGACCAAAGTATCCGCCAGAATGATCGGGTGTGCTTGCAACATCAAGTAATCCGAGTGATCCAATAAGTAAGAGTAGGTAACCAATACTTTCCACTACAGCCAAATGAGGCCTTCCTCCGCGCATAAATCTAACACCAAGAATTGCAAAAATAATAGGTATTAAAAGATAGCCCCAACCAAAAATTTTAGTAAACAATCCATGCACAAATTCTCCAGTAATTCCTCCTCCGTTAAAATAAGCAATTACAAAAAATATAGATAACGCAAAAAGGATGATCCCTGCGACCGTGTGGCGGGTTTCATCTTTGAGCTTTTTTCTAGAATCTTCTTTCTTTTTTGGAGCACTTTTTCGTTCACTTTTTATAATTTCTTCAACTTCTTCTTCCTCGTCTTTTTCAATATTTTTACTCGTTGCCATGAGTATATTTTAGCATAAAAATATTTGAATTACGAAAGTTTGCGAAAACTTAATAATAAGTAATACTTGTATTTTTTGTTTCGAAGCGTATAATCCAGCACATCAAGGACATGAAATTTTGATTAATTATAAACTTTCTGCCAAATAATTAAATGGATAATAAAGACATAAACAACCAGGGGAACAACCATAATGGACATGCCGTAAACGACATAGCCATGGGGTCGTTTTATGATAAGAATAATCGTATGTCCTTTATTCTAAAAAAGACAGAAAAGATTGTAACTGCAATCTATATGGTCACAGACTTCGTATCTGAATCAGAGCCACTCCGCATTGAATTAAGGACATTAGCTATTTTGCTTCTTTCAAAAACACGTAAACTTTCAACAAAAGCTAGTGAGCCAGAATACATAATTATCGACGATATAAAAAATGCAACAAACGATATTTTTTCTTTTCTTGACCTTGCCGTCACAATCGGTATTATTTCAAACATGAACGGCAATATTTTGAGATCTGAATTGGATAAAAATATTAAAAAATTAGACGAACTTTATTCTGAAAAAAAGATGTCTTGTTCAACACACCCAGGGTATTCAAATATAATTCTTTCTGAAGAATTATTTAGAGTTTCTTTGCCAGAGCCCCATATTTCGTTGGTGTCCGATAACGGACATGTTGATAAAGGACTTGAAAAAGAAAATACTGTCCTTTATAATAAACCTGTTAAACAAGAATTGAAAACAGAATATAGTTTAAAGACAAACAATTTGGGAATTAAAATTGCCCGCCGAAATGATGTTCTAAATATCGTAAAGGTCAAAGGCCAGGTTTCGGTAAAGGACATAATTTTGATGCTAAAAGACGTTAGTGAAAAGACAATCCAAAGAGAATTGCTTTCGTTGGTAAAAGAAGGCGTTTTGAAAAAAGAAGGCGAAAAACGATGGAGTGTTTATAAATTAAGATAGTCGATTTTGAATTTCAAACTGGTCGCAGGTGTACTTTTTGAGGGTACTCACGGAGCGCGACGGCGCGAGTGTGAGCCAATTTTTCAG
>CAYSZI010000007.1:0-19333 GCA_964435545.1 uncultured Candidatus Saccharibacteria bacterium | reverse complement strand
TAAAGAGGGAACTCCATTTCTTCAACCAGATTTTGCAAAAGGTATAGAACTTCCTCTTAAAGACCTCTATATAAACAAAGACGACAATCTAAATCCTCGATATACTTTTGAAACATTCATTGTTGGCCCATTTAATGAGCTCGCATACGCAGCTACTCAAGCAGCTGTTGCTCGCCCAGGAAAACAATATAATCCTCTTTTTATATATGGCTCAAGTGGGCTTGGAAAAACTCACCTTATTCAAGCTGTCGGTAATGCAATAAAAGAAAAATACCCAGGAAAGAAGGTTTATTACATGACCCAAGAAAAATTTACGGTTGAGTACATAAATTCAGTCTCATCAGCAAACAGGGGAACAGGTGGAAATGCTTTTAAAGAAAAATACCGTAAATATGACGCAATTATTATAGACGACGTGCAAATGGTTGGAAAAGCCGAGAAAACTCAAGAGGAATTATTCCATTTGTTTAATAGTTTCTATGAGAACGGTAAGCAAATCGTATTTTCCTCAGATAAACATCCAAATTTCATACCTGGAATCGAAGATCGTCTACGTTCACGCTTTGCCCAAGGTATGATTGTCGACATAACAGAACCAGAATATGAGTCTCGTTTGGCTATTTTACGTTCAAAACTAAGGGATTCTGGCATAAATATGCCGGACGAAATAACAGAATATATTGCTATTTCTATTTCTGGAAACATTCGTGAGCTTGAAGGTTGTTTAAACTCGGTTATTTGCCAAACCCAACTAAAAGGACGTTTTCCAACTCTACTTGAAACAAAAAATCTATTAAAAAACAGTATTAAACAAAAGAAAAACGCCTCTGTTAAAGAAGTTGTAAAAACAATTGCTGATTTTTATAGTATTGAAGAAGCTTCAATTTATGAAAAAACCCGCCGTAAAGAGATTGTTAAAGTGAGACAAATAGTTATGTTTGTATTACGAGAAGACTTTAATGTTTCTTATCCTTTAATCGGTCAAAAACTTGGCGGAAAAGACCACACAACTGTTATTCACTCCTGCTTGAAAATAAAAAACGATATTAAAAATGACATGTCTTTGGCTCAAGAGGTCGATCAAATAAGAGCTATGTTTAAATAAAAGTAAGTTGATTATCTGTGTAAAAATGTGTGGAAAAGTGTGTTTATAAGTGTATAAGTAATTGTTTATATCTTAGGCTTAAATGTTAACAATTTTTGGGAAAACTTTTGGGGTGTGTATAACAGATTGGTAATTCACAGTTACACACAAAGATATATTCCATATAAACATTGATATCATTGAACATAATCACAATATCCACATATACACAGCGCTAGTATTAGTAATAGTATTTATATATATGATATTAGAAACAACAGTTGATAAACTAATTCCATTAGTTGATAGTGCAAATAGAATCACAGCTCGTAACAGTACATTAACAGCTCTAGGTACTATTTTAATTCTTGTCTCTGAAAAGGTTTTAAAGATAAGAGCAACAAATTTGAGTTTAGGTATTGAACTTGAAATGCCAGTGAAATCAGAAAAGGATGGAGTTGTTGCAATCGATGGTAAGGTTCTTGCTGAATTTTTAAATACTCTTCCAAAAAACTCAAAAATCAAAATTGTTGCAGAAGAAACAACAATAAGTGTTATTACAGATAAAAATAGAACAACTATAAAAACACATTCACATGAAGATTTTCCTACTCTACCTATTGTTTCTGGTGTAGAGGTGGGTATTCCCAAGAGTGAATTTATAAGAGGTGTAAAAATGACAGCCTTCTCTGCAGCTTTGTCTGATATAAAGCCTGAGATATCGAGTGTTTATGTTGTTTCAGATAAGAATACTCTTTTGTTTGCAGCCACAGATTCTTTTCGTCTTGCAGAGAAAAGAGAAGTTATGCACAAACCTGCCGACTTTTCCCCAGTTATTATTCCGTATAAGAATATTCTTGAGATTGCAAAGGTTATTGAATCTATAAGTGGTGATTTAAAGGTTATTATTGGAGAAAACCAAATTTCTTTCACAGCTCCTAATGTATATTTAACATCTCGTATAATTTCTGGGAGTTTTCCAGACTATAAACAGATTATTCCAAAGAGTTTTAGTACTGAAGCCGTTGTTTTAAAGCAAGATTTATTAAATGTGTTAAAGAGTGCAAATATTTTTTCTGATAAATTTAACCAAATAACTTTTAACATATCTCCAAGCAAGAAAAAAATGGAGTGTTTATCAAAAAACACAGAGGTCGGTGAGTATTCTGGAATGATTGATGCCGCGCTTTCTGGAGATGAAGTTACAATATCGGTTAATCAGCGCTATTTTATGGATTGCTTGGCTTTTATACCACAAGACAGTATAAGTATCGGATTAAATGGTGGAAGTCGTCCTGTGGTCATCCGTGGCGTTTCAGACGGATCATTTACATACCTTCTTATGCCGATGAATAGGTAGTGGTTTCTAAAGAATAGTTTCTGATATACTTTGTTAATGAAGAAAATATACGTTACAGGAATTTCTGGAACAGGAAAAACTACAGTATGTGAAGAATTAAAAAAAAGAGGTTACTACGCAATTAGTATAGATGAAACTGATGGTTTGTGTTCGTGGGTAAACAGAGAAACCAAGGAAAAGGTTACTGTTGATGTTGAATTAAATAGAGCTTTTACTAGTAAACATAAATGGATTTGTGATATTGATTACTTAAAAGATTTGATGAGTGTAGATAAAGATTTAATTTTTGTTCTTGGTGTAATTTCAAATCAAGAAGATTTATTTGGTTTGTTTGATAAAACATTACTTCTTCAGTGTGAGCCAGAAGTTTTTCTTAAAAGATTGAATACAAGAACAAATAATGATTTTGGAAAACATAAGGATGTTCAAGATCATATGCTTACTTGGTATAAAGATTTTGAAAACAAATCACTGAAGGGTGGTGCGGTTTCTATTGATGTAAACAAACCAATCAACGAAGTTGTTGATGAAGTTATTAAACAAACTTTGTCTCTAGTGTAAAATTATATGGTTAAATTTCAATACGAAGAACGAAAAGAAATAAAGATTAAAAAAATCGGGGATATGCTCGGACGGTTTACTGTTATTGCTCAAGATGGAGAGATGACACGCTCTGCAGTTTCAGAAGTTTTAAAAAAGTTTGGATTAAAAATTGATTCTAAAAATATTACCGTATACAAAGAAACTGTTCGTATAAAAATTTCTCCTGCGCAAAAAAGTGAATTATTTTTAAAACAAGGGCGTATTGTTGAAGAACTTCGCAAAAATCCTTTAACTTCAAAAATCAACAAGGTTTGTTAAAAACAAAAAAAACACCCGGTTGGGTGTTTTTTTTGTTTTTATTTTATTGCCCAATATTTATTATTTCACTTGCACTTGCTGTATTGTAGACAAAATCTGTTGCAACAACCATGAGTGTATTTGGCCCATCGTTAAAATTTTTGATATTTTCTGGGATGAATGAAAGTGTTGGAGATGTTCCGTGTGCTGTTCCAACATAAACATTATTTAAAAATACATCGATTTTTTGAAGAGGGTATGTTCCACTCGAATCAACTTTTACAGCTAGGGTTTTATCTTTTATTTGAATGTCATCTATTTTTGGATTTACGATTACGACTTTTGGAATATTTTCTGAAATATGGATGTTGTCATCTTTTGTTGGTTTTTGATCGAGAGTAACTTTTGGATAATCAGAACTGTGATCTGTCCACCAATTTTGTACTGCAGTTTCCCAGTTATTATAAAGTGAATCAGAAGATGGGTTTGCAGGAATTCCTCCTAAAATATTATCTTTTGAAATCCAATGAAGAATATCGTGGACATCTGTTATAACCATTTCTTTTTGAGTTTCTTTTGGTGTAAGGAGTGTTGCGAGGCCGTTTGAAATTGTATCGATTGTGTAGCTTTGATTTCCTTCAAAGTGTCCACGCAATACCGGTGGAAGCTGGCTGTAGTTTGGATCAGGGTCTGGTTTGTCAAAATATTCAACAGGGTAATTTTTTAATGCTTCTTGCATATATGCATGCCATATTGGTGCAGCGGTTACATTTGTTGGCATTGGTGTATTTTCATTTTTTCCAAGCCAAACACCTGTAACAAGTGATGGGGTATATCCAACTGCCCATGAGTCTTTGTTGTCATTTGTTGTTCCGGATTTTACTGCAACATCTCTGTCTGAGAAATATAATGCAGAATTTGCTCCGAATGTTGGTGTACGAGCAACATTGTCTGACAAAATGCTACTTATTTGAAGTGTTGGGTTTCTTGGTAAAACTTGAACAGGATTATCTTTCCATGTCTCAAGATTGTTTCCATCTTTATCTTGAACAGATAATATTGAAGAATAAGGGTGTCTAAAACCTTGTGTTGCAAATACTCCATAAGCACTTGTCATTTCAAGTAGTCTAACTTCTCCACCTCCAAGCACGAGAGATAGTCCATAACGACTTGGATCAACAAGAGTTGTTATTCCCATGTCTTGTGCTGTTTTTATGGCGTTGTTGATTCCGATAATATATAAAGTTTTTACGGCTGGAACGTTGATTGAACGAGCAAGAGCTTCACGAATCGAAAGCGGGCCATGGAATTTATTGTCAAAGTTATTTGGCATATAACATTCGTCTTGGTTGTGTCCTGCAAGAGGTTTTCCATATGGATCGCAAGATGAACTAAATTCTGTTGGGACATCCATCAACATTGTTTCAGGTGTAAAACCTTTTTCAAAAGACGTTACATAAATATATGGCTTAAATGATGATCCTGGTTGTCGGCGAGCTGTTGTAACATTGAAATTTCCGTCAATTTGTTTGTCAAAATAATCTCGAGATCCGACCATCGCAAGAATTTGCCCTGTTTTTGGATCGATTGATACAAGCCCAGAATTTTCTCCGTCAATTTGTTTTTTATCACCGATTGTATAAGTTTTTACTGCAGTTTCGGCCGCTTGTTGTAATTTATAATCAAGAGTTGTTATTACTTTTAGGCCACCTGATTCAACTATGTCGGTTCCATATTTTTGTTCAAGATAATCTTTTATAAAAAACACAAAGTGAGGAGCTTTTATTCCTTGAGGTTCTTGAGTTTTAAAAGTAACTTTTTCTGCTTTTGCTTTTGCAAATTCATCATCGGTAATAAATTTCAAAGTATGTTCACGAGTCAAAACTAAATTTTTTCGGGTATCTAGATCATCTTTATGTGATCCGTAAGGGGAGTAGTGTGTTGGTGCGTTTGGAATTGCTGCCAAGTATGCAGCTTCTGCAAGAGTAAGGTCTGCTGGTTTCTTTCCAAAAAAAGTTTCTGCTGCTTCATTTATTCCAAAAGTATTTCCTCCATAAGGAATTTGATTTAAATAAATTCCTAGAATTTCGTCCTTGTTGTATTCACGTTCAAGTTTTAATGAAAGAATAACTTCTTTCATTTTTCGGACTATTGTTTTGTCATTTGATAATAGTGTTTGTTTGATAACTTGCTGTGTGATTGTTGAACCACCTTGCACTGCGCCCGCATGAGTGATGTCGGCGATGAGTGCGCGTGTCATCGCTTTAATTTCAACACCGTGGTGGTTGTAAAAATTTGAGTCTTCGATTGCAACAGTTGCATTTTTTATAGCAGAACCCATTTCGTTATATGGAACAGTTGTTCTGTGCATGTCGCTCCCAAGATCATATAAAACTATTTGACCCGTTCTGTCGTAAACTTTTGTTGAGTTTGATTGTTTACGGCTATCAAAAGAAGAAAAATCTGGAAGTTGAAGCGTGCTTATCCAAATTGTAAGTATTCCAAAAATTATTGCACCAAGACCAAAAATAGTAAAAAATATATTTCTTAAAATATGACTTTTATGTTTAGTTTCCATTCAAAAATTATAACATGATTATTTAAATGAAGCGCAAAAAACACATCTTAAAAATCACTCTCGGACGCCGACGGGCGGAGAGTGAGGCAAAATTTCAGCAGAAATTTATGCCGGTGATTTTTAAGATGTGTTTTTTGCGCTTCAAAATAAACAATTTTTGTGTTAAAGTACCTAAATATGATGAAATTAAATGACGAACTTTTTTCACGCGGAGTTGTAACTTTTATTGATCCAGATAATTCTTTTCAAAAAAAAGTTGAAGGAAAAATTAGCGGCGAATACAAAAAAGACATAATAATAAAATTGGGTTGCGATCCAACACGCCCAGATATGCATATCGGCCATGCTGTTATTTTGCGAAAGCTTCGCGCTTTTCAAGATATTGGGTGTAAGGTTGTTTTTATTGTCGGTGATTACACAACTCAAATCGGTGACCCAACAGGCAAAAGTAAAGTTCGCCCAGAAATCGGGCAAAAAGAAATTGAGGCGAACATGAAAACATATGTTGAACAATGCGGAAAAATTTTAAATACTGACCCCGCTGTTTTTTCTTGGATTCGAAATTCAGATTGGTTTACAAATATTACAGATATTACTGCTGGAGAGGGAACAACAGTTACAATCAACGACCAAAATAATCAAAATCATATTACTGTCGATGCAAATTCATTTGTTGGTAAAACTGCAATCTTTGAAGAAACTCGTATGCAAAAAACACATTTGCACACAAACAATATAAATACAGTTTCCCTTTCAAGATTTTTGGCTACATTGCGTAGAGTTACACATTCACGATTGATTGAACGCGATATGTTTCAAGAACGTTTGAAAAAAGGCGAAGAATTATATATGCACGAAATGATGTATCCTGTTTTACAAGGAATAGATTCTTCTGTTATTGCAAATATTTATGGATCGTGTGATTTAGAAATTGGTGGAAATGATCAAACCTTCAATATTTTGATGGGACGTGATGTTATGAAAATGAATAATCAAGAAGAGCAATCTGTGATGATTATAGAACTTCTCGAAGGCATTGATGGAAAAGAAAAAATGTCTAAGTCTCTTGATAATTATATTGGGATTACTGATGAATCAAACGATATGTATGGAAAAGTTATGTCGATTCCAGATTCGCTCATTGTAAAATATTTTTCACTTGCTACATATACGCCACTTTCAGAAGTTGAAGAAATAAAAAATTCTCTAGAAGACCAAACTACAAATCCAAAAGATTTAAAAATGCGTTTGGCTCGCGAAATTGTTGCGATTTATCATGGAGACAAATTGGCCGGCGAAGCGGAACAGAATTTTATTGATACTTTTTCAAAAGGGAAAATCCCAGAAAACGTGCCAGAATTTTCTGTTGATGAGAATGCAAATATTATTGATGCAATAATGCAAAGCGGGTGTGCGAGTTCAAAAACAGATGCGCGCAGATTGGTTGAAAATGGTGCTGTGACATTTTTGGACGAGGATGAAAAAATTACAGATTTTGGTCATCAAGTTTTAAAAGGTACATATCGTGTAGGGAAGCATAGATTTTTTAAGATTGTTTAGCAGAAACAAAAGTCCGCGTTTGGCCGAAGGCCAAACGCGGACTTTTTAATTGTGTTTAATATTATTCACTAAACTCATCATCTTCCTCGTCATCATCACTGTCGCTTTCTTCCAGAGCCAAATCATCGTCCAATAGTTCGCTGTCTATTGCTAGATCATCGTCTAAAAATTCATCTTCTTCTAACGGCATTAATGATTCTTCTTCATTAGTGCTCTTATCTTCATCTTCTTCAAATTGCATATCAAAAAATTTAAATTAATATTTAAGACCTTTTTATAATTAACATTTGTAACAAAACAACCTTTCTTTTGCAACACCAAAAATTGTGGAAAACAGATTTTGTTTTACACGCTCCAAAAATTTATTTTTTTTCTAAAATTTTTGATATGCAAAACATGTGAGAGCAACAGCAATGGCATCAACTTCATCATCAATCATCTTCCTTTCTGAGGGAAGTTTGATGAGTCGTGGAACCATTTGCATAATTGCATGCTTGTCACTTTTACCGTATCCGGTGACTGCAACTTTTATCTCGAGCGGAGTGTATTCGAATATCGAAATTTTTGCAAGTGCGCAGACGTATAGCATCATTCCTCGAGCTTCAGCCACAGCCATTGCCGTTTTTGTGTTTGTTTCAAAAAAAAGTTTTTCAATTGCAAGCGCATTAGGATTATGTTTTTTTATAACCAAAGAAATTTCGTCTCCAATGAGTTTTAGACGTTCAGAATGTGAAAGTTTTGCCGAAGTTTTAAAGCATTCAGAAAAAATATAAGTTTCTTTTCCGTTTAATCTTTCGACAACAGCAATACCCACACGCTCTATTCCAGGATCAATTCCAAGTATTATCATTGGCATAGTGTAAGGTGTAAAATCAAAAGCCGCAAGCTGAAAAATAAATATATTGTTATAATGGCACATATGAAAATTTCAAACCCAAACGAAGAACGAATTCATTATCCTATTTCAAACATCGTTCGCGATGTTTGGGGTGCTGGCAAAGAATTTCATGCCCCAATTGTTTTAGGCTCGATCATTCGCGCAATCGGAGATATTTCGGGTTTGTTTCCGTCACTCGCGCTTAGTTTTATTATTACCGAAGTTGCAAAGGCCCAAGAGGCAGATGTAAAAAAAATCTTTATATTTTTTGTCATTTGGTTTATTGCTATGTCAGCCAGATATTTGTCGATGTACTTTGCAAAGAAAATGATTTTTCATTCAGCAATCGATATAGCTTTAAAGACTGAGAAAAAAATGATTGCCTTACTTTTTTCAAAGGATAGCGCGTGGCATGAAAAAGAACGTTCAGGGACTAAAGTTAAAAGAATTGAAAAAGGGTCTTTGGCTTATAACGATATTATAAGAATGTGGGTTGGTACTTATATTGAGGTAATCATACGCTTTATTGGTATACCGCTAATTCTTATGAGGTTTGATAAAACTATCGGAATTCTTCTTATTGTTTTTATTGTTACATATTTTTCTTTTTCAAAATATCTCCAAAAGAAATGTATTGAGAGGGCGTATCTTTATAATGTAAAAGATGATAATGCGAGCGGCGCAGTTACAGAAGCGGTTAGTAATATCCGTACTGTGCGAACGCTCCATATTGGTGACACCTTGCTTGCCAAAATCGAGCAATATCTTAACGAGGTGTCCGCTGCGGCTCGTAGTCGAATAAATGCATTTCAATTTCGTGGACACATAACTGGTTGGTACGCACAATTTTTCTTGATAAGTGTTATTAGTTTTATTGCATACGGAATTTTGCACGGAAATTATCAAGTAGGTTTTCTTCTTTTGTTCTTTAATTATTTTAATAATATTTGGGAACAGGTTAGTGAACTTACAAACGTAAGCCAGGATATGATTGTTGCACAACAATCAATCGCGCGTATGTATGAAACTATCGGCAAGGAAATGCCAAAAGATTCAGGAACAAAACTTTTTCCAAAAAATTGGAGCGTTTTTAAAGCAGAAAACGTTTCTTTTTCTTACGATGATAACGAAGCGCTCAATGATATTTCTTTTTCAGTTGAGCGCGGACATAAGGTTGGAATAGTTGGTCTGTCTGGGGCGGGCAAGTCTACACTTTTCAAATTGTTACTCAAAGAACGTAACGATTATTCGGGCTTGATTGCCGTTGATGATATTTCTATTTCGGATATTTCCGATCATGAATTTTATAAAAATGTTTCGATTGTGCCACAAGACACGGAGGTTTTTAATTTTTCTCTTAAAGAAAATATTACACTCGCCAATCCTGATGCCGCTTATGATACTGAGCTTCTTGAAAAAGCACTTGAAGTAAGTCATGTAAAAGATTTTTTACACAAATTGCCTAAAGGTATTGAAACTCTTATTGGAGAAAAAGGGGTGAAATTATCTGGCGGTGAACGTCAACGTCTAGGTATTGCACGAGCGATTTTTAAACAACCAGAAATTCTTTTACTTGATGAAGCCACTTCTCATCTTGATTTAGAATCTGAAGAAAAAATAAAAGATTCGTTGCATCATTTTTTTACTGATATCACAGCTCTTGTCATTGCGCACCGACTTACTACTATTCGTGAGATGGATAAAATAATTGTTATCGAAAAAGGCAAAATTATCGAAGAGGGAAGTTTCGACGAGTTGTGTAAAAAGAAAGGACGATTCTTGGAACTTTGGGAAAAACAAAAATTTAATTAATTTTTTATTTACTCTGTATTTGTGGTGAGTAAGGTGTAAAATCAAAAGCAGTAAGTTAAGGAGAGATAATAAAAGGCTGCAAATAAATGTAGCCTTTTGTTTTTTTATTATAAATTTTATTCAGCCGGAGCATACATTATATAATCACCACTGCCTGCATTTGACGGCAAAGATATTTTATAACTTGTTAGGGTGTAAATGTTTTTGCCGTCTTTGGTTGTATCAATTTTTTTCATTTTTAATAAAAAATCCATAGCGGTTGAATCTATGTACAAGTGATAACATTTTTTATATGTTGTACTATCAACAAAAAATGTTTTGGCTGTATCACGCCCCACAAGAGTAATTTCAAAATTATTATGTTTAGAGAGTTCAACGGAGCAAAGAAACCCTTCAATGTGATCACCAGACATTTTGTCTGAACAACTTAAAATAAAGAACGACAAAAAATAAATTATTTTTTTCATAAGCAAAAATGTATCTTTTCCAGATACTACAACAATATTAAGTTTGTAGTCAATTATTCTGCATTAGTGATGACCTCTTGTACTTCATCACTTGCTTCGAGTTCGTCCACCAGTTTTTCCAAAAGTTCTCCGTCTTCGTCAGATAGGGGAATATTCATTGTTGGTTTAAGTTCATTGTCTTCTTTTGCAAAACCCCACATTACACTTCCTATTGCTCCGAGCGCAAAACCGTTTTTTGAAAGTATATGGCGAAGTTCTTGAGCTGCTTTATTTCGATTGTCGGTAAGCGCTTCAATAATAATTCCAACTCCTCCTGGGCCATATGCTTCGTAGTGAATTGTTTCGAGTGCTTTTGCTTCAGTTGCTTTGCTGATTGCGCGTTCAATTGTATCTACTGGCATGTCTGCCTTGCGTGCTTTTTCAATAGCAGCAAGAACCGCCGTTGACTTACGGTCGCCATTTGCCATTTTTACTTGAGTAGAAATCATGCGAGAAAGTTTGCCAAACATTTGGCTTTTCTTTGCATCACTCGCACCTTTGGTTCTTTTAATTTGACTCCATTTATTGTGTCCTGACATATGTAAATTTAGTATAAAACATTCGTTCCAAAGTATAAAGCCTTGACATATTGAAATAGTCATATATAATATAAAAAATATTTGAAACATGAAAAAAATAATTCTTTTATTACTTATTTTTGCGCATTTTAATACTAAGGCGCAAATTAGTGTAAAGACAATGGAAAAAGGCGAAATAGTTTTTTTAAACAAAAAGGAGTTTACTGGTAGTAGAAAAGAAGCTCTTTCTTCTGAAAAAACAAAAATTTCTCAGCCGTCAAACGAAAAAATAATGATCTGTAAAATTGATCATGTTTTGGATTCTAGAGATCCCAATGCCGAGAGTTTAGAAAAAACACTTGAAGGCAGGATTGTATTTGTTAAATACTCTGATGGGTTGTGGAGGTTGATTCATTGTCATACATATTCGTACAACAGCGGATGTAGTGGTTTTGATGAAAATGACCCAAGTGGAATTATTATTGACGCTTCAATAGAAGGAGATTTTTTAAATATGAAGTTTCAAGACCCAGAAACACATAAAATAGAATTTAAAAAAATTTCTTTGTAGTTTGAAAAAATATTTATTTAGAAAACAAGCGATTGGTGTTACCGATCGCTTTTTATTTTACCTCAATAAAATCAAACCCCAAATGCTCATATGCTTTTTTTGTTGCGATGCGGCCGCGTGGTGTGCGCTCGAGAAGTCCACGTTGAATAAGATATGGTTCGACAACATCTTCGATTGTTGCTTCTTCTTCAGATGTTGCTGCTGCGAGAGTATTTAATCCTACAGGATTTCCATTAAATTTTTCGATAATTGTTGTGAGAATCGCACGGTCAGATTCTGAAAGACCGAGTTCGTCGATACCAAGAAGTGAGAGCGCAAGAAAAACAGTTTTTTTATCCAAATCTTTTTTGTGAACTTGTGCGTAGTCGCGACAGCGTTTTAAAAAATAGTTTGCTGTGCGAGGTGTAAAACGTGAACGTTTTGAAATTTCCGCAATCGCCTCGTCGTCGATATTTACTCCAAGAATTTTTGCCGAGCGTTTTACTATTTTTGCAATTTCATCTTCTTTGTAAAATTCGAGACGAAATGTTCCTCCCGAAAAACGTGAGCGAAGGGGAGAGGAGAGAAGAGCTATGCGAGTTGTTGCTGCAACGAGAGTAAAAGGAGGAAGGTCGAGTTGAATTGTGCGTGCCGATGGACCTTTGCCGATAATAATATCGAGAACGCCAGATTCCATTGCGGGATACAAAACTTCTTCGATTGTTTTATTGAGACGGTGAATTTCATCCACGAACAAAATATCTCCGGGTTGAAGATTTGTGAGTATCGATGCGAGGTCGCCAACTTTTTCGATTGCGGGGCCAGAAGTTGATTTGAGTGAACGGCCAGTTTCTTTTGCAATTAAATGCGCGAGCGTTGTTTTTCCAAGTCCTGGTGGGCCATAAAAAAGAATATGTTCCGCTGGATGATTGCGTTCAGCAGCGGCTTGCAATAAAATTTTTAAATTTTGTTTTATGCTCTCTTGGCCGATATATTCTTCGAAATTATCTGGGCGGAGCGTGTGGTCTAGATGCGTATCAATTTCGTTTTTTGTTTCTTTTTGTTCCATAAATTTGCTACTTGACATTTAAAATTGAATATGCTACACTATTTTTGAATTTAATACCGCTCATTTGATATGCGAAGCACACGCATAGTATATCATTTGTTTCGTTAAGAAGGCATAAATCTCTAAGTGATCAGGTTCTCGGACCGTATAGGGTTTCGTAAAGGACGTTTTGGCGCCCAGACTCGTTTTTGGGAGTGCGAAAACTATCCTCCGCGGTGCCCTTACTTCTTACTCCTAGTAGAAAGAAGGATTATTTAGAGATTTATGCTTTTTTTTGTATCAAAATTAAAAAACACCCAACTGGGTGTTTTTTAATTTTGTGTTTAATTATTATTCATGCAAATCTACCACGTCTTGCACTTCTTCTATTGTAGTAATTCCTGAAACGATTTTTACAACTCCGTCTTCTTGCATATTGAAGATTCCTTGTTTGTTTGCGACGCGTTTGATTTCGCGTTCGGAAGGATTTGTTGGAATAATTTGTTCGATTGCTTCATCTGTAAGAATAGCTTCAAAAATACCAACACGTCCTTTGTATCCTGTGTTGTTACATTCTTTACATCCCACAGGTGAGTATAGTTTTATTTCTTGATCTGCTTTTAGATTGTATGCCTCGATATTTTTTCCTGCATCAGATGCGCCTTTCAAAATTTTTGCGAGTAATACTTTTTCTTCTGGTGTTGATTCGCGTTCTTTTTTACAAAATTTACAAAGTTTACGAACAAGACGTTGTGCAAGAGAAAGTGAAAGTGCTGAAACCAAAATTTTTGCATTTACATCGAGGTCGATGAGGCGGGGAATAACACCGGCTGCATTATTTGTGTGAAGAGTAGAGAACACAATGTGTCCTGTGAGCGCAGCTTCAACTGCGATCTTTGCTGTTTCTCCGTCACGAATTTCTCCCACCATTATAACGTCTGGGTCTTGACGAAGTGCTGCACGAAGTCCTGCCAAGAAATCGTAACCTTTCTCTGTTTGTGTTTGCACGATTCCATCTAGGTGGTATTCCACTGGGTCTTCGATGGTCATGATTTTAATTTCAGGAGAATAAATTTTTCGAAGGAATGCGTAAAGCGTCGTGGTTTTTCCAGAACCTGTTGGTCCTGTGATGAGAATAAGTCCGTTTGGTTTTTTGATTTCAGCTTCAATAATTTTATACAAACGCGGTTCGATTCCAAAGTTTGAAAGATCTCCTTGAATAGAACGAGGATCCAAGATACGCATAACGATTGATTCGCCATAAGAACCTGGGACTGTTGAGGTACGCATACGGATTTCGAGACCAGAAATAAAAATACTAAATCCTCCGTCTTGAGCTTTTGTTGTGATTGTGAGTTTGAGTCCGGCGATAAGTTTGATACGAATGTTTAGCATATGGTATATATGCGGATCCATAAATAAAATATCTTGCAAAACACCGTCGAGACGATAACGTACACGCATTCTTTTTTCTTCAGCTTCCAAGTGAATATCGGAACATTTTAAAGAAATTGCTCCAGCCAAAATAACTTCGAGAAGTTGAGAAATTGCGTGTTTGTCGTTTACAGCAAGAATTTTGTCGGTTTCGGTTTTTATATCCTCTGTAGTTTTTATTTGTTTTTGGAGTTTTTCAAGAACGTCGTTTGAAACATCCAAACCTCCTTTCATTGATTCTGCAGAAGCAGAGAGTTCGGCATAACGACTCCATGCACGTTCGAGTGATGCGTGCGATGCCATGTGAAGACGGATTGGGCCATAGCCTTGTCTTCCAAGATCGTCAACAAATGTTTGTACTTCTTCAGATACTGGCGATATTACGGCGAGGTCTACAGCTTTTCCTAGAACTTTAAAAGGAGCAACACCGATTTTGCGAGCTTCGACTTCGGTAATGATGCGAAGTGACTCGTTTTGGATTGTTACAGCGGAAAGGTCAACGTAAGGAACATTGTAGCGAGCTTCGGCGAGTGTTTGCACTAGCAATTCTTCTTCTTGGGCGCGAAATTCACTGATTTGTTTGCCTATTCGCTCATCTTTGTCTTTAAAATCTTGAGTCATAAATGTGTATTTAGTATACCGCACATTAGAAAACAATGAAAATGGGGAATTGTCGAAAAAGCTATAGAATAAGGGGTGTTTTTGGCGTACCAAAAACACCCCTTACACCCCTTGACTTTTTCAATCAAATGGTATATAATATGCATAAGACTTGTAGAAAACAAAACATTTAAGCAAGTTGAAACAAATTCATTCACATCATATTTAAAGGTTTTAGTTATGAAAAATTTAGTTGCAGTTATCTTTGCGGTTGTAGCCTTTTTGGCTCCCGTTTTAGTCGGAGCTCAAACGCTCGACAAAAATTCAGTCCGTATGCCAAACGGAGATATTGTTTTCCCAAAGACTGGGGACACCTTAAAATTTCACCCGTTTCAACCTTTAACAAAGGAGGATTCGTTGAAAAAGGCTTTGAGCGCAATGAGTAAAAAGCTTAATGCCCAAGGGAAGCAATTAAAGGCACAAGGCGAACGTATCGCCATGCTTGAAAAAAGAGCGGACAATACTGACTACGGGTTTCGTGTTGTTGACACTGTCATTAGAAATAATGAGAGTGAAAACACCAAAAAATTTGTTTTTTTAAACTACAAGATCGATACCACTGCCCGCGCTTCGTGGGTAAGAGACTCGGTTTTGAAAGCTGAAAAAGATACCCTTGCGGCACGTTTTGTTCGTTCTGAAATAGAGTGGGCAAATAAAGTTTCCGTGAATGAAGCCCGTAGGGATTCATCGGATTCAGTCCTTCTTTCCGACATCAATATTATTGATTTCGAAGGAAAAAAACTCCGGCCTAGTGTTATCAAGGCCAAGAGAGCCCGTTGCAACGCTGAAAAAAGATTGCAGGCTTACGAAGATTCTGTTCGTAACGCAACTCCAGTTCAGCAAACCAACACTCCAACAAGAAAGAAGGGATGTAATTGCAAAGGTACTTCTTCTTCTGATATTTTTTCTATCCCAACATTCGATAGTCCTATCGATCAGGGGTGGAGGAAACACCTACTTAGAAAGTATTATTTTGAGGAGATGCGAAAATTAAACCAGGACTCTAGGAGTTCTGCTTACATAAGTAATAATCACTACAACAGTGATATGACTTAAAGACGTTTTGTTTTCTGCACCCCCTCCCTATCATCATTGTAGTCAGTCCAAATTGTTTTTAAACATTTGTGGCTGACTATATTTTTTAGCTCTTAATCCTTCGAGATTGAGAATTAAAAGATATAAATAAAATAAGTTATAAATTAGTATGAAGAAAAATATGAAAAAATATATATATAGAATTACAATAGCGGTTGCACTTGCACTGTTTTTTGTCGGTTCTTTTGCAAGCGCACAAGTTTTGTCGAGTTCAGGCATAAGACTTATTCAAAGTCCATTTTCATCACAACCAGTGGTTGCTCAAATTTCTTCTTTGTCGCAAAACACAATTACGACTGCAAGTATCAATCCTGTAAACACAGTGGCGACTGTAGCTCAGAATACAAATTTGATGCACTATCCTATTTGTACAATAAATTATTTTACAATAAACGGTTCTCAGACTGTTGCAGATATTTCATACAACGGTATTGCTCAACTCGCTTGGAACACAACAGATTGTTCGAGTGTTGTTGTAAATGGAATTACATATACAGGTACACAAGCAGTTTCAGGATCAGTTGCAACTGCCCCACTTACATATACTCAAAATTTTACATTAACCGCAAATTCATATACTTCAACTTCTGTTCCTCCACGTACTGTTACCGCAAGAGTTGGCGGTGCACCAGCAAGTTGTGTAATAAATAATTTTTCAATCAACGGTTCTCAAACCGTCGCAGATATCCCATATAACAGCCCAGCACAACTTTCTTGGAACACAACAAACTGTAATGTTGTTATGGTAAATGGAATAAGATATACAGGCGCGCAAGCAAATTCTGGTTCTGTTGCCACCGCACAACTTACATATACTCAAAATTTTGATTTGATTGGATATGGTGCAAATGGTCTTCAAGTAAAAGGTACTGTTACGGCAAGAGTTGGCGGTGCACCAGTAGGTTGTTCTATAATTTCATACACTGCAAACGGTGCTACAAATTATATTCAAGTTTCACAAAATTCTACAATAAATTTGCAATGGATAACTTCTGGTTGTACAAGTTTGACTGTAAACGGAACATCTTATACAGATTATGGAACAGTTAAATCAGGTTCACTCAACGTGACTGTTTCAACCGGTTCTTATAATTATTCTTTGGTTGCAAATGGCGCAAACGGAAGTAGAGATAATCAAACAATCACAGTTTCGACAACAAATATAAATCCAACAGGTAATTGTCAGATTATTAGTTTCCAACCAGCACAAGCAACTGTGTATTCTGGAAATTCAACAATTCTTAATTGGTCCCTTTCAGGTTGTACGGGTTATGTAACAATTTACGGAACAAACATGGGAACTGTTACATCTTCAAACAATAGCGTAAGCACAGGTCCAGTTTATTCAAATTCTACATATACAATTACTGCATACGGAGCAAACGGTTTCACAGCTAGTTTGACTACATACGTAAGTGTAAATAATAATTATTACCCACAAAACCCAAATCCAACATATCCAACACAAACTTGTTATATAAATTCATTTACTGCAAACAATGGTTTTTATGCAAATGTAACTTCAGGTGGAACTGCAAATATCGCATGGAATGTTTACGGATGTAGTTCGGTAACAGTTTCTGGTCCTGGAATTTACTCTCAAAGTTCAAATGGTTCAATGCAAACATCTCAAATATATGCGACAACAATGTACACTTTGACTGCATATGATATGTATTACAACAATCCTCAAACAAAAACTATTTATGTTTATACAGATCAATACTACCCACCAAATCAACCAAGAGTACCATCGCCAACTCAAGTAAACGATGCTCCAATAACAACAGTTGTTACTCGTCTTGGAACAACATCAGCACGATTGAATGGACTTATTCCAGCTGTTGTAAACGGAGGTTCAGTATCTGCATACTTTGAGTACGGAACATCATCATCACTTGGAAATTCAACAAACCCACAAATCGTTTCAACAAACACGTTGATAAATTATTACGATACAATTTCGACAACACCAAATACAACATATTATTTCCGTGCTGCTACACAAGCAAACGGTGTGATCTTGCGAGGTGATATTGTTTCATTTACAACACCAGCAACTCAAACAACTCCAATCGTTGTTCAAAACATTACTTATGGAACAGGAACTGGTTCAGCACTTGCTTCGGTTTCGATTACAAATCAATCACAAAGTGTTTCTGCTGGTGACTATGTTTCATACACAGTAAATTACAAAAACCTTTCTTCAAAAACACTTTCAAACGTAACTCTTAATGTTATTCTTCCAAATGGTGTTACTTACAAAGGTTCAACACAAGGAATGCCAACAACAAACAATACAGTTGTTGTGACATTAAATTCTCTAGATAAAGATTCTTCAGGTTCAATAAATATTCAAGCTGTCGTCGATGCAAACGTTGTTGCTGGTACAAACCTTGTTTCAACTGCAACTCTTACATTTACAACAACTTCAGGTGCTCAAGATAGCGCGATTGCATATTATTTGAATAATGTTTCTGGCTCAAGTTTGAATCAAAACAATCAAAATAACCAAAACAATCAAAATAATCTTGGAGGTTTTGCTCTAGGCGCAGGATTTTTCCCAGCAACATTTCTAGGTTGGATAATCTTGCTCGGAGTAATTATTATAATAATTTTACTTGTAAGACATTTCTTTATCTTAGGTAAAAATAATAATAATTCTGTTGATGTTCACTCTACTGATATACATCATTAATTACAGTAGCTAGATTGCCTCACGCCCCGCTTTCCTTCGGAAAGCGGGGCGTGCTAGTATCTAATCGTATGAAAAAAGTATTCAAGAAAAACGAAATAAACGCAATTGCAAAAGATATTCTTGCCATTGTTTGCGATTCAAACATTATTGCATTGTCTGGTGATCTTGGTGCTGGAAAAACAACACTTACTCAAGAAATTGCACGAGAGCTCGGTGTAAAAGAAAATGTTATTTCTCCGACTTTTGTGATAATGAAAACTTATGAATTAAATGCGAAAAATTTCCCAAAAGAAATGCGGGGAAATTTTTCGCATTTAATTCACATCGATGCTTACCGTTTAAACTCACACAAAGAACTTTTGACTCTTGGTTGGCAAGAAACAATATCAAACCCAAAAAATTTAATTTTAATCGAGTGGCCAGAGAGGGTAGAGGAAATAATCCCAAAAAATTCACATAAAATTTATCTTTCCCATAAAAATGAAGAAGAAAGAGAAATAAGTTTCTAGTTTTGATTTTAAATGTTTTTCGTATAGTATTCATTTAAATAAGTTTTTCAAGTTACTTAAAATGGATATTATGAAAAAGAAAGTTTTACTTCTCGATATTGATGGCACTTTGCTACTAGGTAGTCATCCGACTCATTTGGCAGCTTTTGTTTATGGATTAAAAAAATGTTTCCGCTTAGAACTTAAGCCAGAAAATGTTTTTAA
>CAYSZI010000006.1:0-19771 GCA_964435545.1 uncultured Candidatus Saccharibacteria bacterium | reverse complement strand
CTATACCTTTTGCAAAATCTGGTTGAAGAAATGGAGTTCCCTCTTTAACTGGTACCTTTGCATTTCCTTTTATGACAATATATTCAACATTACGAGTGTGTTCCCATGCGTTTCTAAGTACCCGCATGATGAGCTTATGGAATTTATTTGAGAGCCAATCCTTTACGAATTCGTTTGGAACCCCGACGAATACTGTTCCGGCATCCTCTTTTACAAGAGATGTATTTCTAAACCATGTACTAAAGTTTGCTTTTGAAACTTCTGTCTCAATCTCTACCAAGCAGTGATCCCATAGTTCTTTGATATCCATATGTGTGGATTATATACATCTGAAAATTTTTTGATATCTTGAAACTCTGGATATCTATGTTGATAAGCTGTGGAAAACTTTAAAAGTTTTCTATTTTTTGTAAAACATGTTTTTAAAAGCACTCTCGGATGCCGACGGGCGGAGAGTGAGGCAAAATTTCAGCAGAAATTTATGCCGGTGCTTTTAAAAACGTGGTTTGCTAAAAATAGAGTTTAGTATTAATTGGTTAAAACAAATATTTCTTGCCTGCGGAACTCGTTGTCTTTTGAAATTGATTACAATTTCAAAATCCGAACTCGAACAGTCCTCGGCGGCGAAATATTTGTTTCAGCCAATTAATCTTATTTGCCTTTTTGTGTTCTTGTGCTATATTATCCACATGTCACAAACATATCAACCAAAAAAGAGAAAGAGAGCAAAAACTCATGGATTTCTTGTCCGCTCAAAAACTACTTCTGGACGAAAGGTTCTCGCCAATCGCCGTCGAAAAGGTCGTTCTAAACTAGCTGTCTAAAAAACATATGCTTCCCAAGCGACAACGCCTCACGAAGCAAATGATTGAGCATTTGTTCAAGAATGCGCGAAGAGTAAAAACTTCGCGTTTTCTCATATCATATGCTCCCCTCTCAGAACTAAAAAACCCTTGTATTTCAATGGTTGTTTCAAAAAAGGTTGCTAAAACCGCGGTTTTAAGGAATCGATTGCGAAGAAAAGGTTATGCTTCTGTTGCTCCACTTACTCAAAATATCAAGCAAAATATGGGTATTTTGATATCTTTTAATGATGGAAAGTCTGACTTTGTAAATTCTGATGCGACAAGTGAGCTCGATTTAGCCTTTAAAAAGACAGGATTATACAAATAGTATATGAAAAAGGTATTTATCGGATTGATTAATATATATCAAAGGTATTTATCGCCCGACCAGGGCAAAATTCCAAAATATCTAGGTTTTTCAAGGAAAACCTGCATTTTTTACCCAACATGCTCAGAGTATGCCAAGCAAGCTATTAAAAAATACGGTATTTTTAAAGGGTTTTGGCTTGGCTTTAAAAGAATTTTGCGTTGTAATCCATTTTCAGAACCAAAAGTTGACGAGCTTTTGTAGTGCTTGTCTGATTGACTTTGTGTTTTGTTGAGAGTATAATATGTTTGTTATTAATAACGTTTGGTTAGTCGGCCTTGAGCCGATTTTCTTTGTTATTAGGGCGAAATTATAAAATTTAATAGAGGGTTTGGGTGAATTTTTCCTTCGGAAAAATTCACCCAGCCAAAAACACATATGTTAGACCTAAAAGCACTCAAAATTGCACTCGACCAGCTTGAAACAGAGCGTCATATTCCCCGTGAAAAGATCATTGATGCCATCGAACAAGCGCTCGCAGCTGCTTACAAAAAAGATTACGGGAAACGCGGACAGATAGTTCGTGCTCATTTTAATATGGAAAGTGGTGAAACTGAATTTTTTCAAATCAAAATCGTTGTTGATGATTCAACAGTGTATTTTGTAAGTGAAGACGAAGACAACCCAGAACTCGAAGAGGGCGATGAGCGTGTTCGTTACAATTCAGAACATCATATTCTTCTTGAAGATGCTCAAAAAATGAAAGCAAACGCAGTTGTTGGTGAAGAAATCAGCTTTCCTCTCGAATCAAAGGAAGATTATGGACGTATTGCAGCTCAAACAGCAAAGCAAGTTATTATTCAACGTATTCGCGAAGCAGAACATGGAGCAATCATGTCTGAATTTGGAGGACACGAAGGAGATATTATTTCCGGAATCGTTCAAAAACTCGAAAGAGGAAATGTTTTTCTAGATATTGGACGTATTACAGCAATCCTTCCTCGTGAAGAACAAATTCCAAACGAATTTTATCGTCGTGGTGAAAGAATTCGCGCATATTTATATGCCGTTGAAGAAACTCCACGTGGAATTTCTCTAAAAGTTTCTCGAACACATCCAAAATTGGTTCAATCTCTCTTTGCTCAAGAGGCTCCAGAAATTGCATCAGGAACTGTTGAAATAAAATCAATCGCGCGCGAAGCAGGAAGTCGTACAAAAATTGCAGTACATTCTTCTGATGAACATGTTGATCCCGTGGGTTCATGTGTTGGTCAACGCGGAATCCGTGTAACAACAGTTATGAGTGAGCTCGGAAATGAAAAAATCGATATTATCGAATGGTCTGCAGACCCATCAAAATTTATTTCATCGGCACTTTCTCCAGCAAAAGCCCTTAGTGTTACTATAAATGATGCAGAACATACTGCTACAATCGAGGTTGCGGATGATCAACTCTCTCTCGCAATCGGAAAAGGTGGTCAAAACGTCCGTCTTGCTGCGAAACTTACAGGATGGAGAATCGATATAAAAGGAATTGCAAATCAAGCAGTTATTGGTTCTAGTGATGGTGAAACAGTTATTGAATCCACTGAAGTTATATCTGAAACTGAATAATCGCAGTATAATTAAACGAGATTGTTCTTTCTCTATTAATTAATAATCAAAATAAAATGGCAAACATAAATCACGAACCATCAAAGTACATGCTCAATCTTTTGCATGTACTCCCACCTTTTGTTGATGAGACAAAAGGAATCATAAACGGAATTGTTGAAGTTTCTTCTGGTTCAATAAATAAATACGAATTGATTACTGAAAGCGGACAACTCAAGCTTGATCGCGTTGGATATTCTTCGATGTCATATCCATTTACTTACGGAGCAATTCCTGGAACATGGGATTTTGATGGAGACCCACTCGATGTTGAAATTGTAAATGTTACAGAACCATTGGTGCCAGGATCTCTCGTTGAGCTTCGTGTTATTGGAGTAATGAAGTTTGTTGATGGTGGAGAGGTTGATGATAAAATCATTGCCGTTATTGCCTCAGACAAGCGTTCAGAACACATACAAAAAGTTGAAGACCTCGGAGAGTATTTTATTACACAAACAAAATATTTCTGGGAAAACATTAAGGCTTTAAAAAAGCCAGGCACAGGAGTTGTTGATAGTTTCTACAATTATGCAGATGCAGTAAAGGTTATCAAAGAATGCGCAGACAAGTATCAAAAAGAATACGCACCAAAAGTTAAATAAAAAAATAGAAAAAACAAAAGCTCCCAAAGGGAGCTTTTGTTTTTTTGTCCCCACATTTTGATTTAAAAAATAAAGAATATATAATAAAGGTATTAGCGTTCTAAATATCTTTTAGCGAAGAAAAAATATATGAAAAAAGAGCGTGGCAATGCATTGTTGGGAATAGTAGTAATAATCATCGTACTTCTTGTGGGCGGGATTTTCTATTGGAACAATTACCAAATACAAGCAAAAAAGAACGAGGAAATAAGAAAGCAAACGCAGATCGCTCAAACACAAATAATAAATCAGCCAGAAGTTATTACTTCCACAACAACGGCAACAAGCACAACAGATAATACTGTTATAAGTTTTAAGTTGACCGATAAGGATAATGGCAGAACTATTGCTGCAAAAAAATCTGATGGTTTTTATGTCACTTTGTCTAATCCTGGTGACGGAGGATATCTTTTTGATAACCCAGAGTACGATACATCTCTACTTCATTTGGTTAATCACATTCACAATCCTTCAATATCAAACACGCCAGGAGATTTTGGGAGTGATGTTTGGGAGTTTGTTACATTGAAAGCTGGTATTACTGATTTGACCATAAATGCGAGTAGGCCATGGAAAAAAGACGATAGTGTAAACATTTTTAAGGTAAGTTTGGCGATTAAATAAGGATTTTTTACAAAATAATCAAACTCTGGTAAAAACACCAGAGTTTGTGCTAATATGCAAACACTATGAAAAAAACAATAAAAAAATTACCAAAAAGCGAGGTTTTAATTGAGGTTTCTGTTCCAACAGAAATGTTTGAAGCATATCGAACAAAGGCCTTGAAAACTATTGGTGAACACATGGAAATTGCGGGTTTCCGTAAAGGAAAAGCTCCACAAAATATGGTTGAAAAGAATTTGAAACCAATGGCACTTTTGGAAGAGATGGCTGAGCTTGCTATTAGCGAATATGTCCCAAAAATTTTTAAAGAAGAAAAAATTGACGCAATCGGTCGCCCAAAGATTGGAATTACAAAGCTTGCCCAAGGAAATCCACTCGAGTTTAATGTAAATATTGCTGTTTTTCCCGAAATAGAAATTGCAGATTATAAAAAGCATGCGTCAAAAGTAAACAAAAATAAACGCGTGGTAAAAGTTTCAGACGAAGATTTGGACAAGGCAATTATTGAATTAAAAAAAGCTCGCGCTCATTCTGAAAAACACAAAGATGATAAAGAGGGTGAGGAAATTTCTCACGATCATACTGAAAGTGAAGCAGAAGAAGTTTTTGATGCTCTCTTGAATGACGAGGATGTTAAAAAATTTGGCCCGTTTGAAAAAGTTGAAGATTTTAAAGAAAAATTCCGTGCAAATATTTCCTTTGAAGAAGAAGCTCGCGAGCGCGAGAAACGCCGAATTGAAATGCTCGATGAGATTTTGAAAGAAACAAATATGGAACTCCCAGATGTTTTGATTGAAGGAGAACTTGAAAATCTTGTTGGTCGTTTGAAAATGGACATTACAAACGCCGGCCTTAAATTTGAAGATTATTTAAATCACATAAAAAAGACCGAGGAAGATGTTCGTAAAGAATTTTTACCAGACGCAGAAAAACGCGCAAAAATGGAGTTTGTTATGCATAAAATCGGAGAGATAGAAAAGCTTTCTCCAAAAGAAGATGAAGTTGAAAGAGAAGTGAAACGTCTTATGGATATGTATAAAGATGCAGATGAAAATCGCGCAAAGGCATATGTGACACACTTGCTTTCAAACGAAGAAATTTTCCGATTTCTCGAGAGCCTTGAATAAGTTATAATATTTATTATTTACTAATTACAAATTACTATTATGTTAATCCCAACAGTTATTGAAAAATCGCAATTTGGCGAGCGTGCGTATGATATATACTCGCGTCTTTTGCGCGAGCGTATAATTTTTTTGGGAGGTCAGATTGATGACCATATGGCAAATATTGTCATTGCTCAACTTCTCTTTCTTGAGCATGAAGATCCAACAAAAGAAATTAAACTTTATATAAACTCACCAGGAGGTTCTGTTACCGCTGCAATGGCGATATATGACACAATGAACCATATCAAACCCGATGTTGCGACTGTGTGTGTGGGTATTGCTGCCTCAGCTGCTGCTGTACTCCTCTCTTCGGGAGCAAAAGGCAAAAGATTTTGTCTTCCAAATTCTGAGGTGATGATTCACCAAGTTATGGGTGGTGCAGAAGGACAAGCTTCTGATATTGCTATCGTCGCAAAGCATATTTTGCGAACAAAGGAGAATTTGAACAAAATTTTGGCAAAAAATACAGGCAAACCAATGGCTCAAATTGAAAAAGATTCAGATCGTGATTATTATATGACTTCTGAAGAAGCCAAGAAATACGGAATTATCGACGAGATAATCGTAAAATCAAAAGGTTCTAAATAAAGATATGTTTTTGCTTTAAAAAGACCCGCGTTTCGCCAAAAGGCGAAACGCGGGTCTTTTCTAGACAATCCCCCCAAATTCTGTTATTCTATAATTATCGAATTTTAATAAATTTAGTTTCCGGTGTGCTTGGGTAATCGCTTGCTTGACCCTCTTCCCAACTATGAATTCACAAATCAACGTTCAAATAAGTTTCAGAATTCTCGTCAGAAAGAATCGAATCATTCGAGCTTCTATTTAAGCGCCCGATAAGGTCGCCATGAGTACAATAATAATATTGATAATAAGTGCAGTAGCACTTTTTGTCGGAGTAGTTTGCGGATATTATCTTCGCAAGATTACTGCGCTCGGCCAGCGTCGCTCGATTGAAATTGATATCAAGCAGATGCATGTCGCAGCAAAAGAAGAAGCGCAAAAAATCACAGACGAAGCCAAGAAAAAAGTTGAGCAAATCGAACGTGAGACGCGCGAGACTGTGCGAAATAAGACAGAGGATTTTAAAAAGACAGAAGATCGTTTGATAAAAAAGGAATCCCTTCTTGATTCACGTCAAAGCGAAATCGATAAAGAAACCGAGGTTCAAAAAACAAAAATTGAAGAAATAAAAAAAATAAAAGAGCGCGCAGATGCGCTTCTTGCTGAACGCCAAGGTGTTTTGGAAAAAACAGCTGGTCTTTCACGTGAAGATGCAAAAGCCGAGCTTGTTCGTGCAATCGAACGTGAATCAGAAGAAGATTTGATGATTCGCATGCAAAAACTCGAACAAAATTCTGAAGAAAGATTGCATGGCCGTGCAAAAGAAATTCTTGCAACTGCTATTCAACGTCTCGCCTCTTCTACTGCTTCGGAAATAATGACAACAAACGTTGCTATTCCATCAGATGATATAAAAGGAAAAATCATTGGAAAAGAAGGCCGAAACATTCGTGCCTTCGAACGCGCAGCCGGTGTTGAACTTATCGTCGACGAAACACCAGGAACAATCGTAATTTCTGCATTTGATCCTGTTCGTCGCCAAATTGCTCGTGTCGCTCTTGAAAATTTGATTTTGGATGGACGTATTCAACCAGCAAAAATCGAAGAAGTTGTTGAAAAAGCAAAGGAAGATATTAATAAAATTATTAAAGAAAAAGGTGAACAAGCGGTTTATGAATGTGGAATATTCAATTTTGATCCACGCATTATCGCCATTCTTGGTCGTTTGTATTTCCGCACAAGCTTTGGACAAAATGTTTTGCAACACTCAATCGAAATGACTCATATTGCAGGAATGCTTGCCGAAGAACTTGGTGCAGATGTTTCAATCGCAAAACAAGGAGCTCTCGTTCACGATATTGGAAAAGCTCTCGACCATGAGGTGCAAGGAACTCACATTGATATCGGTATTCGTATTCTTCAAAAATTTGGAGCAGACCCACGCGTTATTACAGCAATGAAATCTCACCACGATGATTGCCCTCACGAATCTATCGAAGCCGTGATTGTTCAAACCGCAGATAACATTTCTGGGGGTCGCCCTGGTGCACGTCGAGATAGTGTAGAAAATTATCTCAAACGTTTGCAAGAACTCGAAGCATTGGTAAACGCCTTCCCTTCCATCGAAAAATCATATGCACTTTCAGCTGGTCGCGAAATTAGAATTTTCGTAACACCAGAAAAAGTCAGTGATGTCGAAGCAAAAGAAATGGCTCGCCAAATCGCAAAGAAAATCGAATCCGAGCTCAAGTATCCAGGTGAAATCAAAGTCACAATGATACGCGAAACAAGAATCATCGAATACGCAAGATAAATTATCGATACAATAAAAAATCCCCTTAAAGGGGATTTTTTATTGTTCGTTGAATGTTTTTTTAACCTCGGTTTCAAGATGTTTTGCGATTTTTGTACGATATTCGATGAATTTTGGGTCTGTTATGTCTCTTGGTCTAGGTAGATCAATTTTCATTTCATCCACAATTCTTCCTGGACGTGCAGACATAAGATATATCGTATCAGAGAGCATTAGTGCTTCATCGATATGGTGTGTGACATAAATAATCGTTTTGTTAAATTTTTTCCAAACTTCGAGTAAAAATTCTTGCATAAAGTATCGTGTCTGAAAATCAAGTGCGGAAAATGGCTCATCCATCAAAAGAAATTCCGCGTCAGTTGCGAGAACTCGCGCGATTGATGTGCGCTGTTTCATTCCACCAGAAAGCTGATGAGGAAAATGATTTTTAAACTCCCATAGCCCGACACGTCTTAAAACGTCTTCAACTTTTTTATTTATTATATTTTTTTCTACACTGGTCATTTCGAGACCAAAAGAAACGTTTTCAAAAACTGTTCTCCATGGAAAGAGTCCGTAATCTTGAAAAACCACTCCAATGTCTGTTGGTGTTGGCAAGCCGAGTTTTTCCGTCATTTCTGTTATTGGTTTTTGGTTTAATAAAACAACACCAGAATCTGGTTTTAAAAGTCCGCTCAAGATTGAAAGCATTGTTGTTTTACCACAACCCGATGGGCCGATAATTGTTTTAAATTCTCCGTCGTGTAACGCAATTGAAGTATCTTGAAGAACATCAAGAACATTATTGTTCCCCTCTTCTCGAGAAAATGAGATATGTTCTCCCTCAAGCGATTTATTTAATTTTATTGTGTTTAAATTATTCATATATTATTTCTGAACGTCCCACCAGAAAAATTTTTTCTGAATAAATTTTAAAAGCAGGTCGATAATAAATCCGGAAACTCCAATAAGGCACATTCCAAGCAAAATCAAATTGTTATCAAACAAATTTCTTCCATTCATGATTATTGCGCCCAATCCATCGCGTAAACCTGTCATTTCTGCAGCCAGCACTGCCATCCAAGCAGCAATGAAATTTATACGAAGTATTGTAAAAACACTCGGTAAAATATATGGAAATGTTACATGTCGCCAGAGTTGCCATCGTTTTGCTCCGAGTGTGCGTGCAACATTTAAAAGATGTTCCGGTACTGTTTCGATTGCTTTTACTGTTGCAATCGTGAGTATAAAAAATACTCCCATAAAAACAATAAAGATTGCTGTTTGATTTCCAATTCCAAATACAACAAGTGCAAGAGGTATCCATGCAATCGGTGCTATTGGCGCGAGAAGACCGATTACAGGCATAATAAAACGTTTGACCCATGTAGACATACTAATTGCAATTCCCGCGAGCAACGCGCAAATAAATCCGATTCCAAGTCCCACAAATACGCGAAAGAAACTAGATGCAATAGAAGCTGGCACACCCGCTGCTTCAGAGCCAAGCCCGATTCTAAATCCGTTGTCGGACAAATCTCTCAGAAATCTTGATGGTGGTGGAAAAATTTGTGTATATTTCCAATCGAATATTGCCGACAACTCCCAAATACCCAACAATATTATTATTGAAGACAGTCCACACAAAAATGTAATTAATGTTTCGTTTTTTTTCATGCTTTCTGCGTTGCAGATTTTTCTCCCGAACTCTCGGTTCGAGAGAAAGTCTGTTACTCAGATTATTTAAGAATCTGTTGCAAGAGAGTTGTATCAACAACTTCTTGTGTTGGAGCCTTAATATAATTTTGTGCAACCATGTCATTTATCGCCATCATCATGCCATCTTTGTTTGGCGTAAGTGTTGCATCTTTTTGTGTTTTGAATGCTTCAAGCAATACATTGTCTGGTGTTTTGAAATAATTTTTTCCAGATAGAATTTGAACTGCTTGTTCTGGATTTGATTTGATCAAATCAAGTGCACGGTTTTCTGCTTTCATAAAACGCTTAACAGTTTCTGGGTATTGTTTTTGAAAACTATCCAAAACTATAAGTGTTGTGTTTGGTGTTCCCTTACCCCAAATTGTTGCGTTGTCTGTAATAAATTTTGCACCATAGTTTACTTGTAAGTCAGTCGTGTATGGTTGGATATGTGAAAGCACGTCGATATCATTTGTTTTAAATGATTGAACCATCGCAAGAAGATCATCAAACCAAACCATTTGGAAATTATCATACGAAAGACCTTTGTCTTTGAATGCCTTGTAAAGAATCATATCGAGTGTGTCTCCACGAAGTGTTCCAACTTTTAATTTTTGACCAGGGTGAGCTTTGACCCAAGATACAAGTTCATCAAGATTGTTTACGTTGTATTTTCCTTGAATAACAACCTGCATGATTCCATTACCTCCTGCGTTTGCGATTATACGCATTGGCACTCCACTGTTTGCACCAAGATATGCGAGTGTAAATGGATTGATTGAAAATTGCTCTGAACCGCCCGCAAGTGCTGCATTGTTGTCTCCAGGGTTTGAAAAGAATACTGTATCTACATCAAGACCTTCGTCTTTAAAATAGCCAGCCTCTTTTGCTATAAAAAGCGGAGCCATGTCGAGCGCGACAAGATGTCCAACCTTAATTTTTCCCGGAAACAGCCCATCGCTCGTTTGTGCAGTGTTTGATGATTTATTACCAGTTGCGAAAAATACAATCGCAAGAATAACAACAATCACAACAACCGCACTAATAATTGATTTCTTATTCATAATATAAACTAGTAGCTAAGAAAAAGAATAAATAATAAGTTATCAAAAGCATTTCGACAAAAAAGCTTTTAACAAAATCCTTTTCTCACAATTAATCCGCGATGTTTATCACGAACTAAATAATGAGCTTTTTGATGAAAACAAAACATCTTTTGCCAATATTATCCAATGAATTCAGATTTCTGTCATATGTGTCGTCAATTAACACTCATTATTGAAAATAACCTTATTTTGTAATATAATAATGTTGTCGAAATATTCGACATAACATGAAAAACGAGAAACTTTTGTGGATTTTAAAAGAAATTGGGCTTACGGAAGACGAGGCAAATGTCTATCTTTCTACTCTTTCGCTAGGAATTACAAGCGTTTTAAAGATTGCCAGAGCCACAAATATTAAAAGAACTACAGTTTATGGGATTATTGATTCATTAAAAGAAAAAGGTTTAATGCGCATTGAACTCAAAGGATTAAAGCAATTTTATGCTGTCGAAAACCCAGAGTGTTTGGAGATCATGCTTGAACGTAGAAAAGATGAGTTTTCAAAAATGTTGCCAGAATTTCAAGCTCTGTATGGATTAAAAGGTGGTGAGAGTGTTATTAAATATTACACAGGTCTGTCTGCTATGCAGGATATATATAGAAATACATTGAAGGAAATAAAACCGCATGAAGATTATCTTGTTATTACAAATCAAGAGAAATGGTATAACCTAGATTCAAAATTTGCACTTTCGTATATTGAGGAACGTTCAAAGCTTTCAATCAAAACCAGATTGCTTTTTCAAGATTCCCCTATTGCCCGCGAGCATAAAAATATCGAGAGAAATTATAATGAGCAAATAAAAATTTTGCCAAATGGAAATCCGCTAAATGTAGATACGATTTTACTTCCCGAAAAAATGATTGTTCTAGAACTAACACCGCCATACATGACGATTGTTATCGAAAATAAGAGCGTTGTCGCACTTCATAAAGAAATGTTTGAAATAATTTGGAGATTTGTTTCATAATACTTAAATTTAGGGATAAAAATTAAAATACCATTGATTGTTTTTGTCAAAAACCTTGTTAAATAAGGCCGGTTGTCGATTTTTTGTGACTAAACACTAAAATAGATGGAAAAATTTTACAAAAGGAATATACTGTGTTCAGCTTCAAGCTATTTGCTTAAAGCTCTAGAGCATTATCGTTTTGTTATTCATTTAACGATGATAACTAAACGTTTTATTAGCAAAAAGTCGACTTAATCAATTTGTCTAATTTTAATAAGGTCGCGACCAAATTAAAATAAAACAATTGCCAATTCTATGAATAAAGCAGCATTGGTTGACTGGGTTCACGGAAAAATCGGTGGAACAAAAGTTCAAGCCGAAGAAGTTGTCGATGGTCTAATTGAGACAATCACCAACACTTTGAAAAAAGGTGGTGAGGTTTCAATCGCAGGTCTCGGTATCTTCTCAGTTAAGACACGTGCAGCACGCATGGCTCGCAATCCAAAGACTGGAGAGCAAGTCAAAGTGTTGGCTACTCGTGTTCCAAAGTTCCGTGCGGCCAAGGCTCTCAAAGACGCGGTTAAACAATAATCCATCTTTGTGCCTCTCATGAAAAAGACCCTTCTGCCTATCAGCTGGGTCTTTTTCTATTTTTACCCTCGACTATTCCTGTAAAATCTGTATAATACAAATTATGAATAAAAAGAAAAAAGTAGCATTAAAAAAACATGCAAAGAAAGCTGGTAAAAAGGTTTCTCTTCGCAATCGTTAAGTTGATTTAAACTTCGTTTTGTAGTATAAATTCTACGTTTCGGGGTTTAAAATGCGGGACTAGTTTATCGGTAAAATAACAGTTTTCCAAACTGTGGTGAGGAGTTCGACTCTCCTGTCCCGCACTATATAAGAAAAAGCACATGCATTGCATGTGCTTTTTCTTATATGGTCGGGGTGCAGGGAATCGAACCCTGCCCTCGTGTTCCCAAAACACGTATACTACCGATATACTACACCCCGAAGTTAAACCTTAAACAATATAGCAGTATTGTTGAATAAAAACAATTGTTTTAAAGGATTATGTCCTCCATAAATTTTATCTTAGCTTGTTTTGACTCGGTGTTTAGGTAAACAACAGCGAGGTCAAATTTCCAGTCACCCTCTACCCTTCTCTCATATAAATAAAGCTGTATTGTCTTTTTTATTCTCTCAATTTTCCAAAAGTGCATATTGTCCTCGGGTCTGTAGTCGTCAATTTTTTGGGTGTAATCCAAACTGCTGGTTTTTGATTTAACCTCTATAAAATGCAAGACATTTCCCTTTCTTGCGATAATATCGATTTCTCCACATTTTTTAGTATAGTTTCTTTCAAGAATAAAATACCCTTTTCGGGTTAAATATCTACAAGCAATGTGCTCGCATGCTTCCCCGATCTTTTGTGGCTTTGAGGTAAAAACTTTTGGCATATTAACAGTTTAGGACAAATGCTGTGAATAAAATTCCAAACTCCTTATTTTAAAAAACCCTTGATTTATATAGCTTTTTTAGAATCATCTAACGTAAAAAGTGTCCTTTATCCCCTTATTCCACACACTTATCCACAGGTTGTCTATTTGATGGTCTAGTAGTCCTTTGGATTCAATGTATTTTCCGTTAGAGCTAAAATAACCTTATTTGTGCGGGATAGGAGAATCGAACTCCTGTCTCATCCTTGGCAAGGACGTGTTCTACCACTAAACCAATCCCGCAAACTAAGAAGATTATAATTGTTTCAGCGTTAAATTGCAACCATTCCTATTTTGCAAATAAAGTGTATAATCATAATGTTATTAATTTAATAGGCACCTATGGTGAAATGGATATCACAACGGTCTTCGAAACCGTTATTCTAGGTTCGAATCCTGGTAGGTGCACAAAATAGCAATGTCTACAAAAATTCATATTGAGAAAATCCCCTCTTATGTTTCATATGTAACAGAGAAACTTGAAGAGGCTGGTTTTGAAGCCTTTCTTGTTGGTGGCTGTGTTCGTGATCTCATTATAGGTCGCAGTCCAAAAGACTGGGATGTTACAACCAATGCTAAGCCTGATCAGGTAATAGCTTTGTTTGAGAAAACTGTATACGAGAATAAGTTTGGCACCGTCGGTGTTGTATTTGAGAATTATACCGAAAGTGTTTCACGTGAGACTTTTAATGAGATAGTTACACATGAAACTGGCACATCTGAAGCTAAAACATATATCGTTGAAGTTACTCCATACAGAACGGAAACAACTTATTCTGACTTTAGGCACCCTGATAATGTTGAATTTAGTGAGAATCTTGAGGATGATTTAATGCGCCGTGATTTTACAATAAATGCTATGGCTTATAGCGTATCACAAGAAAAGTTGGTTGATCTATATAAAGGACAGGAAGATTTAAAGGACATGTCCTTAAAAACAGTAGGTAATCCTGATGACAGGTTTGGTGAAGATGCTCTTAGAATGCTTAGAGCCGTTCGTTTTTCTGTGCAACTAGGTTTTAGTATTTCACATGAAACGGCTATTTCTATACAAAATAAGGCTTTTTTGATAAAAAACGTTTCATGTGAAAGAATCCGTGATGAATTTGAGAAAATAATCATGTCCAATGAACCGGCCGTAGGGATTGGTATGCTTCAAAAGTTTGGTCTACTTAAGTTTATTATTCCCGAACTCGAGGATGGAATTGGTTGTGAGCAGAAAGGTGAACATATATATGATGTTTATGAACATCTTTTGCACGCTTTGCAACATGCGGCTGATAAGAAATGGTCTTTAGAAGTAAGACTGACAGCTCTTTTTCATGATATTGGTAAACCAAAGACAAGACGATGGGATGGAACAAAGGCGGGCGGGAAGGGAAAGTATACTTTTTTTGGGCATGAGGTTGTTGGTGCAAAAATTACAAAGGTGATAATGGATAGGTTGAAGTTTCCTAAAAAGACACAGGAGATTGTTGTTTCTTTGGTTAGAAATCATATGTTTTTCTCTGATACTGAGGCTATTACGCTTTCTGCGGTTAGGCGAATCGTTGTTAAAGTTGGTAAAGATAACATTTGGACACTTATGAATGTTCGAGAATGCGACCGTGTTGGCATGAAAAAGAAGGAAGCACCTTATAGATTAAGGAAATATCATGCGATGATAGAAGAAGTGTTGCGTGATCCGATATCTGTGGGACAGCTGGTTGTGGATGGAAATATACTGATAAATGAGTTACACATGAAACCTGGGCCTAGAATGGGGTGGATTTTGCACGCTCTATTGGAAGAAGTGTTGGATGACCCAAAGAAAAATACTCGAGAATACTTGGAAAATAGAGTAAAAGAGCTTGATTTGCTTAAGGATAATGAGCTAAAAACATTAGGTGATAAGGCTAAAGAAGCAAAGGATGAGATTGAGGAACAAGAAGTTCAAAAGTTACACGCGAAACATGGTGTATAAAATGAACAAGATATTTTTTTGAGTTACACATGAAACAAACTTAAGACGTAAACAAAAATCCTTCGTTAAGGCGATGGATTTTTGTTTGACAAAAAATTGCAAGGGGAGTAATCTCTAAATAAGTAATTCTATTTTTGTGAAAAAACTGTGCTCACTAAATTGCGCCTGTAGCCCGTGTCTTTTATTTTAAATAAATGTTTTTATTATTAAACTTTCTAAAACAGAAAGTCGATTTTGCTTTATTTGCTTATTACTAAAATTATGAATAAATTATATCGTTTTATGTTTGTTGTTATAGTTGTTTTTGTTTTTGGGTCGTTTTCAAATGTTGTTCGTGCAGATGCTGCCAATGGGACATTAACAGTTGATAAAATTGTCCCTGAGCAAACGGAAGCTCTTGCGGGAGGGGGATTTGAGAATGGATGGAAATGGGATTTTTATATAACAATTCCAACAAATGAAAATGTTGTGAGCTTAAAATTTGATGATTGGACAAATGGTACCGAAACAATTCCAGCATCAAATGTTCGATATTATTCTGCTAGTTCGACAAATGCATCAACAAGTAATAATGCTATACAAGTTGCTACATCTAGTATTTATGCTGATTCTATGGGTATTGTTGTGGATGGTCCTGTTTCAGCAACCTCGACTCAGATTATGGTTGTTGTTGAAGTAAGTGTTCCGGAAAATATTGATGGTGGGTCATTTTCTACAAATTATAGTGTTCAGTCGCTTGCTCCAACATCAACAAGTATTTCGGTTGATAAAAGTAGTTTGACTCAGACATATAACGGAACAGCTAAAACTGTGGGTGTCATATCGTCTGCAAGTACTACTGTTACTTATGTAGCAGTAGATCCTCAAAATCAATTACCTGCGAGTTCTCCTTTACCTATAGATGCAGGAACTTATAATTTTACTGCAACTATTAATGATCCAAGATATATAACAGCAACTACAACAGGTCAGCTTGTTATTGAACCAGCACCAATTACGATAACCGCATCTGGAACAACAAAAGAATATGATGCAACAACTACGTCTTTTGCGGTTTTAACAGCAACAGGGACATCTAATAAGGATTTATTTACAGTAAATGCTATTCAGAGTTATGACAGCAAGGATGTCGGTAATAGAATAATAAATATTTCTCAAATAAATATTATACCTCAAGGATCAAACACAAAATTAACAAATTACTATTGTGGTAGTGATGTTTCTGTAACTCTCCCACAATGCAATATTGTTGCAACCACTACAGGAATTATTACACCTGTGCATTTGACGGTTGTGGCTTCAGGTAATGGGAATGTACCTAATGGGAATTTGACTAATGGTAGTGATGCTTCATCATACATTTCATTAAATACTTCAATTTCAAATCAAATAAATCCAGTATTTTCTATTGATAAAGATATTGTGGCAACTAGTACATCTGCGGTTTTTGTTAATACGGCCACAGGTACATATGATGTTGATGTTTCAGGAATTTATCTTGCGACAAGTACTAATTCAGGAAATTATTATGTTGATAATTCAACAACAACTATAAGGAATTTTCCGGTAAATGGAGTTGACTTATCAAAAATGGATCCTGCAATAACATTTAACGCAACAAGTACAACGGTAAATTTAAATGATACTGTTATATATTCATCGAAAAATCCAGCACCGATAATTTTTAGTTTTGATAATTTAAACGCTACATCAACAACTAGCAATATGGTGACATTTACCGCTACAGGAACTGTGACTGTCACAGCTTGGCAACAAAGCGATAATACATATAGTTACGCGTCGACAAGCACAACATTTACTATAAATTAATATTATTAGTCCAAAATATATGAAAAATAATCTAAAAATAATAATTCTTGTGGTTGCTGTGGCAAGTTTGTTTTCCGGAAAAAATGTTTTTGCTTCTGAGTTTTCTGGAACTTTGAGTACTGCAAGTAGTACTCCTGTTGGGTCGGTATTCCATGCTCCATATTCGAACCCTGATCCTTCTTTTGTTTATACATCGGCACAAAATGTTTCTCTGAATGCTTTGGGCGCAGATAGCATTTATTACACTACAGATGGAACAAATCCAGATTGCACAGCAAGTAGTACAAAATATACAAATTCTATTGCATTTAATTCAAGCGTGACAATAAAAGCAATTTCATGTTTAGGTAATTTAAAGTCTGGAATAAAAACTTTTGCTTACACAATAAATATTCCATCAAATCCGGTTGTTGAATCGCATCCAGGCGGGGGAGCAAGAACGGGTTCGAGTGGTGGTTCTGTGTCTACTCAAAGCACAGTTGTTTCTTTTGAAAGCACAGACTTTAATAATGATGGGAAAGTTGATGTTATAGATTTTGCATTTCTTATGGCAAATTGGGGTAAGGAAAAATCTGACAATACAAAATATGGAATATTAGACTTTGTCGCATTAATGGCTAACTGGACGAAATAAAATTTATGAAAAACATATTGAAGAAAATTACATTAATGTTTGTGGCAGTATTGGTTGGAGTTTTTAGTTTTGCATTTTCTGTTTCTGCTTCAACAAATGTTTCTTTTTATCCATCTACTGTTAATGTCACCGAAGGAAGTACATTTAATATCTCTGTGACGATAAATCCTAATACGGCAAGTAGTTATGCGGAAAAAATCGAAGTTGATTATCCAGCAGGTGTTTTGAAAGTTAAATCATTTACTTTTGAAAAAAATTGGATGACTCTTCAGCAAGAGGGTTATGATTACATAGATAACACAAAAGGAGTTTTGGTTAAAACAGCTGGATATCCAAAAGGAATAAATTCTGTAACAAAATTTGGAACTATTACTTTTGTTGCTAAAAAAACAGGAAAGGGTGTTGTAAAAATTGGAAATGAGTCGATGTCATTTGATGCAAGTACTCAAAGTACAATAACAGGAAATGAAATATCTTTTGAAATTAAGACTCGTCCTGAAACATCTGGTGTAATAACTATTGATAACACAAAAGTTCAAACAATAGCTACAACAACAGCGACTTCAGAAAAAGAAAATATTTCTGGTATTTCGACTGATACAATTTCACAAATAAATTCTGATTCACAAGCCGGGCTTGCTGTTCAGTCTGGATTTTCTGTAAACATGAAATCGTGGATAATCGGAATTGTAATTCTTGGAATAATTGGCGGAGCAGTTTTTGTAAATTATAAAAAAGAAGAAGTGAAAAATCCGGAAAATAAATCTGAGAAAAAGGAGGAGAAGAAAAAGTAACGTGTTAAATAAAAAATGCGTCGCGTAGCAAAAGGCTACGCGACGCATTTTTTATTTAATTTCAATCGATATCGGACAATGGTCTGAACCATACCAATCGGACAAAATTTTTGTTGATTCAACTTTTGGAATTAGTTTTGCTGATGCTAAAAAGTAATCTATTCGCCATCCAACATTTCGGTCGCGCGCATGTGTAAATGTATCCCAGTATGTATATGCGTCCTTTTGGTTTGGATAAAAAAATCTAAAAACATCCGTAAAACCGTGCGATAAAAATTCATCCATCCATGCACGTTCTTCCGGAAGAAAACCAACATGTTTTTTATTTTCTTTTGGACGAGCCAAGTCAATTTCTTCGTGCGCGACATTCACATCTCCGCAAACAAGGATAGGATATTTTTTTGTTAGACTGTCTGTGAATTTTAAAAACGCATCATAAAAATCTAATTTGTATTTTAGTTTTTCCGGAGCTCCTCCACCATTTGGAAAATAACAATTTATTAAAACAAAGTCCTTAAAATAAAGGACAAGAGTTCGTCCTTGGTCATCAAAACGGGGGATACCTAAACCGTACTCAATTTTTTTAGGATTTTCTTTTGTATAAACTGCTACACCGCTATAGCCTTTTTTTATTTTTGACGAAGCAAAAAAAGAATAATATCCAGGAATATTTTTTGCTTCGTCTGGTAATTGCGAAGGCTCAGCTTTTGTTTCTTGAAGACAGAGAATTTCTGGTTTTTCTTTTTTAAACAAAGGGAAAAATAAATTGTCGCGAAGTGTTGCACGGAGACCGTTTGTGTTCCAGGAGATTATTTTCATATATTTTATTTTCTTCGAAGGAGTGCAATCAAATACATTGTATCATTTTTTCCAAAAGGAGCGTCACCTTTTATTTTTACAACCTCAAAATATTTTCCAAACATTTTTGAAATTTCTTCTTCTGTAAAAAAATGATAACGTACACCCTCTAGTTCATAATCATTTTTTTGTTCAATTGCTGGATACCATTTGAAATATCGTGGAGTTTTTTTAGACAGAACAGCCAAAAAAAGAAGTCCATCTTGTTTTAAAACGCGCGCAGTTTCGTTTACATAAGTATCAAAATCATCTACTGGTATGTGTTGTAGGTGTCCGACATCAACAACAGCTTCAAAGCTTTTTTCAACGAATGGCATGTTTAGTGTGTTTCCTTGAACAAACCGTAGCTCTTTATCAATTTGTTCGTTTTTTAAATCGCTGTTTCCTTGAACAACGAGCATCTCACTACTTTCAAGGCCAATTACACGGAAACCAAATTTTCCAAGTTCTCGCAACATGTGTCCTCGCCCAGCTCCAATATCTAAAACATTTGAACCTTTTGGAATAAAGAGCATAAGTTTTTGAGCGTGACGTTTAAATGGAATATCTGTCCAAAGATCATCACCTGTGTGGTAGGCTTCTGCAAAAAACATATCTTCGTCTGCGTATGACATAAATTAAGTATAAAGCATAAAGCGAAAAATAAAAGGTTAATAACTTTATTTTTTGCTGTGAAATTTTTTGTGAATGTCGCGGAGTTGTTTGTCGGTTACGTGAGTATAAATTTGAGTTGTTTGAATGTTTGCATGACCTAACATTACTTGAACACTGCGAATATCCGCGCCGTTTTCTAGAAGATCTGTTGCAAAGCTGTGGCGCAAGATATGGGGAGTAACTTTTT
>CAYSZI010000005.1:0-22518 GCA_964435545.1 uncultured Candidatus Saccharibacteria bacterium | reverse complement strand
TAATATTATTAATTATATACAAGATTGGTGTGCAAATTTTGGGGTCCGGGCCACACTTCGGCCTCTTCAAGGTTTGGTGTATTGTGTTTTGATTTGTAGCAATAGATATCGTAGCTCATATCATTTTGATTATACAGCACAATCAGCTAATTTCGCTCTATGCAAAACTCGAGAAACGTAGTCCTGACGCGTCTCGAGCGCGCTCGACTTGGCTGCCGGACTTGGACTCGAACCAAGATACTATCCTCCAGAGGGATAAGTCCTACCATTAGACGATCCGGCAAAATACTTTTTCGTGGCGAAACGCCGGAGGCGTTTCGCCACGAAATTCTTTCAATTAACCACTTCACAATACATTAAATTTAGGTTTTTTTCAAGAATTAAATAAAAATAATTTTGTGCTATAATGCAACACATATGAAAAAAATACAAGATGAACCACATATACAATTTGCAGTACTCGCCGCCGACGTTGTGATTTTTACCGTTCGCGAAGGCAAGCTACTCGCAAGACTTTCAAACGTAAATCGTCCACCTTTTTTTGATAATATTCCAGGATTTCCAGGAGGACTAATTAAACCAGAAGAAACAGCCGAAGAAGCAGTGAAAAGAATAATCGAAGAAAAGGCACTTATAAAAACCAAAATATATTTTGAACAATTTTATACCTTCTCAGAAGTAAACAGAGACCCGAGAGGCCGTGTTGTTTCTGTGGGCTATGTTGCCTTTATACCTTGGGAAAAACTCTCGGAAGAAGAACAATCTGGAAATGATGATCTTTGGTGGAGTGAAGGAAAAAATATAAAAGCGCTTGCTTATGATCATACTTTTGTATTCAAAAAGGCGTTGGAATATTTACATACTCGATTAAAGAGTACGACAATTGTATTCAAACTTCTCCCCGATTTGTTTACACTCACAACTCTCGAAAATACCTTGCAGATTTTATTGAATGAAAAAATAGATAAAAGAAATTTCCGAAAAAAGATTGCAAAAATAAAAATACTCAAGGCCTCGAAAGAAAAAACAAAAGGAATGAAACATCGACCAGCCCAGCTGTATACAACAAAAACAGACGAAGTTTTCGAAGCAAGTCTCTTTTAATCAATAAATAGTGCTCAAAAAACAACCCTTATTTCAAAAGAGTTGTTTTAGTGTAAATTTGACACTAACTCTATTCTGTTGTGTTTACTTAATGTACTATTTAAAATATCTAGATTGTGTATATACTTAGTGTAATTAATACATTAACAAACAGGATTTAAATAATTCTCATATGGAATACACAGGAACAGGAGTAGTGATCGTACGCTTTCAAACTCCCGCCCTTCATACAGGGCACAAGCATTTACTGGAATGGGTTTTCGCCAGACACGAAACATTGTGTGTTGTACTCGCATCAAAACTTGCGGTAGCAACAGAAAAGGATCCCCTATCATTCCAGACCCGCAAAGATATGGTTCTTGAATCGTATCCAAAAGCAAAGGTAATCGAAATATTCGATTGTCCTTCAGACAAAATCTGGTCTAAAAGAATAGATCAGGCAATATCTCAAGTTTGTGGACTTGATGCAACACTGTATGGATCTCGGGATAGTTTTATTCCCTATTATCACGGAACATACAAAACAGTAAATGTGGACCCAGTAGAATCACTTTCTGGAACAGAATTGAGATCAACATGCCCAACACATAATTCAATCGATTATAGGATGGGCGTTATTCACGCAGTAAACGAGCGCATGCCAATTGTTTATCCAACAGTAGATTGCGTACCCTACAAAAAAGAAAATGGTATGTACTACATACTACTCGGACACAAAGAATCAGATGAAGAAAAATATCGTTTTATTGGTGGGTTCACCGACAAAAATGATTCTTCTTTTGAAAAAGCAGCGATTAGAGAACTCGCAGAAGAAACTGGAGGAAATCTAAAACACAAAAAAACTGAATATATCATGTCATGCGCAGTAGATGATTTTCGTTACAAAAACACGAAAGATGGAGTAATAACAACATTTTTTTGTTTTGAATACGAAAACGGAACAGCAGTAGCGACAGATGATATAGATGAAGTTAAATGGTTTCCATTAAATAAATTACAGGAAAACATAGTTTCATTTCACAAACCCTTAGCTGAAAACCTTATTACATTCTTGAATGCAAAACAATCTTTTTGCACAAAATTAATTAATTTCTTCAAAATTTTTTTTAACATCAAAAATTAGTAAAAATGGAAACGACAGTAAGTAACATTACGGAATTACAGCAAATGGTTCGCGAATCATCTTTGCAAGAGTTGTACAGCAACATAACAACTCAAACTGACTTCTACAAATACACTCACCCACATCAGTACAACAAAGGAGTAGAAAAACTCTTTATGTACGAAGAAGCAAGAATAGGCGGCAAATACAAAAAGGTAGGATTCTTTGGAACACAAATGATTATCAAAGAAAATCTTATGTCAGTGCCAAGCTTTAAGCAATTGCTTCTAACAAGAGCGTGGGTTCAATCAGCCGGAAGTTTTGACTTCTTTGCAAAAGAAGCGTGGGATAGAGTAAGCAAACTTGGTTATGTGCCAATCGAAATTTGGGCGCTACCCGAAGGTACAGTAGTACCCGAAGGGACACCGCTTTTTTGCTACACATCAACAGACTCGTTTTTTGCAAAACATCTAAGCTTGATTGAAGGTACACTAATGCACAACTGGGCGCCAACAGATATTTATTCCAGATTTCTGCAAATGAAAGAGGAATTAAAACCGGCGTTTGAAAAAACAGGATGCATTGATGACTTACCATATTCTGTTTTAGATTTTAGTTATAGAAGTTCAACATGCCCACAGGATGCAGTGCGCAAAGGAACAGCCTTTCTTATGCACTTCAACAGTTCAGACAATTGTATCGCTGACGTTATAGGAATAATGAAACATTACAATGGGCCGCAAGTACTAAAATCTGTTTGGGCAACTGAACATTCTGTAGCACTTAGTTTTGGACCAGGCGAAGGCGAAAAAGAATATTTGAAACATCAATTACTAAGCGCGCCGAAAGATGCAATAGTTTCTTATTTGATCGACACATGGAACAGCCGGAATTTTATGGAAAATGTATTGGGCGATAAAGAAATACAAAACTTAATAAAAGAACGTACCGGCGCATCAGTAGCGAGACCTGATTCAAATAAATCTCGTGAAGAAATCGACATGTGCTACCACTTTCAAGAAAAATATTTTGGAAGCAGTATCGTAAACGGCTACAAAGTTTTGAACAATAACAATAAAGTTATTTGGGCAAATGATGTTGATGAAAACACATGCCCTGCTGATTATAATTATATTGTTGAAAAAGGATGGGCTGCAAAAAATTTGGTACAAGGTGGCGGAAATGGTTTTATGACAAAAAACATAAGCCGGGACGAACAAAAAATTGCAATCAAACCAAGTATGGGAATAATAAACGGTAAAGAAGTTCCGATGGCAAAAACACCAATCGGTTCTCCTTGGAAAGCATCTAAAGCCGGACATCTCAAGGTTTATCAAGATGAAAATGGTTGCATTAAAACAGCAACCTCAGTTCAAATGAACCGTACAGATTTTGACGCGATTAAATCACTCATGGTTCCTGTATTCAAAAACGGAGTTTTGCTTAAAGACTATACCTATGATGAGGTACAGGCTCAAACAAGCAAAACAAAAGATTTGTTTTAAATAGGTTCAATCAATTATCAAAATAGGTGTGTTGCTAAAAGCAGCATACCTATTTTTTAATTAATACACAATTTAATATTCTTTTTAATATGATATAATGCCCTCCATGACAGACGAAACAAATAGTGATCAAATTATAAACGAAAACATGACACACCACCGTCACCTTACACCTGACGAGATTAAAAAAGGTTGTGTTGAAATTGGTACAAGTGATGACGGTATTAGACTTTGTCGAATCGAAAAGGAGCTCGAACAAGGTATGGAAGAAATGGAAGCTTACGACAAAGCTGTAACATTTTATGGCTCAGCAAGATTAAAGCCAGGAGAGGAATGGTACGAAAAGACTCGCACTCTCGCCTATCGTATTTCAAAAGAATTGGGATTTGCAGTCGTTTCTGGTGGTGGACCAGGAATAATGGAAGCGGCAAACCGTGGAGCATTTGAGGCAGGAGGAAAATCTGTCGGCTCAACGATTCAATTGCCAATGGAACAAAAAGACAACCCTTATCTTACAGATTCGATTCCATTTTATTTCTTTTTTGCTCGCCGAACAGTAATGTCGTTTACATCACAAGTTTTTATTTACTGTCCAGGAGGATTTGGAACATTTGATGAACTCTTTGAAATAATTACACTTTTGCAAACAAAAAAATTAAAACCAATTCCTGTTATTTTGTATGGAGTAGATTTTTGGAAACCTCTTATGGAAGGATATGTTCGTCCAATACTTTTAGAAAAATATAAAACAATAAGCGCGAGTGATTTTGATTTTTTTACTATTACAGATGATAATGATTTGGTGCTAAAGATTATAAAGGAAGCACATCCTCGCATGGATGATAACAGACAGGATTAATTAAATAAAAAATGCGTCGCGAAGCCAAAGGCTACGCGACGCATTTTTTATTTAATTAATCCTATTTCTTGTGTTTAATACAAGCTTCAAGAAAAGCCAAAAAAAGTTTGTGTGGCACGATAGGTCTTGATTTAAATTCTGGGTGAAACTGTGTTCCCAAAAAGAATGGGTGTGTATCTTTTGGAAGCTCTGCAATTTCGCACAATGTTCCATCTGGAGATTTTCCAGAAAAAACAAGTCCTGCATTTTCGATTTCTTTTACATATTTTGGATTGACCTCATAACGATGACGATGTCTTTCGGAAACATTTTCTTCTCCATACGCTTCACGTGCAATTGTATCTTTTGAGATATATGCAGGATATGTACCCAAACGCATCGTTCCTCCGTATTTTTTGTTATCCAATTTTTCTTTTTGACTTTCCATGACATCAATAACAAGATGTGAAGATTCTGGATTTACTTCGCGTGTATTTGCATCTTTCCAACCCAAAACGTTTCTTGAAAATTCAACAACTGCGAGCTGCATTCCGTAACACAAACCAAAATATGGAATTTTATTTTCTCGAGCAAATTTGATTGCAGCAATTATTCCCTCGATTCCTCTCGCTCCAAATCCACCTGGGACAATGATTCCATCATATTTCTCAAGACTAGAAATCATTTCTGGGTATTTTTCAAACTCTACAGAATTTATCCATGTAAGTTTTGGTTGTCTTGAAAAATGATATGTTGCGTGTCGTACAGCTTCAATAACTGAAATATATGAATCTGCGAGAACAAAATCCCCTGTATCAAAATATTTTCCGATTACAGCAATTTTTATTTCCCCCACTGGAGCATGAATTCTACGAGTAAATTGATGCCAATCTTTTACCAATTCTGGTTGAACATTTTTACATGTTAGAAACAAAATATCACAAAGCATATTTGAAAGTCCTTCTTTTTCAAAATTTTCTGGAATATCATAAATACTATCAACGTCTGGTGCAGAAATTATTTGACTTGCTGGAACATTACAAAACATCGAAAGTTTTTCTTTACGTTTTTCGTCGAGGACATGACTACTGCGTGCAACAATAATATCTGCTTGAATACCAGACGAATTCAAAAGTCGCGAAGCGTGTTGTGTTGGTTTTGTTTTCATTTCTCCAACCTTGCTTGGGATTGGCAAATACGAAACCATAACAAAAGCCACATCTCTTGGGTGACGAAGCTTCAACATTCTCGCAGCCTCCAAGAAAAGCATGTTTTGATATTCGCCGATTGTTCCCCCAACTTCAATAATCACAACTTCAGCCTCAGCTTTCTTTTGTGCTTTTTCGATACGGCCGATTATTTCAAATGGGATATGCGGAACAACCTCAACACATTTTCCTACGTATTCTAAATTTCGTTCTTTTTCAATAACTGTTTTGTACACACGACCTGTTGTCATGTAATTTAAACTCGACAAATCGATATTTAAAAAACGTTCATAATTTCCCATATCTTGGTCTGTTTCATCACCATCATCCAAAACAAAACACTCACCATGCTCTGTAGGATTCATTGTACCGGCGTCAATATTTATATATGGATCGATTTTTATTGCAGTAACTTTCAAACCACGATCCTGCATTATTTTTCCAATCGAAGAAGCCGTAACGCCCTTTCCAACACCAGAGATAACACCACCGACTACAAAAATATATTTTGGATTCGCTTCTTCTTTTTTATTAAGATTAAACATGAATTTTGCTAATTAAACTTTTAAATATTTTCTAGATGCCAATGCACTCGATAACGCACCAAGACCAACACCAAACAATACGATAATTACAAAAAACTGTCCGATATTTTTTAAATAGTATTGAAACAAATTTATACCCTGAAAAAAATCAGTCATATTCTTTCCAAACCAATATGTTATTGGTAAAAAAATAACCAAGGTAATTATTGTTGCGATAATCCCGTAAAGTGCGCCTTCAACAAAAAATGGTCCATGAACCTGAGTTCTTCCTCCACCCACCAAGCGCATAACCGAAATTTCTTCTCGTGAAAAATATATCGCAAGACGAATAGTATTAAAAGTAATCAAAACAGAAAGTATCATCATGACAAGAGCGACCGCAAACCCAAGCATTCTTCCTTTATTCAAAATGCTGTTTATTATGTCGATTTCTGCTTTATTATATGAAACATGATCGATGATAGATTGAGCACTTGCATCAAGAGCGGCGTCGTCGCTAAAGAATTTTGAAATACTTTCATACTGAGAAATATCTTTGGCGCTAATATTTAGCATTGCTCCAATAGGATTTGTATCAAGCTCATCCAAAGCTTGAAGCGTTGTTTGGTCGTTTTGGTGTCTACCTCTGAAATCACTAAGTGCATCTTTTTCAGAAATGTATTGAGTGGTTGCAACTTGTGGTAAATTTTCAACCTTAGTTTTAAGAGCGGTTATAGCAGATTCATCAACACCAGGCACAAAATATACAGAAACATCAACTTTGTTTTCTACGTTTATAAGTGTAGTTTCTAGGACATGTTCAAACAAAAGGATTCCCGTAATAACAGAAAGTGTGATCGTCATTATTAAAACAGACGCAAGAGAAACCATTCCGTTTCTCGCGAAATTTAATACACCCGAACGAAACATTCTTTTTATGTTAACTATTCGCATATTTATTAAATCATATATCGCCCATCTTTATCGTCTCTAATAATTTTACCTTTTTCAAGAGTGATAACGCGTTTGCCAATAGAATCAACAACTCCACGATTATGTGTTGTTAAAATTACAGTTGTTCCAAGCTCGTTAATTTTTTTAAAAATTTGAACGATTTCATAAGTGCTGATTGGATCCAGATTGCCCGTTGGCTCATCGGCAATAATTACTTCTGGTTGATTTATGATTGCGCGAGCGATTGCGAGACGTTGTTTTTCACCACCAGAAAGTTCTGCGGGAAAACTACGAGCCTTGCGACCAAGATCAACAAGATCTAAAACATGTGGTACATCAGCAGAAATTTCAGCATCTGTTTTTCCAGTAGCCTCCATTGCAAACGCAATATTTTCGTATGCAGTTTTATGTGGAAGTAATTTAAAATCTTGAAAAACTGTTCCAATGCGACGACGGAGTTTTGTTAAATCCTTTGAACGCATTTGATGTATATCAGAAGACTCAAAAAAAACCGTACCATCGGTAGGATTTTCTTCGGCCAATATAAGTTTTACGAGAGTTGTTTTTCCTGCACCGGAATGACCGACGACAGTAATAAATTCTCCTGCATTAACAGAAAAATTTATATCTTCCAGGGCTCGAGTTTCTTTTGGATAAATTTTTGAGACACCGTTAAAGTAAATCATTTGTTCGGTAATTTTTAATTAAAAATGATAAATGCAATTAAAAAATAGAAAACAATAAAACATCCATGTCTACCATTTTTATGTCTATTATTTTCTATTCGCTTACTCTATTATAGCGCTTTTTCTGCCTCAATGAAAGCATCTAAATCCCCCTCTTCCAATACACCTTTAACGTCAGAAGTTTCAACCCCTGTACGAAGGTCTTTTACCATTTTATAAGGGTGTAAAACGTAATTTCTTATCTGATTTCCCCATTCAATATCGGTTCCTTTGTTTGTTTGCATACTATCGACAAGCTCCTTATGCTCGTCTTCTGCTTTTTTAAACAATTTTCCGCGCAAAATTTCCATGCCGCGTTCACGATTTTGCTCTTGACTTCGCTCTTCACGAACAAGAACTGAAATTCCTGTTGGCTTATGCAAAAGGCGAACTGCGGTTTCGCGTTTGTTCACATTCTGTCCTCCTGGACCACCGGCCTTTGCAAAATCAACCTCAACATCTGCATCATTCAATTCTGGCATTGCAGCTTTTGGAACTTTTGGAACAACCTCGACAAGAACAAAACTCGTATTTCTTTTTTGTTTTGCATTAAAAGGACTCGTACGAACAAGACGATGAACACCGCTTTCTTTTTTCAACATTCCATACGAACCCTTTCCATCCACCTCAAAAGAAATATTTCTAAAACCATTGTGATCATTTTGATGCTCATGAATTATAAAATACGAAAAACCTTTTTTTGAAAAAAACTTTACATACATATCAAAAAGCATTCTTGCAAAATCTTCTGCATCGTCACCACCGGCACCCGAAACAATCGACATGATTGCATTCGCGCGGTCAAACTGAGCAACGCCTTCTTTTTTTGCTTTCAATTCTCCGAGCTCACGAACTGTAGCTTGAGCCTTGTCTTTGTCATTCCAAAAGTCTGCTTGCTCCATTGCCTTTTCGATTTCTAAAATTTGCTTTTCAATTTCGTTTTCGGTTTTCATAAAATATTTTTTGAATTATAAATAATTTTTCTTACCTGAGCCACCTCGCAGGATCGAACTGCGGACTTCGTCTTTACGAAAGACGTACTCTACCAACTGAGTTAAGGTGGCAATATTCATTTTAAACGAAAACTAGCTTCTTTTGCTCTTTTACTTTTTGCACGATTCATTCGGCCATTTCCTTTGTTAAGCGCTGAATATGTCGGAGACAGAGAATCACAATTTGGACAAAGTAATCGGAGATTACTTTCATCATTATTACGCCAATTACCATCAATGTGATCAGCAACAAGAGGAATAACTTTTGTCACAAGATTTACTTCAGCCCATCCGCAAATACAACACTTATCTCCAAATTTTTCTCTAAGATATCTTTTAATTGGGCGCGTAACAATACCAATGCTTTGGAGACCCGTAATTTCTCCCAATTTCCATTTCTTGATATATAAACAATATTGATACTCAGCCTGACACATATTTGAACAATATTTATAATATGATCTTGCAGGCTCCTTTCCACACTGCAAACATTTTCTACGAGGTTTTTTGGGATTAGGCATGTCTTTTTAAGTATATCAAATCGCAGGCCTGTGTCAAAATAAAAAATGGTCGCAAATTGAAATCATTTTTCTATTTCTTTTAAAACAAATTCATACTCCTCAAAATGTGGTACCAGCTCTGTATTTCTACTTTTTACCATCTCATCAAATTCTGAAAAAGAAAACCATTTTAAATTTTGAACCTCACCTTCTTGCATTTTTAAACTATCTATTTCCAAATCTTTTCTCGTTATATAAATATCTTCAAATGAATTATCTATATAATTACCGTTTTTTGAAACATCTTTTTTTGTTAAAATTTTAACCAATTTAACATCTGAAGAATTTATATCTAAACCAAGTTCTTCTTTTACTTCATTAATTGCAGTATCTAGTGAAGTGTCTCCTGCTGTAATATGCCCCCCAGCAGAAACATCCCACATATTTGGATATTCCATAGAACTTTTATCACGATGCTGAAGTAAAATTTCTTTCTTTGAATTTATAATCCAAACCCTAGATGACCTATGCCACAAACCAAACACATGGACATCGTCAATAGACCGAACCTCTCCAGTTTTTTCTCCAGTTTTTTCATCTAATATATCTATTGGTTCCATTTTTTTGAGCCGTTGTCCGGGATTGAACCGGAGACCTCAGTCTTCACTTATACCTCCACTTCACACTTCTGAGCTTATAGAAGGGTTAGACTGTATCTTACGCGTATCTTTCGACTTAGCGTCCCTTGTCAGTCGTTCGGGCGAAAATTATTCTCGCCACGGTCTTACCCATTTTCAGGGCTTTAACCGTAATTCAGGATTCACAAGAAAATTTCTTTTCAAGTGGGCTATTCAATAACCAAGACTGTGCTCTACCAACTGAGCTACAACGGCTTCACGAACTCAATTATCATACATTATTTTATGCTTTTTTCAATGTGTTTCTTAATATTAAAATACACATAATTATTCCGAAAAATAAAAGATAACATGGGAAAATTGCAATTCCATATGTCCATTTTGAAATCGCTAAAACCGAAAAAATATACGCGCACAGAAAAATAATCCAGCTTGATAAACTCTCAGAAGATGGTTCGAGATAAGTTTTTCTGATTGTTGGCAAAAACGCAAACATATCGGCAAGTATACTGGTTGTAAGCGAAATACTAGCTGAATGAAAAATTATATACAAAACAATCGAAGCAACCGACAAAAACAAAACAACATAATCAAATTTTGAAAAAGTCCCCTTCCAATATTTTAAGGATAAAACAAATACAATAAACGGTAACACAGCGCCGAGTATTGCAAGTGGCAAAGTTTCAACCGCGCCAACTCTTATATAAAAAAATAAAGTTATAACACCAATCGCTCCCCAAAGAAACCAAGAAAATGGATGCGGTTTTGTTTGGCCTTTTACAACAGAATAAATATACGGAAAATACGCGATCGTAAAACATATAGCCGACAGTATTCCAAAAATATAATATATTGACATGCTTTACATACTAACATAAAAAATGCATGAAATTTTGCGAAGCAAAATTTCATGCATTTTATTTATATAAAAAATTCTTTTTGAACAACAAGAGGCGCTATACCAAAATTTTTGATTGTAACTTCTTTCCAAAGTTCATAATAAGGAAAACCCGTAATCCTTTTAAGGGTTTCTTCATTGTGCAGTTTAGGACCAATTTTCCCTTTTTGAAAATAAACTTTTAAATCTCCTATATGTTTTTTAAAAAAAATATGTTCTGATTTAAAAAGTTTATTAAGTAAAGGATATTTTTGTTCCTTTATTGAAAAAGTTTCGAGTGGATAATTCCAGACAGGTTCAGCAAAAACATTATTTCCAGCCAAAACCTCATGGAATGCCTCGCAAAATCCATCAACCTTATCAACAAACGAAGCAAGCTGAGAAATTAACGTGCTTTTTTCGTGAGCTTCTAGCATTAATGATTTAATATTGTAATCAAAAAAACTTTCTTTTTTAAAAAAATCTGAAAGTATTTCAATCGCAATCAGTTCCTTTTCATACAAAGCTCTTAGTTCACCTTCAGACATTATAAGTTTTGTTTGCAGAGAAACATCGCCTGTAATAATTTCTGGAGCATCATGAAACCAAACTAATAAAAATAATTTTATTACATCGATGTCTGGATGAATTTTTAAAATAAAAGGTAATAATTTTTCGAGTATATAAATAATTCTTTTCGTATGAATAAGATTATTTGTTCGATAAAACATTACTTCAAATTTTTCGTAGCGTATTATTGCCTCTAATTTTTTCTCGTAATTTTTATACGAGATGTTTTTTTGTCTCATATAGAAATATTTTTTAAAGATGAATAATTGATCAAATACTATGTTTAAACAAAACTAAAGTCAATCTAGACTTTTTTCAAAAAGCTTCTACCAACAGATATCCCAATTATCGTTCCAAAAATCGCACCGGCCATAAAATCAGAAAACCAATGAATTGTCGCCGAGACTCCAATTCCGATATAAATTGCGTAAATAATTGCACTATATTTTACAAGCTTATTTTCTGGAAAAAGTGTAACGAGTGCCATACTCATAGCAAATGCGGTAGTTGTGTGAGATGATGGCCACCCCTGAAATGCACCGCCACGTAATATTCCAAATCGAAACATATGACTAATATCAATATTGTTTACAACATAAGGCCCCATTCTGCCTGTAAATACTTTGTAAAAACTTGAAAGACCTAAACCCAAAATACCGGCTTGAATTGTAGCAAATGTCGCATTTCTAATCCTTTCACTGTTTTTTATTTTTGAATAATAAAACATAAAAATCGGAACAATTACGGGAATAAAAAAACCAATAATTGCCGATGGAAATAAAATATTTCTTAAAATTACACTGCGAGTAGATTCGTAATAATACCAATCAAAACCAGAAACAACACAAACATAAGTAATAAAAATAAAAATTATTTGCCAGAGTAAATTTCGCCCTTTATAAAGCGAGGCAATATTAGAAAATAAATTTGAAAAAATCGTTGTTTTGTTTTGTGGCATTTTTAAATTATAACATTTATAAACACATAAAAAATAAAACACCCAGGAGGGTGTTTTATTTATGGCGCAGTCGACGGGACTTGAACCCGCAACCTCTCGCGTGACAGGCGAGTGCTCTAACCAGTTGAGCTACAACTGCATATTTTCATTACAAATACTTATTGTAACTAAAACTCTATCAAATGATAGATTGTGTCGATGAGTGGAATCGGACCACTGTCTAAGGCTTATGAGTCCTTCGTTCTACCATTGAACTACACCGACCTATTAAATTGTTGCGGGGCCTAGAATCGAACTAGGGCCTCAAGGTTATGAGCCTTGCGAGATACCACTTCTCCACCCCGCTATGGCGTGTAAACAATAAAAAGGCGCTAAATTAACGCAAATTCATTGTACTAGAAAATTACAAAAAAGCAACTGGTTTTAAATGAACCCAAGTTCTTGAAAAACCATCTCGTAAAGTCGAATTGTGCGTTGCGCATCACGTTCTGTTACCTCAAATTCGGAACCTTCGTGTGCAATTTTATTTCTCACAAGATGTGCTTCCCATGCAAATTGTAACGTGCTCAAATCTCCAGGCGAAATATTTTTTAAACGCTCACCAATACCAACGCCGGGGATTCCTTTGTCTTCAAGCAAACCTTCTAAGATAGAATCCGCTTCAATAATCGCAAGCCTCCAGTCGGAAGGATTTGGAGAACTAACAAGATCTTCAACATGTCCCCAACGAGGATTTTTCCCGCCTTCTTTTGCTTTTTGCATTGCCGCATAATCTGCAATAGCATGTTTTAAATGTCCATGCTCTTCAATATATATTTCTATCAAACGAACAACGCAGTAAAGGGTCATCGTAATACCAAAAAAACTCATCAAATATGAAATTAAAAATACAACACTACTTATGTGTGAATTAGAAATCCAATACCAAAAATATAATGGTCTTGAAAACCAATAATCGATGTTCAAAAACATCACATCGAAAAGTGGTTTATTTAATAAAGTTTGTACAAGAGGTTGAGGAGGCATAATAAATAGTTATGGTATGAACACCATCCTATTGTAATACGCGTTCGAGTTCTTTGCCAATAGCAAAAAGTTCATTATCTCTCCAACGTGGAGCAGTGAGCTGAATTGATGTAGGTAAATTATTTTCTGTAAATCCTGTAGGGATTGCAATTGCCGGACAACCAGAAAGATTTGCTGGCGCAGAAAAAACATCAGACAAATACATCGCAACAGGATCGGTCATTTTTTCTCCCAATTTAAATGGAAGTGTTGGGGCTGGAGGTGTAACAAAAAAATCATAACTTTCAAACATATTGTCGAGCTCTTTTGTTATTTCGTTTCTAAGCATGATTGCTTTGCGATAATACGCATCATAATATCCGTGAGACAAAACATAAGTACCGAGCAAAATTCTTCTGCGAGCTTCACGTCCAAAACCTTGTCCGCGTGTCTTTGAATAAAAATCAAAAAGATTATTTGAAGGAACGTCATTTCCATAACGAACCCCATCGAGACGTTCAAGATTTGTAGAAACTTCTGCTGGCATGACAATATAATAAACAGCGAGAGAATATTTTATATATTCAAAATCTACTGTTTCAACTTCGTATCCAATTTTTTTAAAAGCCTCGAGGGATTTTAAAAACGCATCATAAACTTCCTGGTCTATTCCCTGTCCAGACATAACATCTTTTGGAACTGCAATTTTCTTTGATTGTTTTTTTTCTTTTGGAATTCTTTTTTCAAGAGAAACTGTTGTGGCATCAAGCGGGTCATGTGAAGCAAGAATTTTTGCAACAATTTCAGCGTCCTCAACTGTTTTTCCAAACGGCCCAATCTGATCGAGTGAATTTCCCATGGCAATCAAACCACTTCGTGATACCGAGCCATATGTTGGTTTAAAACCAACAAGTCCAGTGTACGACGCAGGCTGACGAATAGAACCACAAGTCTCACTACCCAAAGCAACAAGTGCTCCGTGCATTGCAACAGCTGCAGCAGATCCACCTGAAGAACCTCCTGGAACACGTTCTCGATCCAATGGATTTCGTGTAACCCCAAACGCAGAAGTTTGTGTCGAACTTCCCATCGCAAATTCATCCATATTTGTTCGTCCTAGAAAAACAGGATTTTCTTTTTGAATATTTTCGATTGCTGTTGATGAATATGCGGCTACATAACCTTCCAAAATTTTTGAACCAGCTGTAACTTTTTTGCCCTTGATCAACATATTGTCTTTTATTGCCATTGGAATTCCTGTAAGAATTGTTGCTGTTCCATCAGCAAATCTTTTTTGTGCAATCTCTGCTTGAGTTTTTATATCATCAAAAATTTCGAGATACGCATTTATATCTGGATTTTTTTCAGCAATAACAGCAAGGTATGCATCACACAATTCTTGCACAGTAAATTCACCTTTTTTCAAAGATTCATGCGCGCTCTTGATTGTTAAATTTTTTAGATTTATTTCTTTATTCATTTAAAATTTTGTTAACTTTTACATAGCCATCTTGCTTGTCTGGAACATTTTGCATAATAACTACTGTGAATTCTCCGCCAATATTGTATGCAATATCCTCGCGTGCGATGTTTCGATGCTCAGGAATATCAATTTCACTTCCAGAAACTTTAACATTTGTAACTTGATCAACATACACCAAAATAGCCTTCAAGTCTCCAAGAAGCTCTTCTGCCTCAACGTCTGAAACCTCAAGACGAGAAAGGGTTGCCAAATGTTTAATATCTTTTAATTCCATATCTTATTTATAGCATTTTTTGATGCATTTTGACGACTTGACAAAAAAACAAAAATATTAAGAAATGTTATTTTATTAAACCAATAAATTCATTTTCATTAATAATTTTTATTCCAAGTTTTTTGGCGTCATCATATTTTGAACCAGCACTCTCGCCCACTACGACATAATTTGTATTTTTTGAAACAGATGATGCGACTTTACCACCCAGGTCTAGAATTTTTTTCTTTGCTTCATCACGAGAGAGATTTGGCATGGTACCAGTTAGGACAAAAATTTGCCCTGCAAATTTTTGTCCTGATTTTTTCTTTACACTCTCCACTTTTATTTGCTCAAGCAAATCTTTTACAACTTTTTGGTTGTGCTTATCGGCAAACCAATTCAAAACTGATTTTGAAACTCGTGGGCCAACACCTTCGATTGATTCAAGGTCTTGCTGCGTTGCATTTTGGAAATTTGAAAAATTTCCAAAATGCGTCGCCAAATCGCGCGCAGTTTCTTCACCTACTTCAGGAATCGAGAGCGCAACAATAAATCTATCGAGTTCACAATGTCTTTTTTTATCAATTGCTTCGAGTAAATTATCTACAGACTTTTCGCCAAAACGTGGGAGTTCTAAAAGGTCACCTTTTTTTAATGTAAAAATATCTGCACGAGAAGATATAAGTCCAGCATCAAGAAGCGCATCCAAATTTTTAGGACCGAGGTGTTCAATATCTAAAGCATTTTTGCTTGTAAAATAATAAAGGGTTCGTCGGTCTTTTGCTGGACATCTTGGGTTTGCACAATACAGTGCAGCCGATTCTTCCCCGCCTTTTGTGCCAATTTCTTTTTTTGAAAGTTGTGTATCACACTCTGGACAGTTTTTTGGCATGTGAAAAACTTTTTCTTTTCCTGTGCGCATTTCTGTTAAAACTTTTACAATATCTGGAATAACATCTCCGGCTTTTTGTAAAATAACAGTATCACCTACTCGAACATCAAGTCTTCTAATTTCATCGATATTATGAAGAGTTGCGCGAGAAACAACAGAACCATACACAAGCACGGGTTTCAAATGTGCAACGGGAGTAATAGCTCCAGTGCGTCCTATCTGCACAGCAATATCTTCTACGATAGTCGTAACTTGTTCTGCTGGAAATTTAAAGGCAACGACAAAACGTGGAGCCTTACCCGTATAGCCCAAAGTTTCTTGAATATTTAAATCGTTAACTTTTAACATTATTCCATCAAAGAAATAATCTTGTTTGTCTTTTTTCTCTTTCCATTCATTCCAATACTCAATTGTTTCTTCAATATTTTTACAAACTTTATACTCTTTGTTTACACGAAAGCCAAGCGTCGACAAAAGTTTTAATTCTTTTTCTTGAGATTGTGGTGGTTCGCCATCTATACGAGAAATATCATAAATAAATGTTGAAAGTTTTCTTGATGCAACAATCGCAGAATCAAGCTGACGAATTGTTCCCGCAACAACGTTTCTAGGATTTGCAAAAACTTCTCCGCCGTTTTTCTTTTGCTCAGCGTTTAACTTTGCAAACTGGGATTTTGTCATATAAATTTCCCCTTCAACAATACATGAAATTTGTTGATTGAGTTTAAGAGGTACAGATTCAATCATTTTTATATTTGCGGTAACATCTTCACCAACAACACCGTCCCCCCGAGTAGCAGCAGTTTTTAATAATCCTTTTTCGTAAGTCAAAACAATATGCATTCCATCAATTTTGTGTTCACAAACATATTCAACAGAAATATCTTTTCCTGTTTCAGATTTATAAAATCTTTTTACGCGTGCGTCAAAATCGGAAATATCCTCTTTTGAAAAAGCATCATTTGAAGACCATTGAGGAATTTCATGTTTTATTTTTTTGAAACCATCGAGAGGTTTTCCTGCAACGCGCTGGCTTGGAGAATCTGAAGTAATGAGTTCAGGAAATTGTTTTTCAATATCAACAAGCTCCTTTTTTAATGAATCAAGGGCTTCGTCGGAAATAAGAGATTTATCCAAAACATGATAACTATATCTATATTCTTCAATGGCCTTTTTTAGTTTTTCTAAACGTTTTTCGGCGTCAGCTTTTATCATACGAAATAGTATACACTAAATTGCAAATTTTGAATTACGGGATTTTGCAGATACACTTTTTGAGGGTACTCACGGAGCGCGACGGCGCGAGTGTGAGCCAATTTTTCAGCAGAAAAATATGGCGGTACCCGCAGAAAGTCGTATCAAAAAATTCCGTAATTTTAAATTAATAAGTAATTCGAAGGGCGCGACTAACAACATTTGGCTTCAAAGTTCCAGTTCCAAGACATGTTTGCGGAGTTGTTCCGGCACCTAGTTGTCCAATATTGTAACCATACGCATCAACTTGTGTACTTGTACTAAAAGTACCCGCGGCTTTGTCTATATATACATCGGCACAAGAATTTCCAAAGTTTAAAGAAAACTGATAAAGAGTAGCGTCAGTATCCATTTGTGTTAAAACAACAGGAAGACTGTGGCAATACGGAGTATCTGTTGTTGAAGTTGCGTAAGCTTGTATACTATCCATATACAAACCACATTCAATTCCTGTATCGGCTGCTAAAAATGCGCGATTTGAATCTTTTGACTCAGCAGAAAAAATTAATTCTTTATATGCAATTTGTGAAATTCCAATTGCAACCAACAAAAAAGCTGTCGACATCAAGACTGTATACATAATTGCGATTCCTTTTTCTTTGTTGGTTTTACTTATCATAAATTATTGTGAAGCATACCAATTGAATAAACTCTCATTCATAGAGACAGATTGAGTTGTCATACCATCTTTCCAGTAAACAGTGGAATTAATTTCAAATTCAACAACGGGACCGCCGCCAGAAGTGTAATGTGGAACAAAAACTAAAGTTCTAACAAACGGAGTTTTTGTTCCCGTGCTAACCGTGAGATTGTGCAAATAAAATCCATCATTACTGTACCAAAAAACACACGGCGAAGTCATTGTTAAATTTATACCACAAGCGATAAATTGATTACCTGATGTCGGACCAAGATTTGTTAAACTACTTGCATCAATATCGCAAGCCGAACCGAGAGGGCAACCTTCATTTACATTTGAAACAAAATTTTGCCAGCCTGTTACATAACTTGTTTGATTTGATAAAACATACGAGTCGCGTTTTGCGCGCACAATTTCGATTCCCTCTTGAGCCAAATAGTTTGCGATCAAACGATTTTTTGCAGTATTTGCACTTACCCCACTTTTATATATTGCTGTACTTACGCCCGTAATTAGAGTAATAAAAATTGTGAGAGCAATAAGAACTTCGACAAGAGAGAATCCGTGGGAATTTTGTAAATTGCTCGCCGAAAAAACTTTTTCTTTAGAAAAAAGTTTTTTCGGCGAGCCCAAGTTTTTACCAAAAATTTTATTCATAATTTTATTTTACCCATCAAGTGGTCGTGAAGAAACAGTCGTTTGAACAGAAAAAGTTGATTTAATACCAAAAGACGAAACACTACCCGACAAAGAAATATTTATTACGGGTTGCAATCCGTCTCCCTGTGGAGCACCGACAACAATAAATCCAGATTTAAAATAATCAACAACAACATCTCTTGGTGTAATTACTTGCCAACTTCCAGAACCAATTTTTTTTGCGATCTGAACAGTACCGCTGGATGGAGGCGTAATAATATAAGAAATATTTTGTCCTACGCCAGAAGAACTTTGAAAAACGATTTCGTTGTTTACCCCAGAACTTGAAAAAGAACAATCTCTTGGAATTGGAACACCAGAACCATCCAAACTTGTATCAGTAGTCGAGGTAGAAACTCCAACATCAAAACAATGAAAATTTGTTCCCAGACGAATATTGCGAGACATGTCTTCCATAACAAAACTCAAACTATCCATTGCGTTTCGAATATTTTGAGTTTTTTCGTGAGCGCTCATAACATTTAAAACTGCGCCAGATCCAAGTATTACAAGAACTGTAAAAATCGTCATAGCTACCATAAGCTCAATCAACGTAAAACCATCTTGAATTTTTTTTCTAAAAAATATTTTCATATTAATAACAAAGCCCCGTTGTCGTTATTGGTTGCTCATATGTCGAAACCTGACCCAAGCTATTTATTTTTATTGTTCTTTTTGCAAAATTATCGTGCGGGTTTACCAATTCAAGACATACTGAATCTTCGGAAACAACACTAGAACTTACTGGTCTTTGTACCATTATTGAAGCACTCAATGACGGTCGCATAAAAACAATACTCACACCAGCATTTGACGTTGAACTACAATTACTCCCACTGATTGTGTTTGGGCTGTAACAAATATTATCAACATATTCTCCTGTGGTAATTGTAGTCAAAGAAATACATTCCGGATTTGAACTACAAGTAAAACCCGATGGAGGTATGTAAATTTTATCACCAGTTGTTGTTCCTGTCCCAGGAAGATCTGTAAAATATGTAAACTTATTATCACCAACGGTTGATGTCGAAGTTAGAGCACCCGCAAAATACACTCCGTAAGCGGGCTTGACACCACGTGCCGTGGAACTTGAAGTCAAAACTCCTGTTATTGCAGCCTTTTGTGCTTGAACAATCCGAAGTGCAATATCTTGCGATAAATTGTCAAATTCTAATTTTGTGTTAAACGAAATAAAATTAAAAAGCATTATCGTTGCCATGATCGCCATAATCGACATAACAAAGGCAAGCTCGATAAAAGTAAAACCTTTATCAAAACCAAATTTCTTTTTAAATTTTAAAAATCGTTCAGTCATTTAATATCCACCAATAATTCGAAAAATTGTTTCAAGATTGCAATTAAACAAAACCACTATCATTGTACCAAGGGCTAGAAACGGACCAAAAGGAATTGCAGTTTTTAGAGAAACTCCATGCTTTCCAAAAAACCGCGAAAAAAGTAAAACCAAAATACTCACAACAGCTCCAATCCAAAACGAAAATAAAATTGCGGTGGCTCCAGCAGAAAGTCCTAGCAAAAATCCAATTCCGATCATAAACTTTGAATCACCAAGCCCCATCCACTTACCTTTTGATATGAGCCAGAGCAATGAAAATGGAGCAGGCAAAATAATCCCCGCTAAGAATTGCGTGTAATGCGGAATATGCAAAACGATTGTGTCGCCTTGAATAAAAAACATTCCAATAAAAACAATTGAAATAAAAGTTAAAACAAGCCCGTCAGGTAAAACTTTATGCTTTATATCATAAACAGAAAGAACAATAAAAAGAGAAAAAATAAAAGCGTAATAAGAAAAAAGAATTGCAAACAAAAGTGTATTGTCTTGAATTAGATATTCAAAATGGAAATATATAAACAAAAACAAAACACCTGTGAGAGCTTCTATGAGCGGATACTGCCAAGAAATTTTTGTGTGACATGATTCACATCTTCCGCGCTGAGTAAGAAAACTTCCAATCGGCACAAGCTCAAAAAAACAAAGTTTTTTACCACAAGCAAAACACATCGACTTCCCGCTTACAATACTTCGCCCGCTTCGATATCGCAAAATAACAACGTTCAAAAAACTTCCAATAATAGTTCCGAAAAAGAAAATTATAATCGGAATAATTGTGTCAAAAAGATTATCCATAATTTTATTATATCATTTCAAACAAAAAACACCCGAATATTCGGGTGTTTTTTAATTGAAAATAAACTAGAAACAAGAATATCCATTTGCAGCAGTGGCATTAGGATAGATAGTCGTAAATGATGCTGCTGTCGTAGAAGCAGCTGCTCCTGTTTTAATAGCACCTGTATAATCAACACAAGATGATGTTGTTGGTGTTGTCGCAGCAAAAAACCATTTACCTCCATTTGATGGCAAAGTAGCATCAGATCCATAATAATATGCATATCCATTACCAGTAGGGAGGCTAGCAATCATTGGCCATAAGCCATTATCTGCTGCGGTTGAATCAGTAAAAAGATTTCCGTTAGCTCCTCCCGTAAGAGTTGTAACAGCTGGAGCGACGAGAGTTGAAGTTCCTGTAAACTGAGCTGCCTCATCTCTCATTGAAGAAATACCAGCCTGCATTTTTGCATCTTTTGATTTTCCGTTTGCACCACCAATTGAAGTAAGCACTATTGTTGCCAAAATTGCAATAATAGCGATAACGACTAAAAGTTCGATAAGCGTAAAACCTTTTGAAAACTGCTTTAGGTCTTTTTTAACAAAACTAAATATATTTTTTTTCATAATAAATAAAACTATTGATAATTTGAACTCTTTTAAAAAGAGAACGACCATTTTTATAATCTAATGTGCTAATTATACACCAAACATCATGAGTAATATATACTTCATGTGGAAAAACAAATTACCCTCCAGAACCTGACTGCATATTGTAAATTGGCATAAGTACTGAAACAAGAAGGGTTCCCACACCAAGACCTAGAAAAACAATCATAACCGGCTCAATAAGGCCAACCAAAGTATCTACTGCATCGTTAACTTCGCGTGTATAAAAGGCAGCTAATGTTTTCAAAATTCCTGCAACACCTCCAGTTTCCTCACCCACTCTAATCATATGCACCATTATTTTTGGAATCTCATCATGCTTTTCAAGCGCGTCTGAAAATGGTTTTCCAGATTTTACAGCTTCGACTGCTTCATTTATTATTCCCGCATAAACTTTATTCCCCACAACCTTAGAAGTAATTTCAAGTGAATGAACAATAGCAACACCGGATGTAAGCATTGTATTCATATTGTCGGCAATACGAGAAAGATACATTTTTTGAAAAAGAGAACCAAAAGCGGGAGCCTTTATCTTTACTTTATCTAAATAAATCTTTCCAACTGGAGTTTTAGAAAGATACACTATATATGAAACAACTCCGACAAAAGCAATTAGTAAAAATATTCCATAATTAACAAACGCGTTGGAAATTGCAAAAACAACTTTTGTCATGGTCGGAATATCGGTATTTGAGGCAAGAATTATTACTTCGAGTTTTGGAATAATAACGGTAAACATCAAAATCATGACTGTAAAAAAAGTTCCAATGACAAACCCTGGATAAATCAATGCATTTTTTATTTTTGAAGTAAGCGCGTATTGACGATCGAGATAATCTGCCAAGAATGAAAAAATTTGATTTAATTTTCCAGATTCTTCTCCAGCTTTTACCATGTTTACATAAAACTCAGAAAAAATTTCTGGGTGTTTTGATAATGCTACTGAAATTTGATTTCCTGATTGAATATCATCGACGACCACCAAAAGTTT
>CAYSZI010000004.1:16550-23607 GCA_964435545.1 uncultured Candidatus Saccharibacteria bacterium | reverse complement strand
ATTATTTTTTCGTCTTTTGTTTCCTGTGCAACAACAGTATTATTTGTATTTAAGTTTGAACTATTTTTTGCACGATTTATCGCCTCTTGCAACGCAGAAAGTTTTTCTTGAGAAGCGCCTTTTTCAAGAATTTTTGAATTTATATTTTGAGTGTCTTCTATTTTTTTAAGAGACGAAAGAGAAATTGTTTTTTGTGGCTCTTTCGGAGATTCTTCGATCACATCTTTGATTACTTCTTTTTTAATATCGCTACTTGTTTTTAAAGCTTCACCTAAAGCTTCTTTTAAAATACTCTGCAGTCCGTCATGATCTGGGCCCTTGTGCTCGCGGGGATTCCTAATATTTTTTTGCTTCTCAAAATTACGAGGTGTTTTATTAAATTCTTTTTGTACAGGTGTGTTTTTACCTTGATCAGAATTTACAGTTTTTGCTTGAGCAGTTGCTGGTTTTGAAACTGAAACAACTGATGTCTGTATAGTTTTTGGTACAACAACAGAAATTGGCACCACTGGTGAAGGTATTGGTTTTTGAGGAACAGGGGTACTTACGTTATTGGTTTTTGGAACAGGCGTGAATGGTTTTTCTGTCTTTTTCATTTGAACACCGCTTCCAGATGGATTTTTATATTCAGATTGAGTACCTTGATCAGAATGTTTTTTGAAAAATGGTTTATGTACAGATTTTGAATCAGCCACAAATTCGATACCCAAACCAGAAAGAGCAGAAAATGATTGCGTTTCCAAAGAACGATTGCGTGTACCTTTGAGTGGTTTTAATTCCCCAGATTTTATTTTTGCAATGCAATCTTTACAATAAACAGGGCGACCTTCTTCTGGTTCAAAAGGAACCATAGCTTCTTTTCCACAAGATGAACAAATCGTTTTAAACCTACCCTCTCCGCCACTGTTTTCTCCACCTCCGCCACTTCCGCTTCCAGTCAACATTCCACTCCATTCAAAAATTTCTCTTTCGACAACTTCTTTTGGTCGAGCATACAAAGCACGTGATGATTCTATTATTTGCTCTTTTACATTACTATCTTCTGGAACCTTAAATGGTGGCAAAATACTTGCAGAAAATGGACGCGATGTAACACCATCAACCATGAGTTTCAAATAAATTTTAAAGTTTGGAAGATTTACCATGTCTTGAGTTGTAAATTCTGGATCAAATTCTTTTTCAAGATATTCTCCATCAACAGCACCGACACGATAAATAATCATCGTTCCAACGTTTCCAAAAACGGCATCACGTACAGTATCAGAATCTTTTGTAGAAAGTTGCGCGATGTATTGATGAGCTAATGTAAGATTTAAGCGGTATTTACGAGCTTCAGACAAAATTGACGCAAAAGAATCCGTAACGAAATTTTGGAATTCGTCCACGTACAAATAAAAATCTTTACGCTGCTCTTCAGGAATACGCACACGCTCCATCGCAGCGAGCTGAATTTTTGTAATCAACATTCCACCCAAAAGAGCAGAGTTGTCTTCACCGATACGTCCTTTTGAAACATTAACTAGGAAAATCTTTCCGGAGTTCATAATATCAAAAAGATCGATTGTAGATTTTGATTGACCAACAACGTTTCGAACAATTGAAGTTGAAAGAAATTGTCCAACCTTATTTTGAATCGGAGCAATTGCTTCGTTACGATACTGTTCACGCCATGCTTCAAATTCATGAACCCAAAATGCTTTAATAACTGGGTCTTTCAAATTACTGATAACCAACTGGCGATAATCTTTATCTACAAGCATGCGCGGAATTCCAAGCAAAGTTGAACCCGGAGTATCAACCAACGCCAAAATTGCATTATTCAAAATATATTCCATACGAGCAGACCAAGCATTTGCCCAAATTTTTGTAAAAATCCCCATCAGTCCTGAAGCAACAAGATGCTTGTATCTTGGATCATCAAGCTGAAGAACATTAAACCCAATATGATAATCCATATCGGCAGGATTAAAATAAATTACATCCTTTGCACGATGCGCTGGAATTGTTGCAAGAATTGATTCAACAAGTTCTCCGTGCGGGTCGATAACACACACACCTTCTCCGTTCCAAATATTTTGAACAATCATGTTTGCAAGAAGTGTAGATTTACCAGTTCCAGATTTTCCTAGAATATAAATATGCTGACGTCTATCTCTGCGTTTAATACCAAAAACCTGTTCCTCTTTTCGGAAATTTGTTTTTGCTAAATACGTAATGTCTTTATTAAAGCTTGTCCCTTCTGGGAGAAAATCCATATAATGAAATTATACGTTATGAAGTATTAAGTATCAAGCAAAAAATGTTAGTGAATATTTTCTATAATCTTTGCTGATTGCAAAACCGCTTCGGTTGCTCCATATCCGGATTGTAAACGAACTTCTGATTGTTTTTTATTTTCCAAAGTCAAAATTCCGAAACCGACAGGAACACCAGAATCCAACTGAACTCTCATAACACCTTCAGTAACAGCTTTTGCAACAAAATCAAAATGTACCGTATCACCACGGATTATTGTTCCCAGCGCAACAAGTGCCTTGTATTCTCCTGTCTCAGAAAGTCTTTGTAATACAAGCGGAATTTCAACACAGCCGGCAACTTTGCAGACTGTAACATTTTCTGGTAACACTTCGTAATCATAACAACATTTTTGTGCACTCTTCAAAAGCTCATCAGTTATATCTTTATTAAAGCCAGCAACAACAATACCAACTTTCCAAAGAGACGCATCAAATTTTTCAAATACTATATTATTACTTTCTTGTGACATATTTTTTACAAAATTACATTACGTAACGACAATTAAAACGCAATGTTTTTATCAAACTCTAAATTAATAAAATCTCCTTTCTTCAAACCTGAAAGTGTTGTTATTTTCAACGTGTGAGGTATAAGAGCAACAACAAAACTCAAACTTTTTTTCTTTACGACTGTCAAACTCACCCCATCAATTGTAATTGAACCCTTTTGCTTTAAAAACTTATTAAACTTTTTGGGATAAGAAATTTCAATTTGGTACCCATTTTTATCATCTGAAATTTTTAAAACCTTGCCCACGCAGTCTACGTGTCCAGATACAATATGTCCATGAACCCGCGAACCAAACAAAAGCGACCTCTCAATATTTAAAACTTCTGGAATTCTCTTTCCAAAAATTGTTTTTGAAAGTGTTTCGGGAATAATATCAAAAAAATACAAATTATCTTTTTGATCAGCGATGGTTAAACAAACACCTGAAACAGATACCGAATCCCCAATTTTTACTTTCCGTTTTTTTTCCAGTTCAATTGCAATCCGAATATTTTTTTCGACCTTTTCGATCAACTCTATTTTTACGATTTTTTCAACTATTCCTGTAAACATTACTGTACTTCGTTTTGGTAGCAACTTTCACAATATACTATTTCTGGCATATTAATAGCATAACTTGTTTTAATACTATCTCCGCATTTATCACAGTCTCTGTCATATAGTTGTGGTCCATTTACTCGACCAAAGCGTCTTTTATTTCTACACTTCCAATAACTGAAAGGTACAGGCAAATTCATTTTTTTAATAACCATAAGCTCTGTATCATTCAAACGAAATCCCCCATTACACTTTAAACACTCGAATGTTTGTTTAGATAAATCAATTTCTGCTTCTTTTATTTCGTCTGGGATGCTATCAAAGGTAATTGTAATCGTGTATTTTTGATCTTCGCCTTCATACCAAACAAAACCATTTTGAGATATTTCAGATTTATCAATCGGATAAAAATCAATTGCCCTGCTTTCATTATATGCGTATGGTGACAAATCTGATGTCAAAAATTCTCCGTACGGAAAAGTTCTTCCAATCGAATCCACGTAAGGATCTAAGTTCATATCTTCAATAATTTTTTCTCGAAGTCTTATATATTCTTCTTTTGTATACTGTTTATTTAAAATACAATATTCTTTTCTTTTTAAATTAACACATCCAAAACAACTTTTTGATTGAATCACATACAAACAATACTCATTATCAATTGCTGCAGGCCAACACTGTGCAGAAAATTTATTATTATACGAACCCTCCCCGGTTGTAAGACATTCATAAATTCTTTCAGCACCAGCGCCCCAAATTGTATAATCATAACAATCTTTTGTAGAGGCAAGTGTAACAAATTGAACAAACTTAGAATCCTCAGCACTTGTAATCATATATCCATTTTTTGTATTTTTTGATTCATAAACCATATCACCGGTAGTATTCACATTCAGACTATTTCCAATCGATGAACGTCTGGGTTTATCTTTCCAAAAATCCAGAGATAAATTTAATGCATTTTTTATTCCGCTCCTGGTATTTAATCTAAATTCAGAAATTCTTTTTTTATATTCTTCTTTTGAATATTGCACATTAAAAATACAATAACTTTTATTTCTTAGATTAATACAACCAAAACAATTTGTGCAACCAGAGCATGCGCGACAAAACAAACAGTCTGCGCAAGAATCTAATTCTTCAGAAAAAATACAACCGAAACATTTATTTACACCAACACATTCGTAGCACTTTTCAGAATTATTTATTCTATAACAATCCACGCAATCAATAGTATGAGCAGAAAATGTAACATATGCACATCTTTCTCCATAATCTGCATGGAACATCATAAAACAATCTTTCTGATAAGCAGCGGCATTACAGTATGGCGTATTCACTAAAGTTAAATGCATACTCTCAAGACCCATAAAAGGAGTTTTATTTTTTAATTCAATCATCTGCTTTATGATTCCTTTTTCTGGATCATAATCCATTTCATACTCTGTACCATCCCAAGTGTCACCCCACCAACATGAAGGACAATAAACTTTTAAATTTTTGTCTTTATTGTGAACAGAAATTATATCTTTTTTGCATAAATCACATTTGCGTTTATATAAAGTGTTCCAATTTAAAAAAGTAAGCCGTCGCATAAATCGACACTCAGAACACCACGTCGGTGCAGGAACTTTCATTTTTTCGTAAAATGAAAAATCTTCGGCTTCGATATTGAAATCTTTTTTACAATTTTGACAATTTTTTGTTTCCATAAATTTAAATTACTTCTTGCTGATAACACGATTCACAAAAAACTTTTTCAATGCGGTCTGGGGCATAGCTTGTTTCGAATTCGTTTTGACACCCTTCATTCATACATTTGCGATGCCAAAGTTTTGGAGGATTAGTCTTTGACATTCTGTTATAAAAACGGCAATTTGGACAAAACTGAGGAAGTGGCAAATTAAATCTTTTATAGAAAACCAATTCTTCTTGCGTAAATTTATACGCGGATGTACATTTTGTTTTGACTTTTCCTTTATTTAAACAACCAACGACTTCTTTTAAAAGTAGAGCGTCGTTATCGGGAATAACATCTGGTAAATTGTTTCCTTCGATTGTAACCGTGTGATTTTTTTGCTCGATTGATTTCCATTTAAAACCTTGATTTAAAACTTCATTTTCGTCTTTTGGAAAATATTCATGAGCTATTGTTTCATTGTAACAAAACGGAGAAAAATCGTATGGAAAGAAATCTCCGAATTCAAATTTTCTTCCTCTTGAATCAACATATGGCATATCAATCATATGTTGTTTAATTTTAGAAAACATTATTTCGTATTCTTCTTTTGTGTATTGTTTATTAAAAATACAATATTTTTTATTACGAAGCCCTACACATCCAAACAAATCAGACGAACCATGACAATTATATGAATACGAAACTCGAATACAGTTCCATGTCACGATTGTGCTCATAAGATATTGTGCTCGATCTCCACTGTCGACAATCTCATACATGAGCTCTCCAAGCCCCGGGCCATATCCATCATAAGTATCTGTCATTTTCCCTATCGCGTTAATGCAATATTTTGAATCAGAAATATTGTCGTAGGCATCAAAACATTCTTTAGTATTGTTTGTTTCAACCAAATTATTACCAGTCGAATTAACCGTCTTTTTTAAAAAGGCAAACTTGTTTATTGATTTTTTCCAAAAGTCGTCGCATTCTTTTTTCAAAATATTTAAAGAAGAAAGCGAGGACAAATTAAATTCTTGAATTTTTTTTAAATATTCTTCTCGAGAATATTGTTTATTAAAAATATAATATGATTTATTTCTTAGATTTGTACAACCAAAGCAGTTAGCACAACCAGAACAATCATACAAAAACCACGAGTCTAAACAATTTTCAGAATTTTTTGAAAAGAAAAGTCTACTTGAATGATTTATATTTATTGATTCATAACACAAGTCTGAATGGACAGTTGAAAGACAATCAACACATTCTTTTGATTGACCAATTTTAGATGAATACATTATGTCCTCACTAATCCATGCCGCAAAAGATAGATATGCATTTTTCATTTCACCGACATGGTTGCTGTAACTACTATTAACGCATCTCCCGTTAAAAAGTGACGGTAATGGTACTGTTCTTATTAATTCACCAAATTGCTCAAAAAATGTTTTTGAAAAATCATAATCCATTCCAAATTTAAAAATATCCCATTCGTCGCTCCACCAATAGTCTCTGTCGTAAACGACAATTCCAGAATCAGGAGAAAAACATGAAATTATTTTTTTTCCTGTAGCAGCACATTCTCTGTGATATAGAGAACGTTCATTTCTCCACATCATACGTCTAACCATTCGACAATCCGAACAAAAAGTCGGCGCAGGAACTTTCATTTTTTCATAAAATGAAAAATCTTCAGCTTCAATATTGAAATCTTTTTTGCAGTTTTGACAGTTTTTATTTTGCATAATTTTATATTACTTCTTTTTGATAACAATCCTTACAGTAAACAAGTGGAGCCCTTTCTTCTGAATAATGTGTCTTAAATTGAATTCCACACTTTCCACATACCCTATCTCTTAAAGTCATATTATCTACCCAAATGTTTAGTTTGTCATTAATACGACAAAATGGACATTTTCTAGGAAGAGGCAAATTCATTTTTTTTAAAAAAGACAGTTCCATTTTTACAATTTTGTACCCCCCGCCGCAATCAGAGCAACCAATTGTTTCATTTAAAATTTCGTCTGTTAT
>CAYSZI010000004.1:8649-16540 GCA_964435545.1 uncultured Candidatus Saccharibacteria bacterium | reverse complement strand
TTTCTTTAATATTATCCGCTAAATCAGAAAACGACGTTGTAATATCATAAATATTTTTTTCTTTCTCAAAATAACACAAGCCATCATTCTTTATTTCATTTTCTGATTTGGGATAAAAATTTTGAGCCAAAGTTGCATTGTACGGAAACGGAGAAAAAACTGGAGGGAAAAATTCTCCGTACGTATACTTATTTCCTTTTGCATCAAAATACGGCATGTCGCTCATGTGAGAAATAATTTTCTCTCGCAATGATTTAAAATCCTCTTTTGAATATTTTTTATTTAAAATTATATTTTCACCTTTTCTAACAGAAACACATCCAAAATTATTCTGACTGCTTAGTGAAGACTTTGAATATTCTATATCCATCGAACTTAAACCAGCGGCCTCAGAAAATTTGATATTTGAAGCGTGTTCAAATATGTTCATTCCTTCATAAACATTTTCTATATCAAAACCAAAAGCCGAAACATCATAACAATCTTTTTGTGGCCCTCTCCACAACATCGTGCAAAATTTACAATCTTCAGCGTCCACAATGTCAAAACATTCATGACAATTTTTTGAATGAAAAACATAACTTCCAGAGTAATTAACAGACATTGTATCCCAAGACGGCCGAGGAGAAATCGTTTTCCAAAAAGAAAGAGCTTCATTCCATGCCTTTTGATATCCAGAATACGAACCTAAATCATATTTTGATATTACATTTTTATATTCTTCTTTTGTAAGTTGTTTGTTTTTGTAGCAATACTTTTTATTTTTAAGATTTCCGCACATAAAACAATCTTGGCAATTTTCACAATCTCTTACAAAAGAACAATCTACACAAAATCTATTATTACCTCTTGTTCCAATACATCTATTACTTTTATATATGCAAGCACAATCGTAAATTGAATCACAATCCATAACCATAGACGAATCAAAACTTTCTCTCACTCTGGTGACAAAAACACCGTATGCGCATTCTTGATTGTAATCACTATTGAACGTTAAATAACAATCCTTATCGTGTGTGGCGTAATTGTTGTACGGAGATCCGACCAACGTTGCTGTATTAGTCGCCAAACCCATCAAAGGAACTTTTTTTAACAAATCAAAATATTGTTCAAAAAACGATTTTGAAAAATCATAATCGGCACCGTAATCTTCCCAACTCCATTTATCGCTCCACCAACAACTTGGGCAATAAACAACGTAAGGTGCCTTGCTTGGATACATAGAAATAAATCTTTCTTTACATAAATCGCAATTTCGGTAATACAAATTTACTAGATTAAACCAAGCCAGTCTTCTTTCTTTTCTACAATCTTTGCAAAACGTAGGTGCAGGAACTTTCATTTTTTCATAAAATGAAAAATCTTCAGCTTCGATATTGAAATCTTTTTTACAGTTTTGGCAATTGCGGGTTTTCATAATTATAGAATTTCTTTTTTATAACACTCTTCGCAGTATATTATTGGAATATTATCACCGAGGGCCGTTTCGAAAACACTCGAACATTCTTGATCTTCGTGAGAATGAACTGCGGTATTTGTATATAAATTATTTTTTGAATTTTTGCCACCACAATCGCACGATTTTTTTCGCAATGTCATTGATCTGATTTGATCAAATCTTTCATAATTACGACAATTGAAACAAAATTTTGGTAAAGGTAGATTCATTTGTTTGTAAAATGAGAACTCTTCAGCTGTTACTCGAAAAACCTCCGAACAATAAACCTTGCCGCCTTTGTTTGCACATTCAATTACTTTATTTTTTAAAAAAACAAAATCCTCAAGCAAACTATCTGGAATATCATCATTTTTAATATCTACAGCGTGCGAATTGTGTGAATGAGAATTGTATCGAAAACCAGCTTCTATTATTTCTTCTTCAGTGAGAGTTTTCCAATCTTGGGCGACTGAATCGTTGTAAGAAAACATCGAAAACTCTCCTGGAAAAAAATCTCCGTAACTATATATTCTTCCTTTTGAATCAACATATGGCATATCAATCATATGTTGAATTATTTTTGGAACCATTCTTTGATATTCCTCTTTTGTGTATAACTTATTTAAAATTACATAATTACCCTTTTTAACACCAACACAACCAAAAAGATTTGATCCATTTGGACAATTATACGAGTAAGAAACATTCACAGATGAGGGCGTATATGCTGAACAAATTACTTTTTGAGCTGAAGAAAAAACTCCAAAAGAATTATAGATAAGTTCTGCGCCATACCCAGCATGAGACGCACGCAACATATCTTTTGAATTATACCCAGAATTATAACAATCCTTAAGATTTTCCGCTGGACCAACAATATCGAAACAATTTATACAATCTTTCGAATTTGTTATTCTATCCCCTGTTACATTTTGAGTTTTTACCAAATATGCAAATTTAACCGGAAAATTATTTTTTAACTCCAAAAACAATTTTTTAAAATTTTCGATACCAGAATTTGTGTTTAGTTTTAATTCATCTTTTACTTTAAAATATTCTTCTTTTGAGTACTGCACGTTTAATATTGAATAACTCTTATTGCGCAAACAAACACAGCCTAAACAATTACTGCAATTTACGCAATCGTAAATAAAATCTGAATCGGTACAGTCTCTCACATACATTCCGTGTTTAACCTTGTAACATTTTTCGGAAACGATTAATTCATAACAAAATTCTGATTGTTCAAGCCAATAAACATCGCAAACATTCTTACAATAAATATTATAAAGACTATAAAATGAATCTTCATTAAAATCTCCACCGAAAACCATATAACAATTTTTATTATCTGAAGTACAGTTGCAATAATCACTATTAACAGCATTCCAATTTTGCAAAGAAGGAAAAGGAACTTTTTTAATTAATTCGGAAAATTGAGTAAAAAACGGAACTGAAAAATCATAATCTTGTCCGTAGCCTGCAAAATCCCAAGAATCACCCCACCAAGATTTGCTGTCGTAAACTACGATATCACTATTTGGCTCATATATAGAGATGAGCATATTACCACTTTCTAAAGCATCATTTTTTCGTTTAAATAGTGTTCTCTCATTGCGCCAAAGCATTCTTTCTATCATTTGACACTCCGTACAAAACGAAGGCAATGGCAGAGAAAATTTATCAAGAAGATTTAAATCCTGAGCGTTTAAATCAAAATCTTTTTTGCAGTTTTGGCAATTGCGGGTTTCCATAATTTAATATACTTCATTTTTATAACATTCTTCGCAAAATATAATTTCTGGTCTATCTGGAGAATACGTCGTATAAAAATTATTTGTACAACCAGTATTCATACAGTCACGACTATACAAAACCATGGGATTTCTTAGTCTTAATCTATTTTTATACCTCTCATCAGGATGAAATCTTGGAATAGGAATATTCATACTTTTATAAAACTGAAACTCGAATGGGGTAATTTTAAATGCCCTGCCGGTGCTCGAACACTCTAATACTTCATCTAAAATTGACTCATTTACAGAGGTAATATCATCCGGTATTTCATCACTTTTCATTGTGATTTTATACTGACTTTCTATCTTGTCCTTATACCTATGACCGTTTGATATAATTTCATTTTTATTTTGAGGAAAAAAATCATCACACACAGTCTCATTATACGCAAAAGGAGATAAATCTTCTGGGAAAAATTCTCCGTATTTATATTGAATACCCCTAGCATCGACATAAGGCATATCCATCATGTGTTTTTTTATTTTATCAACCATCTCAAAATATTCTTCTTTTGTGTATTGCTTATTCAAAATACAATACTTCTTATTTCTAAGGCTTATACACCCAAAAACATCACTACAAGACTGACAGGAATATAAATATTCAGAATCTCTTAAATCTACATTACCACTAGCAACAAATTTTATATTACTTGCATTGGTTGACCCCGACATCTGTTCATATACAAGAGAGCCTCCAATGTTATAGCTCACATCTATAGCATCTTTTTCTTTCATGCATCGATAACAATACTTTAGATTTTCTGAATCGTATGAATTAAATGTTTCAATTGTATTTTTATTGTTCTTTAAGTCGTCGCCAATGGAACTAATGCAATTTATATTGTTTGCATATTTTCTAGGAAATCGAAGCGAGAAAATCCAAAAATCTTGAGATATTTTATCCACTGAAGAGTAACTACCTAGATTGTATTTTTTCATCTCGTTTTCAAATCCCTCTTTTGTGTATTGTTTATTCCAAACACAATATCTTTTATTATGAAGATTAACGCAACCGAAACAATCCTGGCAATTATTACAATTCAAAATAAAGTTGCAATTAATAGAATTTAGAGACCAGTATGTATATTTTGAATTATAGTTTTTACTTATCGCCATACCTTCATATACTAATTCGCTTTCATTTACAGCGTATGAATCAAAAATTTGCTTGGAGTTGTCGATTGAACCAGAAAAATATACATCTTCAGAAGAAATTACAGAGTAACTAAGATATGCATTTTTTGCACTCATGAGCATATTGGCATATTCAGAGTTTATGCATGTACCTTGTGTGTACAAAGAAAAACATGGAGTACTATTGAACAGTTTTCTCCATTGTTCAAAAAACGGCACAGAAAAATCGTAATCTGATGCGTAATCTAATGCATCCCATTTATCACTCTTGTAACAAGTGGGGCAATATACAGGAAAAGATACATTATCTTCATAAATTGAGATTATACTCTTTGAACACATGTCACATTTTCTTTTATAAAGAGATCTTTCGTTTCGCCAAATGACTCGACGAATAAACCTACAATGCGGACAAAACGTCGGCGCAGGCACTTTCATTTTTTCGTAAAATGAAAAATCTTCGGCTTCGATATTAAAATCTTTTTTGCAGTTTTGGCAATTGCGGGTTTCCATAGACTTATATTACTTTTCGTATGTAAATTGGCAAGGGCGGCACGAGCGAAGCTCGTGCCGCCCTTTTTTTAAATTAGTGGCTCAGCAGTATCCTCAAAAACAGCTTCTGTTATTTCTTCAGCGCTCATTTCATGACCTTCACCCTTATCTGTTTTTGCTACACGATTGATTGCAGCTTTTTCTGAGGCACTACGAATAATTGTTGACTCCTCTTCTTCAATCAAGCGTTTTGCATCGCTTGCCGAAATTGCAAATTTATCTCGTGAGGCTTTTAATATTTTTAATCTGTTTGAAGGATACGGAGCAACAAGAACACGAAGCGATTCAGCAGAAAAAGGATCATACGATTCTCCATCGATTGTTGTTTTAATATAAAATTCTCCGATACCAAGATTTATCATGTCTTTAGTGTCAAAAATAGGAGCAAATTCTGGACGAAGCGTAACTGCATCTTCACCACCAACTCGGAAACAAATAATCGTTCCCACGTTTCCCAAAACGGCATGTTGAATTTTTGAAGAAAGTTGACCTACGTATTGATGCGCGATTGTGAGATTGATTCCATATTTACGAGCCTCAGACAAAATGTTTTCGAATGTATCTGTAACAACGTTTTGAAACTCATCGACATATAAATAAAAATCATGACGGTCTTTGTGTTCGAGTTTTGCACGAGCCATACCCGCTTGCTTAATTTTTGTAAGAAACATCGATCCAAAGAAACTTGAATTTTCTTCTCCGATTTTTCCTTTTGAAAGATTTATCAAAATAATTTTTTGTTGATTCATCAATTCTTCCAAATTGATTTTATTTGTTTTTTGTCCGAAAATATTTCGAAGCATTGGGTTGGACAAAAACTGTCCTAGCTTGTTAACAAGAGGAATGATAGCATCTGTATCAAATTTTTCTGACCAGTCTGCGAATTCGATAGCCCAGAATCTTTTGACCATGTCGTCTTCGATATACTCGACAACCTTTTGACGATAATTACGATCGGTAAGCATTGAAATCATTCCGCGCATTGTTGCGTGAGGATAATCCAAAAGCGCGAGTGTTGTAAAACGAAAAACGTGCTCAAGGCGCGGTGTCCAATTTGAACCGAATTGTTTTGACAAAACTTCAATCAAACCCTGAGTCAATTGATGTTTAAATGTAGGGTCAACATTTTGAAGCGGATTGAAAGATACAGGAAATTCAATATCTGATGGATCGATAACGCAAACATCTTCAATGCGTTCGTCGGGGATAAAATTTAAAATATCATCAATAAATTCTCCATGAGGATCAATAACACACACGCCATATCCATATGCGATATCCTGTCTCACAAAAAGTTCTTGGATTTTTGATTTTCCAACGCCAGACTTTCCAATAATATACAAGTGACGACGACGATCAACACGCTTTATTCCAAAAATAAATTTCTTTTCTTCCAATGAAGCAACATAATTTGTACGTCCAATAAAAGACACCTGAGAAGAATCAACGTTACCATAAACAGGAAGATCTGATGGTGGCGGAGCATATTTGATTATTTGAATTTTATTTTGCCGAAGAGTCATAATGTTGCCTTTTCATTATAACACCAACAACAGATGACAACAAAACTTTCTTGATACGACTTTTCTCGGGTACCGCCATATTTTTTTGCTAAAAAATTGGCTCACACTCGCGCCGTCGCGCTCCGTGAGTACCCTCAAAAAGTGTATCTGCTAAAGTTTTGCTGTTTAGTTTTTAATTACAAATTTTAATACCCCATCGCTTTTGAAATTCTCTCAAGCGCGATGATAAATGCCGCACGACGAATGTCTGTCTTTAAAGAAATTGATTTTTCGTAAACCGTCATACTTTCGCGATCAAGAATTTCTTTGAGTTTTGCAAAAACATCAGCTTCCGCCCAGTGTTCACCCTTTAGGTTTTGTTCCCATTCAAAAGTTGAAACTGTTACTCCTCCTGAGTTTGCAAGAATATCTGGAACAACTGGAATATTTTTCTTGTACAAAATCTCGTCTGCTTCTGGAGTAGTTGGACCATTTGCAAGCTCAAGAATAAACTTTGCTTTTATTTTATCTGCGTTATCAGATGTAATTTGATTTTCTAGCGCAGCTGGAATAAGAACATCACATTCAAGTTCAAGGAGTTCTGCGTTTGAAACAGAACGTGACCCAGGAAATCCTGAAAGTTTACCATTCGTTTTTCTCCAATCAGCAAGTGCTTTAATATCAAATCCATCATCTTTTACAACACCACCATCTGCATCAGATACTGCGATAATTTTGTATCCATTTTTTGCGAAAATTTCAGCTGCATTTCCTCCAACATTTCCAAATCCTTGAATTACAATTTTTGCACCATCTGGAATATTATATTTTTTTCTAAAACATTCAAAAACATAATAACCCCCAAGACCAGTCGCTGGGCCTCGACCTTCCGAACCGCCTTTATCTATCGGCTTACCAGTAAATGTTGCCATTGTCTTATCGCCAGAAATTTTTGCGAATTCATCACTCATCCATGACATTATTTCTGGAGTTGTATTTACATCTGGAGCTGGAACATCTTTTTTGGGGCCGAGAATTTCTGCAAAACCTCGAACCCATCCGCGTGAAAGATTTTCTAGTTCAGTTTTTGAAAGTTCTTTTGGGTCGACTGTAACTCCACCCTTTCCTCCACCCATTGGAATATTTGCAACTGCACATTTGAGTGCCATCCAAAAAGCAAGTGCCTTAACCTCATTGATATCAGTATCTATGTGAAAACGAATACCACCCTTGTATGGACCGCAAGCATTGTTGTGCTCAACACGATACCCTTCGAAAACTCGAATCTCTCCGTTATCCATTTTAACTGGAATAGAAACACGAACTTCACGATTTGGTACTGAAATTTGCTTTATAAAGCCATCTGGAAAAGACTGAACTGCTGTCGCGCGCTTGAGTTGCATCATTGCATTCTCATAAGGATTTTGCATAAATTTTTGTATTTAACGCACATAATAAAAGAC
>CAYSZI010000004.1:0-8639 GCA_964435545.1 uncultured Candidatus Saccharibacteria bacterium | reverse complement strand
CACATAAGTAATACGTATTATAAAAAATAATGGTGCAAAAAAAATAAGGCTTCTCCTTTATGGAAAAGCCTTATAACTTTGTCTATTTAATATTATTTTGCAACAATAACAGCCTTTGCTTCGATAAAATTTTTTATCAATTGAAACATTTCAGGCTTATCATCAAAACCATTTTCGGGCGTGCGTGCATCTTTATTCATGGCAAAACCCATAATGTATGTTGTCATGTAATCAGCCATGTATTCATGGATTCTTACATGGTCATCAACATCTTTGTAAATACCTGAATAGGTTGTAATAGGCGGATATTTTAAAGCCCTTTCAAGAAAATCTTCTTGCCATTTTCTTGGGTCTATTTTTTCTCCACCAATAACAAGAAAGTGTGACGGTTCGTTTGACACAACATCTTTAAGAAAATTTTCTTCGTAATGTTTGTAGTAAAAACTACTTTTCTGTATTACATGAGAAAACTCGTGAATAAAAGTATAAGCCAGGTATACTGACTCAACAAGTGGTGGAAGATAATCAGGAAATTCATAAAGCTCAATCCTTTGTCGGTAAACATTTACAGGATCCTTACTCATAAATGTAGCAAATCCGCATGGAAGTGAAAATTCCGTTTCAGCATCCTGCCTTACTGCTGTGACGTTCGGTTTTTGCGGAGTTGATCCTCGGGTAAACCATGCCGTTGGTAGAAAATCTATTCGTTTACAAAAAGCTCTTTCAATAGCATTTGGTGGAAACAATGAAATACATTTCCTTACAAACTCCATAAGCCGTTTGTTTTGCCACTCAATTTTTCCCATAGGAACATCCATTGCAAGTGAAGAAATCTCTGTCTCATTCACTCTTTTTACAAACCGAAGCATCGGTACCTGATTTTTGGTTATCCAGCCAAAAACCTCTTCGTTACTAAAATGCACCATAAATTATTATTTTTTTGTAGATGAACTCAATATATTTTATTATAAAATATATCACATATTCGCAAATAGTCAATGGACTATTTGCGAATAACTTTTATTGTATTTATATTATTTTGTTTTTTACGAGCAGGAGTTTTTTGCGTCGAAAAACCTTCGGTTTTTCGACGCAAAATTGTTCTTTTTTTACTTTGCAGTTTTTTAACCATCCTATTAAGCTGTATAACTTTTATAAGCAATGTCAAAACCAAAACTACCAAAACACAAAGAATAATAATTAAAATTAAATTATTATTAACTTCAGTTGTTTTTTGAATTTGAACAACAGGGATGTTTGATGTAACAACAGGAGGCGTAACATCTATTACAGAAGAATTCTCGATAGACCCAGAAATCACGGAAGATGAAGCTGTTTTAATATTTTTATTTAAACTTTGCGCTACGGGCTTTGTAGCAACATTCAATTTATAACTTGATGATTTTAAACTTTGTGTAATATCAGTCCCCTTTCCGTCATCTGCCAAAATTATTCCATTTTTAAAAAAAAGATTTGCTGTTCCGTTTTTCTTTACCTTAAAAGTAATTATAAAAACATTTTTTGGACCGCCTTTATAACCACCAGCCAAGGAACCTTCAAAATGAATGATTCCCGAGCTTGTATTGTATGTTGGCCCACTTGACCCTGCCGGTAACCATGTAGACAAAACTGAATTATTTTTTGAAATCGAAACTACAGATAGTAAATCTTTTGGAAATGAAATTGTACCCGAAACAGCACCCATCGATTGAGTATAACTTGATATATTAACACTAGCATTAAAAGTATCTCCGATTTTATATGCTCCGCTTGTTGGAAAAATCGAAAGCACTGCAGCAAAAGTAGAATTTGGTAGAAAAAAAATAAGTCCTACAAAAACGAATAAAATTATTTTAGATATTTTTTTAAAATAATACATCTTATCCAATCAATTATGACATATAAAAATACAAAAACAACAGAAACAAAACTGTATAAAAATTATTTTGACAAAAGTCTAATGTCTGACAAATAAAATTATTTGTTGTATTTAATATATTATTTTTGTATCATTAAAGCGTAATATATGAAACACTTTAAACGAATAGCAATCACATCAACAATACTAATCGGAAGCACCTTAGCTTTTGGTTTTTGGGCATTAAATAAATTCAATAATGCATTTTCTGATATCGACGAAGCTTATAAAATCCACACAATAAATCCTTATAAAAATCCCAACCAAATAACTCAATTTTCACAAAGTACCTCGACTGCAACAAGTACTACGGTTGCAAGTCTTGAAACAAGCAACCATATTGCTTCTACAACAACCAAAAATACCGAGACCACTCAAGAAAAAAATACGAATACTGGATTTAAATTTACATTTCCCAAAAAAGACACCAATATTTACACAAACTGTTCATATAAAATTTCCTGGAACTCTTCAGATGTAAAATCAATAAATTTGTCTCTAGTAGATGCTGGAACAAAAAAACCTTTATTAAAAACATACGGTATTCCAAAAAATCTTTCTGGAGAAAACCTTACAGGTTTTGACTGGAAAGTTGGATTTGTTTGGCCAGGAGAATATTATATTTTAGCTGGAGATATAAACAACGTAAATTGGCAAGAAAAAAGTCCCGTATTTACTGTGGTAGACACACCAGACGGCACAAAACCTACTGATAGTATTTGTAATCAGTAAAAAATAGTTTATTTATCAAATGAGCTATTTTTTAGCAGCTCTTCTTCTTTTAATAAACTTTGGAACAATAAAGATTGAGGCCGTAATTACAATCAAGGCTGTAACAATAGAAGAAACAATAGCCGACATATTTTCGTTGATATAATTTAACATATCTTGCCAGATTGAAGTTTGAGGATGTGAAAGAATTCCTACGTGTGCTGACTCATAACTTCTCTCACCTCTTTCGTTTACATACTGCATCCAAATTTTATAATCTCCAACAAGCTTAACGGGTTCTGTTTCCAATTTAAAATGACCCGAAGAATCAGTATCTGCAAGATATTCTTCTACTTTTTGATCTGGTGATTTAACATAAATTGCAATTTGCCTGTTTGTATAGTCAGAAACACCAGATACACTAATTGTTTTTCCAACAGTAACTTCTTTTGAATAATCAGCAAATTTAGGAATACTTAAGGTTTTTATAGCAAATGGAAAAGAAATATTTTTTACATTTCCAGAAAGATCCATTACGCTAATATTTAGATTATAATCAGCAAGATAAGGGGCTGGAGGAACAAGATATTCAGCAACGCCATTATTTACTGGAATATCGATTGGCTTATCGGCAATATTGCTAATAGTAAAATGATCTATTCCAGAAATTGAATCCGAAGCTTTTAATAAAATTTTCGTTCTTCCATCATCACCAACTGTTGTTGAGGCGATTAAAAATTCTGGACTCAGGTTGTCGACATGGAATGCATATGTTGAAATTTGAGACCAACCAGTTTTATATAGATAACGTGCATTAAAATATGATATTCCGTTTTTTACAAAATTATAGGTAAACTCATTAGTCTTTTTTGTTTTGCCGACAGGTCGGTCTCCGGAAATTGAACTAAATGAAGCTTGTACGCCCAAAACTTTTTGTTGCTGTGCCAACGAAATATGGATATCGTTTGTTTTATACCAAACGCTTTGATCTGGGTGCGTGTCTGAAATAATAACTGGTGCCGCCGAATCTAGATCTATTTTAAGTACACTTTTTTTATTTTTCTTCGTTATGCCCGCATTAACATCTATAGATTTAATAAAAGGAGAAATATTTATAGATGTTGTAAATAAATTTTGGTTTGGCAAAATATTTTGTTCAGGTGTATTTTGTTTTACAACTTGAGTTGTGGTTGATGTATTTGGTAAAACACTTTTATCGGTACTTGAAGCATTATTTTGATTTGATATTTGTTGATTCACCGCGCTAACACCGCTACTGGTTGTATCAACTAAATTTGTACCCAAACCATCGTTTGCACGAAGAGAAACATCTGAAAATGACATCAAAGCACTTCCTGTTTTTTTTGCTTTTGCGGTAAATGTAAAAACTTTTCCTGAATCGCCACTATACCCCGGGTTTACAATTCCACCACTAAAATTAATCGTACCATCTGCGTTTGAAAAAGATGGATCTTCTGGCCACAAGGTAAAATCCGAATTTTTATTATCAACAGAAAGAACAGTCATCGCTTCTGTAGGAAAATGAATTGTACCTTCTGCAAGGTTGATATTTTCTCCTGCGGTACCAACATAAACTTGAACAGTAAAAATATCTCCTGTTATCACATTATCGGGCGATTGAGTAAAATAGAAAGATGCAGCATAAACATGCGTAGCAAAAAAACTACTTACGAGAAAAACCAAAACAATAAAGAGATTATTGTAAATTCTTTTCTGCATGTTTTTTAAGAAAATAAGCAACCAATTTATACACAACAAAAATAAGAATCAGCAAAATCATTATAAGCAAAATTTGAGCAGTGTGTGAAGGAGCTTCAACATTATATGTTTCAACACGAACATTTCCGGCTTTATCATAAGCCATTACTGTAATATTTTTTATGCTTTCTTGGTTAAGAGGAACGTAACTCGAACCGGTAACAATGGGTTTGTTGTTGCTTTCTATAACTTCATAACGATCCATACCCGAACCAGAATCGGTTGTTTCAAACGACAAATATTTCATTCCACTATTTATATTTGGATCTTGCAAAAGCTCTATTGTAAAAGGTAAAGGCGGTTCATTATCTCCAGAAATAAGTGAAAATTCTGAATCAACAGGTTTTGAACCTTCTGAAAGAATAGCAAATGTATCTGTATTATTTTTATATGAAATCTTTGTACCCAAACCATCACTGAGATAACCAACAATATTTGTTTGCTCGATATTTAAACTTCCAGAAGTATCAACCTCAACGAAAACAGTAAACAAAAGTGTATGATTGGAATTGATACTATTTAGTGAACCACCAGAAAAAGTAATAGTGTTGCCTGCAACAGAAAGTGATGGCTTGCGAGACCAAACAGAAACAGCAGAATTCGCTTCACTTATATCTTTTATTTTAATATCTTTATTGTTTTTAATATTGAATTTTATTGAACCTTCAATAACATTAATATCTTTTCCTTCTGTATCAAGAAAAATATTTGCTGAAAAAGTATCCTTACTATGAATAATAGTATTTGTCTCAACTTTTGTATTTGCATAAACATTGTTTGCAGACAAAGCAAAAAACAAGCCTATCACCATCGGTAAAAAATTAAAATATTTTTTTGTGTTTGTTATTTCGTATTTCATTTATTTTTTCTTTTTCCACTGATAAAGCATAATTGAGAAGTCAGCTGAATCCACCTTTCCATCTTTATTTATATCTGCACGAGGATTCTTGAATGGTGGTTTTGTGTGCCAATGAGACAACAGGATTGAAAAGTCTACAGAATTAACTATTCCATCTTTATTTATATCTGCGCTTAAATAATTACTATCGTCAGTTGCAATTGGTGTCTGTATCTGTGGTTGTGTTGGAGTAACTGTTGTTATTGGTGTAGGTGTAAAACCTCCTCCGCCGCCACCTCCATAACTACTACCTCCTCCACCGCTAGAACCACTACCACCTGAACTACTTGCGATAGTAAATATATGAGAAGCAGTTGAACTATCTGTTCCAAAGTGAACAACTAATTTAAAATAATAGATACCTGCATTTGCTACATTAGCAGTAAGTACTGTATTCCAATTTTCTGCCGGATTAATATATTTTGCAGCCATTGCATAAAATGGATTACTACCTCCTCCACAAGTATCAGTTATGTTTGAAACTACACACCATTCATATTGATATTCATAACCAGTCAAACCTTCGTTTGTGATTGTTACATTTGCAGAAATACTCGAAACACTAGGTGAGCTTACGGAATTTATTATGACTTGCGCTGGTGAACCAGAAACTCCCCAGTAATCGTTTGTTGTTATTGTTTTACCAGATTCTACTTGAGTTGTAACAACCGTCTCCCAAAGACCTTGTGGGGCTGTTGATGCAACCGCATAAGTGTATTCGTAAACCCCTGTAGTGATTTGTGTCATCGTCGCATTACTTACAAGTACATTTCTATCTGGATCATATACTGTTGCTTGTGGTGCTGTATATGGAGTTGATGGAGTCGATGATCCGTCTACAACAAATACTTTTGTGCGATAAGTTTTTCCAGCCATAACAGTATTTACATTACCCATTTTCACAGACCAAGCTCCAACTCCGCCAATTGCATCTGAAACTTGAGCGTTGAGATTTGTATTAATTCTATTCCCAACAGTACCAGTAGCAGTAAGAGTAGAAGTCATTGTATTCCAAACATCGGAAGCAACTCCAGCAAGTGATGTTAAGGTTCTACCAGAATAGCCCCAAACATTTGCGGGAATATTTGTAACATCACTCCACACAATTTGATCTGTTTTTGATTTGATTGAACTTGCAGTTGTTATAAGCCCAGTAACGTCGTTCCAATTTATGTAATCAGTTTTTGATTTAATCGAACTTGCGGTTGTGACAATTCCGGTAATATCATTCCAGTTTATATTATCTGTTTTTGCTTTTACAGAGCTTGCGGTTGTAACGATTCCTGTAATATCACTCCAGTTTATATTATTGGTTTTTGTTTTGATTGCAGTTATATCTCCCCAAACAATAGGATCTGTGCTTGCTTTGATTGAGCTAGCTGTCATGGCAATACCTGTAACATCACTCCAGTTTATATAATCTGTTTTTGCTTTGATTGAACTTGCGGTTGTTATAAGCCCGGCAACATCATTCCAATTTATTAAATCTGTTTTTAATTTTACAGAACTTGCTGTATCAACAAGACCTAAAACATTACTCCAGTTTATGTCATTGGTTTTTGTTTTGATTGCTGTTATATCTCCCCAAACAATAGGATCTGTGCTTGCTTTTATTGAACTAGCTGTCAAAACAACACTTGTAACGTCGTTCCAGTTTATTAAATCAGTTTTTGACTTAATCGAACTTGCTGTTGTAACAAGACCCGTAACATCATTCCAATTTATATTATCTGTTTTTGCTTTTATTGAGCTAGCTGTTGTAACAATTCCTAAAACCTGATCCCAATCAATCGTATTTGTTTTTGTTTTAATTGCAAGAACATCACCCCATTCAACCAAATCGGTTCTTGCTTTTATTGAACTTGCAGTTGTAACAAGACCCAAAACATCATTCCAATTTATGTTATCCGTTTTTGCTTTTATTGAACTTGCTGTACCAACAAGACCCGTAATATCTCCCCAATTGATACTATTTGTATTTGTTTTTATTGTATTAATATCATTCCAATTAATTAAACTTACTTGGCTTTGAATTGAACTTGCTGTTCCAATAAGGCTTGTAATATCGCCCCAAGTAATATTGTCGGTTTTTAGTTTAATCGCACTTGTGGTGGTGGCAATGTTTGTGATATCACCCCAGTTGATTAAATCTGTTTTTGTTTTGATTCCTGTTACATCAGCCCAATGAATTACACTTGTATTGGTAAGAATATCTGATACATTTTGCCAAGCAATCATGTCTGTTTTTGCTTTTACGGAACTTGCTGTTGTTATAATACCCGTAATATCACTCCAGTTTATGTAATCAGTTTTTGTCTTGATTGCGGAAATATTACCTGTTCCAACTTCAGTGATTAGTGTTGCAACATTATTTTTTATTGCAGTAACATCGCTCCAGTTGATATTATCTGTTTTTGCTTTAATTGAACTTGCTGTTGTGACAAGACCAGTAACATCATTCCAATTTATATTATCTGTTTTTGCTTTTACGGAACTTGCAGTACTAACAAGATTTGTGATATTACTCCAATCCATTAGGTCTGTTTTTGCTTTAATTGCTGAAATATCAGAACTAGATCCAGCTGGAGTTTTTACAACAAAAGATTGAGATTCAGTCACAAGATCTCCACCACCAAATGATCCACATGAAATTATTGCAGGATATTTTCCGTCATTAGACGAAGGTGCTATATAATTAAAATAGTGCCATCCATCAGAATTTGCCGTCGTGGAAGTAGCACTGACTACAATAGACCCAGATGGATCCTTGATCGTTACGGTACAAGGTGTCGTGCTTGGCGTAAAATCATCATTGTATATAAACTCGCCGATTGTTATATTGTCGCCTGGAGCATAAGAAATTTCAGCCGCAAACAAAAAGCTCGGAGAAACGAGTACCCCGACACTAAACAAAAACATTAAAATTTTTTCAAAAGATTTGCGCATTATTTTTTAAAATAAAAACTTTTACATCTGATTATTCGTCAGATTTTTTTTCTTCAGGGGTTCCTTTAATAGCTCCTCGCAAGTGTCGTATTGATTCGGCTATTCCTTTTCCTAACTCTGGGATTTTTTTACCCCCGAATAAAAGCACAACAACCACCGCAATGATGATTATTTCCTTCGTTCCAATATTAAACATGATGACATTATAGCATGATGATTTTTCTCAAGCAAAAAATATGTTAGTTGTGTTTATTTTAAAATATTAGTAAAATCAACCCACAAAAACAATAATGGACAAACCTGTAAACTAATGGAAAATTTCGCAGAAAAAATTTTTAATAATCCTTATTATCAAATAATAAGAAAAAAAATCCTGAGTCTTGCGGC
>CAYSZI010000003.1:0-24481 GCA_964435545.1 uncultured Candidatus Saccharibacteria bacterium | reverse complement strand
AGCGCGCGCATATCATCGCACACAAAAACTCGCGCGTACGATTGCAGATTTGTCTGAAAGTGAAAAAATTTTACCTGAACATATTTTAGAAGCTGTACGTTATCGTCCAAATTTCGAATAAAAAAGAAAATATTAAAAGGCAAAAAAACAAAACTTTTGCAAATATTCTTTTTCAGGTACCGCCATATTTTTTTGCTAAAAAATTGGCTCACACTCGCGCCGTCGCGCTCCGTGAGTACCTTCAAAAGGATATTTGCAAAAGTTTTGTTTTTTTTTGCCTGTACTCTTATTCTCCTGTGTAGTTGGAATCTAATGTGAGTGGATTGAGTGCGCCGTGAACTTCGAAGTGAACGTGTGGGCCTGTTGCGCGACCTGTTTGTCCGACTTTTCCGATTAAATCTCCGCGGTGAACTTGCATTCCTGTTATAGCTAAGACTTGTGACATGTGACCATAAATTGTTTGAACAACATTTCCGTCGATGTTTGACATAATGATTACATATTTTCCATATCCTCCATTGAATCCTTCTGATTTTGCAAGTACGACAACTCCATCGGCAGATGCCATTATTGGTGTTCCAATTGGAGCTGCAAGGTCTACTGCGCTTCCGTATATTCCGTGTGCACCTTGTGAACGACGACTTACGTTTATTGATACTGGTCGCAAGAGTGCATTACCTAAATCTACTTTTATATTAACTCGCATTGGGTGTGCCGTTATTGGCCCAGAATTTGATTTGTCTTGATTTATTATTGGTGAATTTTTAGCATTTTTTGTATTTTTGGTTGGTTTTGGTGTTGGGTTCTCAGTTGTTGTGTCGTTAAAATTAGAATCAGGGATTATAAGAGTATCTCCTGGTGTAAGATCGCTGTTTATTTCTAGGTCGTTATAAACTGCAATATCAATATCTTTAACTTTATATTTTTTTGAAATCGAGGTAATGGTATCACCGTTTTTGACATTATGTATACGTCCAGAAACCGGAGGAATTGCCAAAACCATGCCTTCTTTTAATGTTTGGTTGTTTGAAAGGTCGTTTGCTGATGTAATCGTAGATTTTGACACATTAAACATTTGAGCAACTGATGATATTGTGTCTCCACTATGAACAGTATAAACATTTATTTGACCAGCATTTTCTGGTATATCGGCAACATCAAGCGAGCTACCAAGAGGTCCAACCTTTGGAGCAAGAACTGTATTGTTTACGATTATGTCTAAAATACTAGAATCTGAACTATCTGTGCTGTTTGGACCGATGTTCGATTCAGCTAAAGCCATTTTTTGTGAATTTGTGTTTGTTTCGTTTTGGGTGTTTGTTGCTACATCTGCTTGTGCTGTATGCGTAAAAAAGTCAAAAATGTTTGCAGAGGCTGTTTGCGGGGTTAAAAGTATTGAAAATAGCATGGCAACAAGAATAAACTGGGATACCAGTTTTTCATAAAACCTATATATTTGAACCTTAAAATCTCTTTTTGAGGGTTCAGAATTTTTATTTGAGTATTTTATAAGCCAAAATGGGTGGTCGAAGCAAAAAAACTTAGGAAAATATAGGTTTTTTAGCTTTTTCCGTTACAATCGTTCGGTTTTTTCTAAATTACCTTTAAAAATAAGGGTTTTTTAGAAATAGAAGTCTTTCTGGAAATAGGCAACATATACTATATATAATGTATATATGTTACATGTAAAATGGTAGCCTGTATCAAAGGGGTAGTCAATCATAAAATATCATTTTGAAATTAAAACAAAATATGTCAATTTTTGACATCCTTTCAAGACTTGTTTAAATAATTTGTGTATAATATAAGTACGATAAAAAAATGGAAAAATTTTTTAACTCAAATAATAATATTCCATCTGGTAAAAGCGAGGATAATCGTACGGATTTGGAAGGCAAGGAGAGGAGAGAGGCACTTCTTAGGCAGATGATCGATCTTGAAGCTAAGGTAAAAGAAAAGCAGAAGATCTTGGCCGAAATAGAGATTTTAAAACAAGTATTACAGAAAAGAAAGAAGCAAAGACAAAAGCAGGAAGATAATAATCAAACCAAAAGGATATTTGATAAAACTAAAAAATGGTTTAGAAGAAATGCTGCGATTTTGGGAATTTTTGCTGGAACAGCTGCAATAGCAGGAACGTCAACATATTCTTATTTGGAACCAATTAAAAAAGAACAAGACGCACGTTTTAAAAAAAATAAAGAGGAAGAAAAGAAATCAAATGAATTGCAGGATAATGTTAAAGAAAAAATTGATAAGGATTTGTTTAATTCGCTTTCTGATTCAGCAAAAAAGGCATATGTCTCCTATATTACTTATGATTTAAAACCTAAAAATCTGGACGATACGAGTAAGGAAGCAATAGAGCAAAGAGAGAAATTTGCACCTAAGCCAGCTACTAATGTGGATGTACATTCGCTTGCAACATGGATGGGAGAAGGAAAATCCAGATATGATTTTCATAGAGCTGGTTATTCTGCCATAGGAAAATATAGTGTTATTCCACATTGGGGATTTCCTGGTATAAATCTAAACCCTAGCGATAATGATGATATAGAATATTATTTAACACATCCAAAAAAACAAGAAGAAGCTCACGATACTATTCTAGCGAGAGGAGAGAGAGCATATAACCCAACTGGTAAGCACGAAGAAAGATATTTTGCTGGATATTTTTATGGGCCAGATGGAGTAAATGTGGTTGGGACACCAGCAGGTAATGACCTGGTAGATGCAAATGGAAATAGTGTAAATGCCTATGTTTACGGAGGGGAAAATATATATGGAAAAAGATTGTATGGGATTTTAAATTATTATAACGAAATAAAAGAAGCGACATCTACACCTGGTCGTTGGCTTACAGATAAAGTAAATAAAAAGTTGTATTGGATTGCTGATGGTAAACCTCTTTATTCAGCAGATATAAACGAGGTGGTCCCAGAAGACAAAAATGAACAATATGCAAAATTGATTGGAAATCAAGAAAATACTGAAACCAGTGAATTAATCGCATTTAATTTAAAACAGGAGAAAAATAAAGCTGAATCCGAGCAAAAAGAGTCAAAAAGAGGAAAAATAACCTATAACTATAGCTCAAAAAAGATAAGTATTGAAAAACACAAACCAAACCACAGTGACATAGTGTATGCGGAAAAGTACCTTAAGGATAAATATGAAGAATTTTACAAAGATCTAATCGCCGGTAATTATCCGGTTGGATTCTCACCAAATGAACTGGTCAAAATCAACGGAGACTACTACAAAATAACTAAAAAGGAAAAAGGACAAAAAACCCCAAAATATTCTAGTAAAAAATCTAAACAAAACAAAGACGAAAATGATAATGATGTAAAAGTAGACGATGATGATTTGGCAGACAATTCCTAAAAATCTGGAATTTGGTAATAAAACAGTTTTAAAAAGGGTTGGTTGTATAAATTAAGATGATTCGTAAACAACAAGAGTAATTTTTTATAAATTGCTCTTGTTGTTTATTTTGCGCATGGTATTATATATGTATTAATACTAACTGTTTATTTTTATCATCATGTCAAAAAATATTGAGGGCGGTTCAAAGAATTCGAAAGATGAAGTACCTGACAAGGACGCTCTTTTGAAAGAGTATGAAAATTTGACTGATGAACAAATAGAGCAAAGAATGCTCGAAGCAACAAAACAAGTTGCGGCTCTTGATGAAAAAATAAAAGAAGGTAATGCTGCGACCGCAAAGACCAAGAGTGATAATGCCAATGCAGAAAAAAACAAAACAGTTGAAAACAAAACAACCGAAGAAAAAAACGCAGAAAATAAAACAACTGATCAAAAAATAAACACAAAAGAAATTCAGAAAAATATCACAGCGGCTGAAAAAAAGAAAAAGGGTTTTATTGGTAATATTTTAGCCGCTGCAGCTGCAAGAAAAGAAAAAAAATCAAAAGAGCCATCTGTCGAAAAAAATAAAGATAAAAAATCAATAAAGAAAGATAAAAAAGAAGGTGGAAATATCAACGAAAATATTGCGCTGGTTATGCGTGATATTAAAGATGTTGAACAAAAAAAACTTTCACATATTGAACACTCAAAAGGAAATCCTTCAGAAGAAGAAATAAAAAAGTTTGATGAAGAAATTAAGGATCTAAAAGATAAGGCTATTTCTATGGCAGAGAAAGCTGGTATTTCTCATTATCCAGAAATTAAGGCGATTAAAGAAAATGAAAATAAAGTAGAAAACAAATCTGAGAAATTTGCTACTGATCCTCTCGTAATGTCGATTAAAGCTGGAAATATAAAAAAATACACAGAAGATCAGCTCAATAAAACAATCAGCGGATATAAAACCTTTTTAGAAGGAAAAAATATTTCACAAATCGAAAAAGAATACTCAGAAACAATTTTAGCAGAATTTCAAAAAGAACTTGATTCTCGAAAAAATGACACACAGGGTGCCGTAGAAAAAAATACTGAAGCTGGCGTGACCAATCCTGATATTCAACCAAGTAAAGATTCAGAAAATGAAATCTCAAATAAGAAAGTTGAAAAATTTGCCGATAGCGAACTTATTAAATCAATAAACGCTGGAGCTTTAAAAAAATATAGCAACGAGAATCTTCAAAAAACAATCGATAAATATCATGATTCATTGGGGGGTGAATTTGTAATGTCGCCTGCTGATAGAGAATACTCTGAGACAGTATTGGCTAAGTTTCAAGAAGAACTTGATTCTCGAAAAAATGATACACAAGGCACAGTAGAAAAAAATACTGAAGTTGGTGCTGGAAATAAAGATGCAGTTGTTGCAAATGTTGAAAGCAAAGAGGATAAAGATGGAAAACTTGATGTGAAGGCAGAAATTGTTGAGGTTGCAGATAATGAATTAACAAAACAAACACAATCAGCGCAAGAAAAATTTAATGCAATAAAAGTAGCAGAGGATGCCAAAATTGAAGCTGCACGAGAAAATACAAAAGAATTAAGAAAAAAAATGGATGGAGTAGATGCAAAAGATTTGGTTGCCGTAAAAGCAGCTCAAGATGCAGTTGATAGCGCAGCAGAAAATCTTGCAAAAGTTAAAGAAGAAGCAAAAAAGAATATTGCTTCAGCACAAACTTCACTCGAAGAAGAAAAGAAGAAAGCAAATGAAGACCATGAAAAAGCTGTAAAGGTTGCAGAAAGCGTTGATTTTCAAATTAAGGAAGAAGAACCTCGCGAACTAGGAATAAAAAAAGAGGCTTTGCAAGGAAGACTCGTTCTTCTTGAAAATTCTTTGAAGACTGCTGTGGGAGAAGGGTACAAGGCAAAACTTGAAAAGATGATTGTTGAGACAAAAGAAAATATTAAAAAAATAGAAGAATCAGACGCAGAAAAAATCAAAAAAGCGGAAGAAAAGAAACAGCAAGAAGCACAAAAGATACAAGATATAAAAGATAGTATTTTGAAGCCCGTAGAAGAAAATAAAGCTCAAGAAGATAATATAAAACAAGAAGGAGGCATAGCTGCGATTGAAAATAAAGATCAGAAAACAGAAACAAAAGAAGAAAAGCTTGAAGATCAGAAAAATGCAGAACTCGCAGATCACAAAGAATTTGTAGATAAAAATCCCGTAACAGAAGTTGCAAGTACCGAAAAGTCTAAAGAAGATTTGAAGGAATTTATTAATTCGAGAGACAAGGACGGAATGGGAAAGATTGCTAGAGATGTAAACAACGGCATCCCTGGTTTTGATAAGTTGCCTGAAGGTCAACAAATGCTTGTCCTTAAGGGATTGGATGATGCACTTCTCAAACATGTTGATGAGTATGCCGTAAATAAGTTCAATGAAAAGATGGGCTCGTACAACAAAAAAGGAGTTTTTGGAAAAGTTTCAAACTTCTTTGGAAGAGCTTGGACTGGAATGCGCAAAAATTATCTTCAAGGAAAATATAAGAAAGAAGAACTTGCTTTGGTAAAAGGTGAGAAGAAGCGAGGTTTTTGGTTTACTGGACGTTGGACAAAAGATATAAATTCTGATGAAAGCAAAATTCACCGCATGAATTTTATAAATAAAAACGCTCCTGGTCTTATGCAGGTTTATGGAAACAGTGGTATTAATGCAACTTTGGAAAATGGAAAAGTTGTAGCTGATTTTTCTAACATTGCAAGACTTGAAGGCGCATCATCAAAACTTACTGAGGTTGCAACAAGATATAATAAAATTGCAAATGAGTTTGCTCATACGCCAAAAGACAACAAGAAACAATATGAAAAAAATCGAGCTGAGTATGAACAAGTAAATGGTGAATATGTAGACGCATTAAGAGAGCATGCTGTTGAAAAAAATATAGAAAATCCAAAATCATTTGCAGCAAAGCATATGTTGGATTCAAATGCTTTGGTTGGAACAATGTCATATTTGGCCGCTGATCAAGACGCAACAAAGAAACTTATACATATCGCAAAAACACCAGTATATAGAAAGGCAGTACAAGACACTGTAACAGAACGTGGTTTGATGTTTGCTGGTGGATATTTGGCAAGAAATACAATTAAAGGTGCGGCTTATTCAGTATTGGGTGTTTCGGCTGCAGCTATTGCTGCGGGAACAGCCCCTGTTTCAATTCCAGTAATTGCCGCAGTTGTTGGCGCTAGTGGTCTTGCTTCTGGTGTTGTGGGATATTTTACTGGACGAAAACGAGCAGGAATAACTCTTGAAGAAAAAGAAAAAATGGCTCGCGCTGGAAGTAATTTTTATAAAACAAACGATGGAAAAATCGTTGCTCGTCCTGGCGGAAATTTCTTTAAAACAAAAGATGGCGAAAAATGGTTGGAAAAATCTCGAGAAATTGATGGCAGAATGGAGCAGTTTAGAAAAAATAATCAATTTGCATGGGATGAAAAATTAAAAATAAATCTTCCTCCTTCAAATAAAATAGCAGAATGGAATTCTTTGAAAGAGGAGCGTAAAAACTTTGACAAAACAAGACCAAATGAAAAAGTTACAAATGTTGGGGTTAACAATACTGAAAAATATCTAAAGAGATTTTCAGATGCAAAAATGGCGCTTGAGAATACAACTACTGAAACAGAAAAACAAAAAGCGCTTTCTCATCTTAAAACAATTACAGACGCGTGTGTTACAAAAATTGAAAAGAATGAATTTGATTACGGAAGAAATGAAAGTGAGTCATACATAAGTCAAAACAAGCTTATGAAAGAAGTTCAGGAGGCAGTTATTTTGATAGAACAAGATTCACAAGAAAAGAATAAAGATATAAATATATTTAGTAATAAAGAATCCGCTGCAGCTGGGCTCAATTATGATTCTAGATTTAGAGAAATGGTGATGAGGCAAGGTGAATTAAATGCAAACAGCACAAAAGAGGCTCAAGAATTTTTCAAATCAAAGCAAGGAAAGAAGAGTATGGGTCTTGCGGCATTGTTTGGAAGTGCGGGTTCTACTGTAGGTTGGGCTGCGGAGAGTTTTCACTGGGGTGAAAATATAGATCAATTTTTTGATTCAAAACTTGGTTTTACACCAATAGGAACAACTGAAAGTGCAATCGGTTCTGTTGCTAAGCCTGTTGTAGATACTGTTGGGAATGCAACAAAGTTTGTTACAGATAAGACAGGATTGACACATAGTGTTGTTGAGTCAGGAAACGCGGGCAATGTTGTTGCAAATAACGGCGGTGGAAATGTAACTCTTCCAAAAACTTTTGACCCGCTTGATTTTGGTCAATACAAACCTACGACAACAGTACCTACTAATGTACCAAATTCAGGTATGCCAGTATTTAATGATCCTCTAGATATAAGTAAATACCAAAATGTTCCAAAAATTAATTCTGATCCAAATATAAATTACGATTTGTATAATAAATATGTTAATCCAGTAATGGACAATAACAATATTATTACAAAGCCTTTCAACTGGCATCCAGCAGAGGCTTTGAATGATCCTACGCTTGTGAAAGCAGGACTTGAATATGGAGGGTATGCAGATTATTCAAATACACCTGGTTGGCATACACCAATGGCATTGAACAACAATCCATTAACAGGAGCACATGACGGAGCTCCAATTACGCATACTGTACATCATGGTGGAGGTGTTAATCATCATGTGCCAAAAATTGAAAAAGTTGAGATTGCACCGATTACACCAATCCTTCCTACCCCTGGTATTCCAAAAGAAATGCCTCATCTTGAGACAATTTCAATAGACAACATTCCAAAAGCCCCAGTTGTAGACCATAGTGACATTATAACTTCTCCTCAAAAGATTTTGGATTATAAATTGTCTCCAGAAGAACAAGCTGTTGTTGATAAGTTTTATATGGAACACAAAGGTTTGACTGATAAATTTTTTGATGATCATCCAAGATGGTTTAATAAAGATGCAGAGCATTTGGTTGATAGAAACGAAGGCGGTATTTGGAATCCTGAAAAGCGTGAATTGGTAAGAATTATGGATGAATGGGAAGCCGAGACCGGAATGGAAGTACCAAAAAATCCAGACGGTAGCGATATGAGCGCTGGTGAATTTATTGATTTCATTAATAAGTTTGAGGCAAAAAGAGATTTTTTGAGTGGTAAGACTTACGATCCTGACAATTGGAAAACGCCAGTAAATTACGATGACAATATTAAAAATTTTGATGGCACAAGCGAGTGGGGCAAAAAGGCAAATTATAGTGGAAACAACGGCGATGTTGTACCCAATGCAAATGCAAATGCTCCTGTTACGCAAGCAACCCCAGTTGTAGATAATACTCCAAGTATCAAAAGCACATCTGCTCCAGACACAGACGTAAATAAATATGTTTATCAAAATGTTACACCGATAAAGCCTACCGAATTAAAGATAGATCAAAATTTGGGTAATCCAACAATGCCTGTTATGGAAACAATTAAAACTCCATATGAGGAATGGGTTGATAAATCTGTGGGTGAATATTTCCCAGGAGAGTCTATTAATCAAGCCAATAAAGTACTTAACCTAGAATCAAATTATTTGATTAGTAATAATACTGATTATTTATCAAGAAATGGAATAATAGGTAGCAATCAAGCTCTTGCACTAAGAGAGGACGTTGGTGGTTATTTTAGAAGACACCCAGAATTGGATCCAAGTGATTACACTGTAAGAGAAATTTTGACAAAAGTTGCCGGAGAACAAGGATTTGGCGCTGTTCCTTTCCATGAAATGATGAAAGCGGATCATGATGCATTTAATATCAGAACTGACGAGTTTGTTAAGAGTTATGAAACGAGTTCAAGAGGAATATTGGATGAAATTGGTGATTATCCAGCAAAAAACTTTTTAGCAAAAAGAACCTTTATTCTTCAAAGAGGTGGAGGAGAGATTAGACAAGTTTTGAATAGTGATAAATCGACAGCTGAGCTTCAAGATGTTCTTAATAGATGGGTTTCTGAAAATCATATAAAGCTTGATAGACATACAACAATTAACGATGTCCTAGAGCGTGTTAGACGTGTTGAATCTATACCAAGCGATGATCAGGTTGGTAAAATTACAGCAACCCCAGATGCTGTACCAACTGCAGGTCAAGATATTGTTGATCCAAAAAAATTAACAAGTCCAGTATTTAACATAAAAGATCCAGTAAATAACTTTGGTAACTCAGCTGGAGCACCAAACGTAATAGATTATGCTAATGCAAATCCAACTTTATCTTTCGAGCAAAAATATAATTTAGATTATCTTGATCATAAAATGACTCCAGAAGAAAGTGATTGGATGGCAAAGAATCAAGCATTTCTTATTTCTGATACTGACAACATAAATAAATTGGCAGAGACGCATCTTAATAGTTTGATATCAAAAAATGGTTTTGGACAAAATACTTTGAACAAGATAGGCAATGAAGATGTCGAGAAATATATTTCTGGAGTGAGACCTGCTGGTAACGAAGGAAATTTGTATGACTTTGTTAAAGGGATTAAACAAAAAGATCTATTGGGTTATGAAAGAGCTTTAGGTATCTCGAACCGTTTAAATTCGCAACAACGCTTTACTGACTTTTTGAAAGAATATTACAAGCATGATGAATTTGTAAAAGCCGTGAGAGAGGGTGCGGCTAATGATTTAAACGTGCATCGTAATGTGAGAGATATGGATGATGAATAGATTTAGAATATAAATTCAGCACAAAAAATCCGCCTGAAGGCGGATTTTTTGTGTTGAATTTCGTGTTTATCTTTTATTTTAGTATAGTAGTCTGGTATGCAACCTACTGAAAAAAATAATTTATTTGGAAATTTAAATGAAGCTCAAAAAGAAGCGGTGCTTCATACCGAGGGTCCGCTCTTGATTGTAGCTGGAGCTGGCGCTGGAAAAACAAAGACTTTGACCGAACGCATTGTGCATATAATTGAAAAGGGAATATCTCCAGAAAATATTTTGGCAATTACTTTTACAAACAAAGCTGCGCTTGAAATGCGTGAGCGTGTTGCGCTTTCTCTTGAAAAAAAACATATACAAGAATCTCCCGTTGTTACGACATTTCACAGACTTGGCTCCATGATTATTCGTGAAAATGCAGGACATTTTGGACTGACCAAGCATTTTACGATTGCCGACGAAGAGGATGCTCGTTCAATAATCCGCGAATGTATGCGCGAATTTGGAATCGACCCAAAACAACTCGATCCAAAAAAAATAAAGCACATAATTTCTTCTTCAAAAATGAGCGGTCTTACACCTGATAGCTTAAATTCCTCTGCTGGAAATCAAGCCGAATCTGAAGCTGCGCGTATTTGGCGTTCTTATGAAAATAAATTAAAACTTTCGCATAGTGTTGACTTTGATGATTTGATTGTGAAGGCAGTACATTTTTTGGAAACAAACAAAGAAATTTTAGAGCAATATCAAAAACGTTTTTTATATATTCATGTAGATGAATATCAAGATACAAATGATATGGAATATCGCCTTGTAAAAATGATTGCTGGCGCAAAAAAGAATATTTGTGTCGTGGGTGATACAGATCAAAATATTTACAGCTGGCGAGGAGCAAAGATAAAAAATATGATGCATTTTGATAAAGATTTTCCTGGTGCGCATACGGTTTTCCTAGAGGAAAATTATCGTTCAACTCCACACATCTTAAATGCGGCAAATGCAGTGATTGAAAAAAATACTGTGCGTGTTCCAAAAAAACTTTTTACTAGACGTCCTGATGGAGAAAAACTTTCAAGGTATGAGGCTTTTAGTGAGCTTGATGAGGCGAGTTTTGTAGCGAGAGAGTCTGCAAAACTTATAGATCAAGGTATTCCTCCAGAAGAAATAGCAGTTTTGTTTCGTGCAAATTTCCAGTCTCGTGTACTCGAAGAAGCATTTCTTTTGGCGAGCGTTCCGTATCGAGTTATTGGAACAAGATTTTTTGAACGAGCTGAAGTCAAAGATATTCTTTCGTATATTCGTGCTTCAATAAATCGCGATGGTTTGGCAGATATAAAAAGATCAATCAATAATCCAAAAAGAGGAATCGGGGATTCTTCGATTGCAAAAATTTTTGCAGGTATGGGTAGTGATATTCCAGCAAAGGCAAAAAAATCATACGAAGAATATATACGAATTTTGGATAAAATTTTGATGGCGACTGAATCACAACAACCTTCAGAGATTGTGCGATATGTTTTGGAAGTTACAGGATTGCGTGAAGAATACGAAAGCGAAGGTGAGCAAGGTATTGAGCGTGTCGAAAACGTGGGAGAACTTGCAACAATTGCTTCTATCTATGATACACTTCCGCATCCAGACGGACTTTTGAAATTTTTGGAAGATGCGGCACTTCGAAGCGACCAAGACGAGGTTAATGAAAAAAATAACGGAGTGCGTTTGATTACAGCGCATGCTTCAAAAGGGCTTGAGTTTAGAATCGTGTTTATTGTTGGAATGGAAGAGGGGCTTTTTCCTCATGAACGCTCGCTTAAAGCTCAAAAAATTGAGGACGCAGAAGAGGAACGTCGGCTTTTTTATGTTGCGCTTACTCGAGCTAAAGAAAAAATATTTATTTCGCATGCTTCGCAACGAACGCTCTTTGGCCAAAGAAACATTGCTATTCCATCGCAATTTCTTTATGATATTCCAGAAGACCTAATTGAGCTCCATCCAGACATTCCGCGCTCAATTCCGGATATTTATTTGTATTAATATGTACAAGCAGAACCTTAAAATTTATTTTAAAATGTACGCATAAAAGCCTGCTGGCTTTTTGCTCTGCTCGGCTCGTCAGCCTGCGCAAGGCATTTGAAAACAAATTTTAATGTTCTGCTTACGCTTCGTTTTAGCTAAAATGTAATTTACATGTCACATCGAGCAAAAAAATCACTTGGGCAAAATTTTTTAAGGAGTAATTCCGTGCTTTTTTCTATTGTTGGGGCCGGAAAAGTTAATTCGAGCGACACCGTTCTTGAAATCGGCCCAGGAAAGGGAGCACTTACTGAAGCTTTACTTAAAACTGGGGCAAAAGTCGTGGCAATTGAAAAAGATAGGGAATTGATTCCGTTTCTCGAAGAAAAATTTGCAGAATACATAAAAATCGGGAAACTTGAGCTTTTAGAGAGAGACGTACTTCTTTTTGATTTAAAATCAGCTGGATTAGAGACTGGAAAATACAAAATTGTAGCAAATATACCTTATTATATAACTGGAGCCATACTCAAAAAGTTTTTAGAGGAAGAAATGGTACCAGAACTCATAGTTTTTTTGGTTCAAAAGGAAGTTGCAGATAGAATTGTGGCACGAGACAAGAAAGAAAGCATACTTTCTGTGTCGGTAAAGGCTTTTGGTATACCACGTTCAATGCTCAAGGTCTCAAAAAAGGCATTTTCGCCTTCACCAAAGGTTGATTCGGCGGTTCTTTTGATTGAAAACATATCGCATAAAAACTTTTTCGGCTTGGGTGTTTCGGAGAAAGATGCGATCAAACTCTTTTTCGATGTTGTCCATGCTGGTTTTGCTCATAAAAGAAAGCTTCTTTCGAGAAACCTGGAGGATGTTTCGGGGAAAGAACAGATTGCGCGGGCTTTTTCGGAAATAGTAATTTCCGAAAAAGCCCGCGCCGAGGATTTGCCTATTGAAAAATGGCTTTCCCTTGCTCGTTCTCTTTCGCAAAAATAATCGTACATGATAGAATGTGTGAGTATGTATAAAAAAATATTTATTATTTTTTCTATCTTGGTCATTGTTTTACCCGCAACAGTTTTTGCTAGAAACTTTTTGCGAAGCTTAAGAGTAGGTGATTATGGCGAAGATGTTCGTTTTATTAAACAAATACTCAATCTTTCTCCTGAAACACAAATTTCTCAAACTGGTGTGAATTCTCCCACTCATGAAGATGCTATTTTTGGTACGTCTACGCAGGCTTCATTAATTAAATTTCAAAATTTATACGCTAAAGACATTTTGGTTCCAGCAGGATTATCAAAACCCACAGGTGTCGCAGGGTCTTTTACGTTTAAAAAAATCAATGAACTAGCCGCAATAAATGACAAAAAACTTGCAGATCAAAAGGCTGAAGCCGATAAAAAGGCAAAAGAAGATGCTTCTTCAGATAAAACCCCTCATATTGATTCGATTTCGCCTACTATTTTTGGTGATAATAGTCAGATAGCAAAAATAACAGGTAAAAATTTTGATCCAATAGGTAATACGATTCTTGTTTCTGTTGAAGATGACGATAGGTTTACAAGAATTTCTTCAGATGATTTAAAAACAATTCAAGTGCCACTCAGTATTACAGTTTCTGGTTTCTTTAATAAAGGAATGAACGCACTTAAGGGTGATGTTCGTGCTCAGGTAATTGCGCAGCTCATATCAAAAGGACAGTTTGTTGCAGGTCCAGGTGATGGTTCAGCATATATGCCTGCAACCATTAAAATAAAAAATTTTAATGGTGAAAGTAATAGTTTAGATATTTTAGTAAAAGTTATAAACAAGTAAACCGCATTTTATTTATCATGGCGAGGATGTATAATAATATTACAGTGTATGAAAAATAAATTAATTAATAATTATTTTTCAAAGACGGTGTTTGTTTTTACAGCATTCGTTTTTTGTATTTTATTTTCTAGTCAAGCAAGCGCACAAGTTTTGCCAAGCTATGGTGGAAGACAAATAATGTATTTTCCTGAATTTATTTGTAATGGAGCTCCACAAATAAATGTCCATTTTATTATATCCGGAACTCGCTTGATTAGTTTGTATAGTGTTCCGGGGTTAACACAGTTACACGGGCCTGCCACTGTTGAGTTTGGCGTTACTCAAGTTGGTACATATATACCCGCTCCAATGCCTTGTATGGTTATAGTTGGTACGGGCGAAGTTCCTATATGGTTTGTAGACGGATTCTATTTAGACGCATCGCCTGGATATGTAAAGGGAAATAAATTTTTTGCTGGGGCAGTTGATCCTTTTATAAAAGCAATTGAACCAGAAGCTTAATTCTTATGCAAAAGAAATCTATAAAAATTAAAAAAATTTTGCCAAGTAAAAAGTTTGCATACATGATGTCAATATGTATTGGTGTCTGTATTTTAATAATCGTTTTTGCTAGTTACTTTGGATCTAATTCAGATTTTAATAAACCGCTTCTTTCTGTGGATAATGACACTACTCTTAGTGGTCTTTTGACTCAAGATTCAAACAACAACGGTGTTTCCGATTGGGAAGAGTCCTTATTTGGTCTTAATCCAAAAGGTGATGGTTTGTCAAACAAAAAAATTATCGATGAAAAAAGAAAAAAAATCAGAGAAGATAATGGCTTAAAAGGTAATGCTGGTTTAAGTAATACTGAAACATCTAAGTTTTCAGGACAAATTATGTCTACTATTCTTGCTTTGAAACAATCCGGAAATTTGACACCAGAGTCAGTAGCAAATCTAACTCAAAGTTTGGGTGACAGTGTCGACTCAAAAAAGGATAGTGAGCAGAGGTATTCAATAAGCAATATGGTAATCGGAGGTGATAGCAACGAAGATTTGTTTAGTTATGGGCATTCTTTAGAAAAAATCATGGGTGATGCACAATCTGCAGGAATTGGGAAAGAATTACCGGAAATAAAAAATATTCTTGCTGATTCTAGTAATGGTGGGGGTCAAATAACGACTCTAGATAAATATTCTGATGCTTATGCAAAATTTTCTTCTGACCTTCTTTTGTTAAAAACTCCAAAAAGTATTTCTCAAAAGGCGCTGGCTGTTATAAATGGATCTGATTTGATGTCCAAGGCCTTAAAAAAAATAGAATTGACTTATTCGGATGCCGTTTCGGGACTTATTGGTTATGACGAATATGGAACTGCTGGAACTGCAATACAAATTGGTATAGCTGATTTGTTGGATTCTATGACCGTTAACCCTTTATTAAAATGATTAATAATGATGTTATTATGAAAAATATCCTTTATGTATAAACTTCGTATCATTGCATTTTCATTAATGATGTTGATATTTATTCCGATTATAGCTATTCCCGTGCAAGTTAAAGCCGATTCTACCGTTTCAGCTTTTGCGCGATTGGCTGGAACTTCAGGCCCTGTTCTTTCGGCTGTAAGTTCTTGCGTGTTGGGTATTATTTTTGACAAAGCATACGCGTATGTAAAAGCAACATTTGTTACGGTAGGCAAATTCCTTGCGGGAAACGTCAATGCTGACACTTTTGATACAACGAGAATGAAGGCTCAACAAGATGCTTCAGATTGGAAAACTTATCTGAAAAAGAATTGTTGGGAACCAATGGAAAAAGCTGCTGCTGCTGTTATTCTGAATGTTTTAACTCAAGAAACTGTAAACTGGATAAATGGAGGAATGAACGGAGCGCCGATGTTTTTGACTAATCCAGAAAAATCATTTCAGGATTTGCAAAAATCAGCTTTGGGTAATTTTGCTGATATCATAACGGGAGACAAAGAGGGGAATTATCCGTTTGGTGTCGCCCTGCTTAGAGATACCCTGAAACAACTGAAAACCGCATTTTCGAATGACATGAAATCGAATATGAAATTGGCACTGCCGAGTGGTATAACTACAGTCAATTTTTCGGCAAACTTTAAGAACGGAGGGTGGGGGGCACTTGCAGCTTCTTTAATGCCTCAAAATAATATTTTTGGAGCGGGTTTTATGATGAACACAAGAGTTTCGAATCTATTACGGGGTACTAGCTTTACGCCTGCTGATTATCTTAAAACCAAATTGCAAAAAGGTTTTAAGGATCAAAAAATTTGTGCAAATCCTGCTGGTTTAGGTGCTGGAGGTACATATCTTACTACTACTACGGCTACAAGTGGAACGCCTGTCGACCAGATTTGTAAAGTGGAAAAAATCGCAACCCCTGGGGATGTTGTTATGGGTAAATTAGATAAAAGTCTTGGTGTTACTCAAGATACACTAGTTAATGCTGATCAACTTAATGCAAGTATTACTGCTGTGTTTGACGCACTTATGGGTCAACTTATAAACAAAGGATTGGCTGCTTTGGGTGGTGTAGACGATCAAGTTTCTGATCCAAATGCTGGAAATGGTGGAAACAATGGTGGAAATGGAGACGGAGGTGATAATAGTTACGATGCAGGTAATGTTACCACTCCTCCGACTATTACTGGTAGTGCCAGTGCGGGGTCACTTTGTGGAGTTGCGCTTGGAAATACAGCAGATTGGAAAAAAGCTTATCCGCAATTTACGATTGAATCAGGTTTGGGTGACAAAACTTACGATAAAGATGTTTTTGATAATTCAGTACCACCTGTCGTGATTCATAAAGCCGGTGATGTAAAATCTGCTGGTTTGATAACAAGAGAAGGTACTTTAAGAAAAATTATTTTATCAGAAAATAATATTGCTACGTGGATAATAAATTCTCTTTATTCTTTAGACATGTGTATTCCTGGGCCACAATCTGTAGGTGATAGTAACATTCAAGATCAAGTTTACGGATTAATTATGAAGGACTATAAATATCCAGGCAGTTCATCTGACCAAGTAAACGAAATATATAATGCACAGTTCTTGAATGATCATTTAGGTATAATGTTTTTCCCTGATGATAAAATAAAAGGCCCTTCAGAAGTAACTGATATAATAAGAACAGCAATATCAAGATATGCTGCCGCTTTGAATCATGAATATAGTCATTTAAAAAAATTAGATGTGTATTCAAAAGCAAGACCATTAATTGATAAGTTGGTTTATTATCAGCAGACCATACAAGATAACAATAAGAAAGTTGAATTGATTGATGGAAACATTTCTTCTTTGAAAGATATACAAAGAAAAATAAGAAATTGGCAGGCTACTGGTGGATCTTTGTCTGATCCTGTAAGTAAAAAGATGTATGATAGAATTCAGGCACAGTTTGATTTCTTGATTCCAACATTAGATGTCTCACCTTATACCTCAAATTAAAAAAAATATATGACACGTCGTAGAAAAATCATCATTTTTTCAATAATCATAATAGCAATTGTTGCTTTGGTGTGGTTTTTCTACCAAAGAGGTAAACAACAAAACGTACGTTCTGAAAATGGAAATGTCGGTTCGCTTTTTCCTTTCACAGGAACTAATGCAACCGATTATGGCACTGAGCCAAACTCAGAACTTCCACAAAAAAGTGGTAATTTACCTATAAAAAACAACGGTAATAACAATGGTAACAACTCCTCGGGTTCTAATAGTGGCAGTGGAAATGGTAGTAGAGGCGTAAGCGGTTATGGGTATGGTAATGGAAATGGTGGTGTTGTAAATGTTTTAAATTTGAACGATCTTAATATTGGACCTTCAGATTTTACTGCTGGTCCACCTCAGGCTGCTTGTGATCCAACTAATAATGCAAATTGTTCAACAACTTGTGACCCAACAACTGATTCTACTTGTAATCAACCACCATGTACTGGTGAAAATTGTCCATCGGCATATAGTGGAATGATAACTTTGATGGCAAATGAAGGTTCTTCTGCAAACCTAACTTCGGACGGGGGTTTGGTTGAGCTTAAGTGGCAAATAGGTGATGGTTCCCACCCCGAAGCACTTACTGGTGTTGTTTGTAATGCGTATGCATCGGATTTAGGTACTGAGTGGACTGGTGAAAAAACCTATGATGAAAATGGTAGTGGTATTGAATCCTTTACATTGCCTGCAAATGAAAGCACTTCAACTTCTTTGTCTATTATATATACAATAACTTGTGATCATAGTATTGGAAGTGCGAGTGCTGTTGTTAATGTCGCAAAATCACCAGCGATAGCTTGTGGAGATCCAAGTTGTATTCCAGATGGATATATTATTCCTGGTTCTGAAACAACATTGATAGCTAAAAAAGTTGGATCAAATCCTGTTAATAGCGGAGATACTATTGATATACCTTCTGGTGGTGGCGATGTTGAGCTTGATTGGTCTGTAACAGTTCCTGCTGCACCAGATACTCCACAACCACTTATCGACGCTATTACATGTTCGGCAAGTAGTACTCCAGATGCTGTTGGTTGGAATGGTGATATTACAATGCCAAGCCAAACCACTGTGGGGTCAAATGTTGTTTTTTCTGGCACTGCAAATGTAACACTTCCAGAAAATACAAGTACTTCAACTTCAAATTTAAATAATTTCCAAATTCACTGTAAATATACAGGCGATGGAATTTCTAACGTTAATGTAAGTGCTATTGATACAACAAGTCCAATTCCTGGTGCTTCAGTATCTTTGTTTATTTCAACTTCAACAACATTTAGTAATAAAACTTCGGTTCCATTACCAGTTGCTGGAGGAAATGTAAATCTAAAATATACAGTCATATTGCCACTTTCGTATGAAGGTAGCACTCCTGTGTGTGTCGCAACTAGTTCGGCGGGTGATTGGAGTGGTCCGATATCTATTTCTTCAACAGGCACGTCCACCGACACAAATAGTATTTCTGTTCCATCTAATGGTACAAGCGACATCATTTCAAATGAATATACTATTTCTTGTACAAGAATAGGTGAGGCAGTTTCCATTGCAAATATTAGTGGTCCTCATGATGGAGATTGGATTCTTCCTGGATCATCCGTGAGTATGAAGGTAAGTAATACTCCGATGACAAGTTCAAGTAGTAAACAAAACATAATTATTCAAAGAGCCGGAGGTGATGCAGTTTTGTCTTGGAATGTTGTGTTGCCAAATAATTATGACCCAACGGCGACTGATACACAGGTTTCCTGTACAGCTGATGGTACTACGGGCAATTGGGATACTTCAAATACAATACCAACGCCTAATGTGGCTACTACTACAACTGCAACAAGCGGAGTTGTTATCCCAGAAAATAATGGAACGGACTCATATTCAAATGATTATATTATTCACTGTACTCACATTGGAGAATCAGTAGCAACAATAAATGTAAACGGACCTTATGATTCAGATTTTACTATCCCAGGATCTACTGTAAAATTAAGTATTCAAAGAGCTCCTGTACTAGCAAATAACGAAGAAATAATTTCGACAAGTGGCGGATGGGGTTCAAATATTGCTTTGGGTGATTATTTGTTCAATGCATCTGGGACTTGTGGTGTGGTTGATTCTATTGATTCTTCACAAATTATTCTTTCGTATATTTCTTCGAATTCGCATTTTTCAAGTGGAAATCAAGTGAGAATAATTGCAACAACTACAACGATTTCTTCGTGTAGCGATTTGGGTCACAACGGAGATATTCTTACGATGCCTAGTTCTTCGTACTTAACTTACGTTCCAAAAACTACTAGTGGTAGTTCTTTGAATTTGTCTATGGATGGTTCAGATGCTGTCTTGTCATATGAAGTTGTTATACCCGCTACTTCTACTTATTCAGGTGATCCTTCAATTGTTTGTACTGCAACAAGCTCTATTCCCTCAGGAGGTGGTTCTTGGGATGGTGACTGGGGTGGAGGTCCTCGAGACTTAAGTAGTATGAACGGCACAAATGTTGGTTCAAGCACAATAACTATTCCTCCAAACTTATCTAATAATGAAATACTGGATACTTATACAATGGATTGTACTCATGTTGGACGTTCTCCTGCTGTGGTTGCTGTTAATGTAAGTGGTCCAGATGGAGGACAAGACCCAAATGCCATGGATGGTTCGATAAAGCTTCAAGTAAATAATAAAACAGAAGAAAGTTTATCTTACACTGGCGGAGATGTTGAACTTGAGTGGAATGTCGCAACCTCAACAAATGATCCGACTCCAACTTGTACTGCGTCTAGCTCAATGGGTGATTGGAGTGGTAATGCATCATACGATTCTACTGGTACAGGTACTACAACTATACATATTGCAGAAAACGCAAGTAGTACTGAACAAGCAAGGACTTATTCAATAGACTGTGGAAGCGTAATTGGGACGGATGTTGCAGTTGTGAATGTTGGGATAAATCCAGATTGGAATTTAGATAGAACACCAAGCGTTGAATTTACTGCAAACGGAAGTGATGATATTACTATAATGCCAGGAACTCCTGTTGATTTGAAATGGACGCTTAAAAATATTACCGGAGGTTCTTGTACTGGAACAAGTACTGGATTTGGTGGTAATGGAATAACTATTGCAGGTAGTACGGGGACTTCTAGTACGCCTGTACAATATGCCGGCTGGGGAAATAATTATATATTCGCAGCAGAAGCTACAACAATTCAAGATGCATTAGCGTTAGCTTCATATATTGCATCTTCAACGGAAGCTCAGGCAGAGTTGGACGCGCTTACCGTTGTTACAACAACAGCTAGCTCTGTCGTAGACTATCAGACTTTAATTCTTGGCCTTCAACATGATATTGCAATAATAAATGCAAGCTCATCTGCTATTCAGAATTCAATTACTACAGTTACAAATGGAATTAATACTCAGAATACGATAATAAATACGCGTAGCAATATTTTAAATACACTAGATACTAAACTTAATACTTTGGATAGTTCAGTAGTACCAGCTGCACACTTTCCATTTTTACAAAAAATTATTGATCTTGGGTGGTTGTTTAAAGCTACAAATGTTTATGCCTTGACCTCATTCGCTCCGACTACTATCTATGGTGTTAATAGTATGACTACAACATCTGCTGTTCAAGATGCAATATCTTCAACTGTTTCAATTCTTGAAACTGCTTCAACAACGCGAGCATCTTTGTTGACCCAATTGAACGATCCTGGTACAGGACTTTTGGCACAAAAGGCGGCATTAGATGTGGTAAAGAGTACAAAACAAGGATTGATTTCCGGGTACACAACTTTTGTTAAAGCAATACAAATACATAATACAAATTCTCAAATAAGTGTAGATGTTTCAAAACAAATAGAGATACAAAGACTACAATCTTTATTGAAAGGTTTAAATGCAAATATTGATTTAATTGTTAAAAAATATTCTGTTAAGCACTTATTTCTTGTTTCTCAGGGTTCGACACTTAAACAGCCTTCCACTAGTGTTGGGACAACTGAAAAGTTTTTCAGTGAAACTGTAGGTTTATATGGCTCGCCAGCTTGGGGTCTTTCGAGAAAATCGGCCCAAGCTTTTACAAGAGGTGACGTTAACAGAATAAATCCTGGTGATTGGGTTTTTGATGGAGATGACGGAACAGACGGAGGTGTTATTGGAGATAACCTAATAACAACAGACAGAACATATACGATAAAATGTTCAGGTGTTGATGATAACGGTGTTGTTGTAAATGTTCCACCCCAGACTGTAAAAATCCACGTAGACAACAGTGAGGGCGCTCCTTCTGGTTCAACTGATGCAACATTGGAATTTAAAGGAAATGGGAGCGATTCACCACAAATATCAGCTGGTGAGCCTGTGAAGTTGACGTGGACTGTTTCCAATATGCCGGGTGGAAGTTGTACGGGTTCAAGTCCAACAGGCCAATATTCTGGTTGGGGATATTCACTACAAACAGTTAGACATATAAAGAGAAAAGACGGCACGATTGTTGACAACAGTGTTTCGATGGGAATTGGAGATTTCGCATTTACTACAAAAACATTATTGCCAGATCCGGGTGGAACACCAAAAGCTCCGGGAAGTAATGTTGGTTCTGTTCCGCAAACATTTTCTGAGACAATTCCAGCCGGCATTATTGCAACAAACAGAACATACACATTGACTTGTAAATATAAGGACTCACTAGGTGCACTTCAAACTTTAAGTTCAAATTTGGCAGTGCTAGTTAATAATGCTCCAACATTAAATCTTTTGGCTGATGGAAGAGATTCAGAACCTGTTAGTACTGGGAAAACAGTAAACCTTACATGGGAATTAAAAAATATAAAAGGTGGAACATGTAGAGGTTCAAGTGATGGATCGTATGTGGGTTGGGGTAGTCGTTATGTAGTTGATACGTCATTGTTATATGCAGCTGGTGGTCAAAAACGTGCAGCAACGGCTCAAGATGCTCGTCTGATATATGATAACGTAGCACAAGGCGGAGTGACATATGCTGGTACTGTAAAAAATCCCGATTCAGATGTAGGTCCAATTGGAGATACATATACTGAAATTATTGGACAAGATGGTTCAATTACTGAAGGTGTTGAACGAGATTATACATTAACTTGTATGGGGATTGATGGTACAACGGTTGTTACAAAAACTATTATTTTGAATGGACCAGGGTCTGTATATGGAGATGGTAGTGCAACCTCAACAGATACTGGTAATTTTGATCCACTTGTAGATCCTTCCACTACTGATACTTCCTCTTCAACCGCATCTAATCCTTGTGATAGTGATCTTGATATCAAAACAGCACAAATTCAATTACAGGGATTGGTGAATGATTTGAAAGTTATTACTGGTAATACTATTAAAAATTACGGAGATTTGAATGGTGGTGACAACGGTTTTCTTCCAACAGATAAATATCCAGAAAATAATTTACAAAATGATTCGAGTCTAATTGGAGATTGTTGGAGTGAGACAAATGATGATGGACCAGGTTCTACTAACGGGGGTACAAATGGTATTCCTTATGACCCAGCAACCAATCAGTGGGGAAATGTTGCCGGTGCAACAAAAGCAGGAATATTTTTGAGTTATCTGTTTAATGAAGATCAATCGGGTGATGCCGCATTGTTAAATAGTGGAGGTCAGACACATTACTCAATACACAGACCATTATACGATTTGAATTTGATACCTTGGGACAAGCAATGGCTTGGAGGAGACCCAGATGTTTCTTGGGATGGATATGACAACCCACTTCCAGGATGGAAATGGTCATATTATAAGGATTCTTCTGGGGCTTATAGTGATTGGTCAAAAGATGGAACCAAGACTATTTATGTAGGAGATTTGGCTCATACTATGGTTATTGGTGGGCAAAGTGTTGCAGGTAATGCTGGAAGTGCTGTCACTGCTCAAGTTGGTGATTTCTGGTTTGGTGGTGCTCAGACAGGATGGGGACATTTTAATACTGTCGAAGGAGCCGATAGTTCTACTTGGAGTAAAGATACGACAAAATCTGATTTTAATTGGGAGTGTAAAAATCAGATTTTCCCAGTTGCACCTATAACTCCCGGACAAGATGGTTATGTATCAAGTAATTTAGCGGTTGATCCTGCTGTTGGATACACGATAGGTTATGCAACACCTGCAGATGGGATGTCGGGTGGAATGATTTGTGGTTTTCAATCAAATGACGATTGGGGCTATAATCACATAAAAACAACTGATCAAAATAATATTTATGTTTTTGTGCATGGACGCACAGATAAAAATTCATTGAATCAAGATTCATTTACACCGCCTGGTGTACCAGGATGTTTTGGATATTCTGTGCCAGCTTCTGAGTATGGAGGTAAATATACCGGAAGACAATTTGCTGAACCATTATGTGGCCCCGGAGTTATTGGAGCAGCATATATAAAAGACCTAGGTGATGGTAAATGGGACGATGTTTGGATGTGGTATGGTTCGATAAATAATACACATCCTCTAGGAAAATATTTCGGTTATTAAAATGTAAATAAATTTAATTTTTTTGCACGCATTTGCGTGCAAAAAAATTAAATACATGAGAGAATAAATGTATACGTTTTTTTGTTACATTTGAGTTCATGAAAAGAATCATTACAACTTTTTTTGTTTTCGTGTTAATAATTGGGATTTTTGCACCAATAGCTTTTTCTCTAACACCAAAAGGTGTCGAAGCAGGGCCAGCAATTGCTAGTGCTGCAAATACTCACGCAACAACAACAGAAGAAAAAAATATCAAGTCCGCAATGGGTGATTGCGGAATTGGTTTTATAGGTGGCGGTTCTATTGATGTTTGTGTTGAGTATATTTTTTATTATGTTTTTTATGTTCCTACAGGTTATATTTTGACTTTATCTGCGAAATTTTTAGATTTTACGGCTAATTTAACTTTGTCTAGTAGAATGTATAGATCTGCTGGTTTTTTGCAAACAGGATGGACATTGATTCGCGATATTTCAAATGTGTTTTTTATATTAATCCTTTTGTATATAGC
>CAYSZI010000002.1:0-29865 GCA_964435545.1 uncultured Candidatus Saccharibacteria bacterium | reverse complement strand
AGTAGTGTATATTATTCATTAGCTAGGGTGTCCTAATTCGGGGGTTACTAGAAGGAGAAATTATTAGCATCTTTATATCATAAATATACAGCAGAGTCAATGAATACCATTGACTCCCTAGCAAAATAATGTATAATCCTTACAAACCATTTTACATGAATTTATTTCAAATCGTCCTCGATTTATTTAGGAGGCCAGCTCAAGAGAGCACACAAATTACAAAGGCAATACAAACTGGGCAGGAAAAAACGTACATTCATGATTTCATTAGAACCTTCGGTAGACTCGAAGTTTATAATGAATTCGAAAACTCAGGGGAAAAATTAATAATAATTCCTCGTCAGTTTCATCTTGCTACGCATAACATGTGTATGAACACAGAGAGAGAAGTTCTTGGCGCTCTTGTGTGCAAAAAATTTCCAAATGGAAATTTGATGATTGAATCAATAATTACATTAGGTTACGGTAAGCCGTACAATGTTTCTTATGACCAGAATAAAATTTCTGCGTTAGAAAAACTAAAACAGAAACATCCCGAATTTTGTATTATTGAATTTCACTGCCACACAGAAACAACCGGAGAGAGTTTTTATGACAACTTTTCTAGTGGAGATTTAAAAGCCCTTGCGTATCAAATAAGCACTAATAATAATTATTGCCATGTGTTGTTTACACCAACCCATGTTTGTACATGCGGACTTAACAAACCAAAATTTGTTGCAAGTGAAATAAAAGGAACCGAAGATGACAAATTATTTTCCAGATACATGGAAATACATGAGGAATTCGAAGCCTTGTGTGTTTAATAAAAATTTAATGGCGTGACTTTTTTGCGAAGCAAAAAAGTCACGCCATTTTTATTTTATATCCACAATTCTAAGTCTAAGCGTCGTTCGTCCTGCAAAATATGATTTTTCTATAGTAGCAATCAAATCAACTTTCTCCCCTATTTCCACTTTTTTTGAAAAAGTATCTGCGTCTGCAAAAAAGCTCATTGCCGTGGTTGTTTTATTTTTATCGTCACTCACTGCAATTTCTAAATGATTTTTTTCTTTACCAAATTGTTTCGTGGATTTAATTATAAGATTTTGAAACAAAAATGTTGGCTTTGGATTTCCAAGACCAAATGGAGCAAGCAACTCAATACTTGCTACGGTTTTTTCGTTGATGTCCTCCAGAGAAAGAATACTGTCTATCATCGCCCCGCCGACAACACTATCTTGTTTTAAATTTTCGAAATTTTTGTTCAATTTTTGTTCAAGGAAATGAACTTGCTCGTTTGAAATAGAAAAACCTCCAGCAAGTTCGTGACCACCAAAATCAATAAAGGATTCTTTGATTGATTCCATGAGGCGGACAATATTTACGTGCCCGCTCGAGCGACAGGAGCCCTTTAGCGGTGCGTCGTCGCCTTCAGGCGACGACGCACCCTCTCTTCCCCAAACAAACACCGTCTTCCCATATTCATCACAAATTTTTCCAGCAACAAGACCCAAAACTCCAATTCTCCATTTTGGATTTCCAACGACAATTATTTCTCCAATCTCTCTATCCAACAAAGAATGTTTTACTTCTTTCATAATTTGAGCAACGATTCTTTTTCGCTCGTCGTTTATGTTTGTTAAATGTTCGGCAAGTACTCCAGCCTTTGAAATATCTCTTTCACTCAAAAGTTCAAAGGCTCGCATTGGTGAATCCATACGTGAGGCTGCATTTAATCTTGGCGTTACCATAAAAGTTAAATCGTCTTCGACAAGTTTCGTTTGATCTATTTTTAAAATTCGAAGAAGTTGCATAATTCCTGGTCGTGGAGATTTTCGAAAAACCTGTAAACCAAATTTTGCGATTATTCTATTTTCTCCAACAAGTGGAACCATATCTGAAAGAGTCGAAAGTCCAGCCATATCGAGTAGCCATTTTTCCCAGCCCACAGACATAGGTAACAACAAAGTTTTTTTGTTATTAAAATATTCCCGATATTTTTTTAAAAATGCTTGAATAAATTTAAACACCACACCTGAACCGCAAAGCATCGGGTCTGGATACGAACCAATCTTCGGATTTACAATCGCAAACGCCTTTGGCAAAGTTTCGTGTGGTAAGTGATGATCTGTAACAATTACATCAATTCCATTTGCTTGTGCAGTTGCAATATCGTCATGATCTGTCGTACCCAAATCAATCGTAAACAAAAGAGAAACACCGCTCTCGATAAATTTTGAAATTGCTTCGCTATTTAAACCATAACCTTCATCGTGTCTATCTGGAATATATATTGAAAAATTTTCGTATCCGATTTTTTTAAATAGGTCATTCATTTGAACAGCTCCGGGAATTCCATCACAATCATAATCTGCGTATACAACAATTTTTTCACCGCCTTCGATGGCCTCAAAAACACGAACGACAGCCTTTTCCATATCATTCATCAAAAAAGAATCATTCATATGATTGTCATAATCTGGCTTTAAAAACCGCTCCGCAGCCTCTTCTGTTACGATCCCCCTGTTTATCAAAAGCCTTGTCATCAAAGGATTATACGAGTGTAATTTATGTGAAATTTCCGGATAGTGCTTAAATTCTTTTTGCATAAAGACCATTTTATCATGTAAAAAAAATATGCTAGACTCTTATCTATGAACGACACAAATTGTATTTTTTGCAAAATTATCGCAGGCGAAATTCCTGCAACAAAAATTTATGAGGATAATGATACCTTAGCTTTTTTAGATATTGTCCCAGTAAATCCAGGACACACACTTATTATTCCAAAAAAACATTTTGAAAATATTTTTGAAACGCCAGACGACATTACACTAAAAATGATGCAAACAATCAAAAAGGTTGCTCATGGAATCAAAGATGGTTTAGGTATAGAAAATATGAATATCGCAATGAACAACGGAATTCATTCCGGACAAACAGTTTTTCATGCACATATTCACTTGATGCCCAGACATCAAGGTGACGGCTACGAACTCTGGCATGGAAAAAAATACGAAGATGGCGAATCTCAAAAAATTGCAGAACAAATAAAAAAAGCGCTATAAGCGCTTTTTTTATTTGTTCATTATTTTAGTGCTTTAATTCCCGGAAGTGTTCCTTTTGCCAAAAATTCGAGTGTGGCTCCGCCACCCGTGGAGACAAATGTAAATTTGTCGGACATTTTTTTGCGGTCAACAAGCACGGCGGTATCTCCTCCCCCGATAATTGTTTGAGCTTTTGAGTCCGCCAGGATTTTTAAAATTTCTTCTGTGCCTTTTGTATAACCACCTTCATACCAACCCATTGGACCGTTCCATAAAATAAGTTTTGCTTTTTGAATTATCTCGGCGAGTATATGAATACTTGGCAAACCAACATCAAAAATTGATTCTCCTACACCAACCTCGCTAATCGAAACTGTTTGCTTTTTACCATCACGTAAAACAACAACAGTTTCTGGTAAAATTAATTTTGGATTTTTTAAATACAGCTTAAGTGGTGGCACAACCTCATCAATTTTTGATTCGCCTATATTAAAACCTTTTTGCTTATAAAAATCATTTGCGAGTTCACCTCCAATAAATACACAATCTGCTTCTTTAAGATACTTTTTTAGTAACGGAATTTTTGTTTCAGCTTTTGCTCCGCCTTGGATAAACACAAATGGATGCTTTGGTTTTAGTGCTTTAGAGAGCTCTATTACCTCTTTTTCAAGCTGAATTCCAGCATATGAAGGCAAAAGTTTTGGCAAAAGAACGATTGAGGCATCAGCTCTATGTGACACAGGAAAGGCTTCGTTTACATAAACATCTCCGAGTTTTGCAAGTGATTTTGCAAAAATTTTATCTCCTTCTTTCTCTCCTTTATCACTGCGTAAATTTTCAAGCATAACAACCTCGCCGTTTTTCATTAAAGATATGGCGGAATTTGTTTTATCGCCAAAAATTTCTGGGACAAATTTTAGAGAAAAATGTTTCTTTAAAATTTCGTAGACCGGTTTTAGAGATTCTTGTGGTTCACGTCCGATATGAGAAATCAAAATAATTTTTGCGCCCTTTTTTTGTAAAAATTGAATTGTTGGTAGTGCAGAATTTATTCTAAAAACATCTAAAACTTTTCCTTTTTCGCTTATTGGGACATTAAAATCAGCACGAACTATAACTTTCTTACCTTTTAAATCTGTAGCTTTTTTTATTGATTGCATATTATTTTTGGAAACATTCATTAGCGATTTTAACAATTTCGACAAACTTTTTTGGAGACAAACTAGCACGTCCAACCAAAAGCCCATCTGCCCCACCCTCTTTCAAAAAACCTTGCGCATTTTTTTCATCCACAGAGCCTCCGTATAATATTTTTATTTTTTCAACTGTTTTCATTCCAAACATATCGTTTAAAACTCTGCGAATATATATTCGCATTTCTTCATAATCTGTTGGAGTTGCATCACGTCTGTTTTCTGTAGAAGAAAGTGCCCATATTGGTTCATAAGCAATCACTATCTGGCTTACAAGATTTTTGGAAACGCCAGCGAGACATTCTTCGAGTTGAGTTTTAATTTTACCCAAATACCACATACCTTGTTCACGATCAGCTTCGCCTACACAAAGAACTGGTGTAATTTTTGATTTTAATGCTATTTTAATTTTTTTATTTATGAATTCGCTTGTCTCTCCCATTGCGCGCCTTTCTGAATGTCCAAGAATTACATATTTAACACCACAACCCAAAAGCATATTGGATGAAATCTCTCCAGTAAAAGCTCCTTCAGTTTCAGCTGACATGTTTTGAGCACTGATTGCAAAATTTACTGATTTATTTTTTGATAGCTCCTTTATATATATAAAAGGTGGAGCAATAGAAACATCAACATTTTTATAAGAGGAAGCACCTTTCTTTATTGCAAGAAAATCTGCTTGCGCGGTTTTTGAATCTTTTGGATTCATTTTCCAATTACCGATGATTAATTTTTTTAGCATAGCCAAATTATATCATGAGTTTACTTAAAACTTATTGTGCCTCTGCCCAAGAGGAAATATTGTATCCTGGAGTTGTTGAGGTTCCGCTTAAAATTGTTAGCGCAGAAATGAGCGGATCATAAGTTATATTTGCGCTTATGTTTAATGATAATTTATACGCAGATGCTTGAGTAAAGCTACTATTTCCAGCACCAAATTGTATTAGCCCATATGGTGCATATACAATAGGTTTTTTAGATAACGATGAATCACTAGAAGTTATATTTATAGCTGGCGATGAGGTGGATATTGAATTATTATTAGAAATCAAAACAACGCGACTACCTCCAGTACCAGTACCATTTAAATGACTTGTGTTCATTGAAATTTTTCCATCGACAATAATTACCCCGCTATTAGAACCATACAAAGAAGCAAGATTTACGTTTTTGTTTGAACCGATTGTTAAATTACCAGTAACCCATATATTTCCGGACATTGTTAAGTTTGCGTTTATAGTCAAATCACCTTGCACTTTCATTGACATACTCGTAGTAGACCCGAAATAACTACTTATGGTTAAATTACCCAAATAAGTAGAGCCAGTAGAAACAATGTCAGATTTCCACCCATCGATCATTGAATCTGTTATTGAATAACCAATCATATCTGGATCATTGTGCGGTGAGCACGAAGAAGAATTTCCTGTACCACTAGAACAGTATATAGTACCCGCGCTACTTATATTGTCTATTGTGTGAGCCACAATAGTACTTGTTGAAATAGTATTTCCAACATTAAAATAACCAGAAAGAGATCCTATGTCACGGGTAATCGAACCGGTCAAACCTCCTTGATATAAACGGAAAAAATAATCCCCTCCTCCAGAAATCGGATCCGTCCAAGAACTTCCATATTGACCGATTTTACCAACACCGTTTGTGTATGTATCACCAGAAGACGCCCCGATTATATAATAATTTGAAGACGAAACGCTTGGACTTATTACAATCCAATATGTCTGTCCGACTGAAAGCATTTGCTGTTGAGAAAAAACAACATCATACCAACTATAACCAGTATTAATCGAACTAGAAGAAATTGTTCCTGTCGCAATTACAATCTGACCAGGAAGTGATGTTGTAAAATCTTTATTAATGATACTCACAGTAGCATCACTTGGTGTTCCAACTCTTTTGAGATACAAGGAAATTTTATTTATTGGAATTGTTTGATCGACTTTAAAACTCTGCGTAACATCTTTTGATGTTGTGTTGTTTCCAAAACTAATATCGTACGGCGTGCCTAAATCATTTGATTGGTCATTAAATAACGACGGATAACTTGCAGAAGAAGCTGAGCCGTTTATATTACTATCTGTAACACCCACAATCGGACCCAAAGAATAGACATCGCCGTTTATGACTGACCCTGTTGAAAGAATATTCAATCCGCCTGTTCCGATTTGCGCACCAAAGCTTGTGATTACGCGGTTTTGCCCAGATATTTTCATGTCGACAACTCTTTCTTTATTGTAAACATTACCGATACTGTTTATATCAACATTTCCGCTTCCTAAAAAATTGAGATATGTAGTTGCCGAAGAATTACCCAAAACCAAAGATTGTGTTTGGCTGACATGCTGATTATTTTTTAATCGATAATAGACATCTTCGCTTTCTGATTCTGCCAAATAATAACTTTGCCTTGACGAAATCGCATCTGTTGCCATTTTGTATTCCCTGGCTGACGGTCCGGTCAAACCTGCAACAATCAAAACAGAAATTATTATAAAAAACAAAACAGACGTCATCATAACAGCTCCAGATTCTTTGTTCTGGAATTGCGAATAATTTTTTATTTGTTTTATATTTTTAAAAAATTTCATATTAATAATTTTGTCGCATCACGATCGTATCCGAAACAGAAACACTCCTGCCGTTTGGAAAACGAGTCGAATGAAGGGTTATTTCGATTTTTACTGCATGTCCGAGTGTTGTTGTAATGTTTCTAAAAACAAGAGAATCAACACTAACTTTATCTGAAGTTAGATTATTTATTTCTCCTCCTGTATCAACAAATCTTATAGCCCCACTTAACAGCGAAAAACTTTCGGTAGTTGAAGTTCCAACATTCAAAGAAAGAGTGCTCGGGTTTACACCAAAAGTACTACCCGATAAATTTATGCTTGCCGCTCCCCTGATTTCGCGAGATATGCGTTCGATAGGCACACTCATAGAATCTAAAAGGTCGTTACTTACTCTTATATCATTGTAAGTTTTTGACATCACAATAAGTGAATCAATGAGTACAGTTGAAAGCAAAACAAAAAGCGACAAATATAATATTGATTCAATGAGTGTAAAACCTGATTCTTTTTTTAATCTTTTATTCATCATGAAAAAATATCACTTAAATAAAATGATAAGGTTTTTGTTATCATTCCAACACTCTCCTTCCAAGAAACGGTTACCGTTACAAACCTAACGCTCGTCGCAAGCGTTCCGGTGGTTGAAATATTATAATTTGTATCACGATATACAGGAGAAAAAGTCACAATGCGTGTAAAATTTCCAACAGTCGAAGTGGTGGTTGTAAGAGACCAGGAATTTGTAGACGTCGCAAAAACAGGATAATAATTTGTCGAGTTTAAAAATGCTGAAATATTACCCCACCCGCTGTCGCGAATTGTTCTAACAGACTCTGCCCCCTCTTCTAAAAGTGAAGCTGAAGTATAAACATTTACAGCTTGTCTTGAAAAAACAATCGACTGGCCTGCAAGCTGCACAATGCAAACGAGCGAAATTGTAATGATTGCCGAAGCAATTACAATTTCAACAAGACTAAAACCAGCCTCAAAAAAATTTATTTTGTTCTTAAAAAGTTTTTTGTTTTTAATCATAAATATTTTAATTACCACTAACAAAACCAGGCTTTGTTACAGTAATTATTTTTTGACTTGAAGTGGATGAAATATTTTGAAGTGTAATTGTTCCAAAAGGAACAGCCTCACCTGTTAATTTTTGAAAAACAATTTCTGTTCCTGTTGGAAAAAGTGACAAAGAAGACATTGCTACACTCGAATCAAAAACAACAGGGCGATTATCTGAAGCACCACTTGAATAATATGCACTCGAAAAAAGCACAGCTTTACCTGATTCAAAATGCACACCGTATTGAATTCTCCCTTCGCCAGATAGTGTACGAGAACGTGCTTCGTTTAAAAGAGCAACGACTTCATCTTCACTATTATTCAAAGCCTGCGCCGATCTTTGTCCTGAAAAATTATATAAAACGATACTCACAATAATTCCAAAAATTGCCAAAACAAAAAGCATTTCAACGAGAGTAAAACCAGTTAAAAATTTTTTTCTTGTTTTTGCATTAAATAAAATCATATTTTTAAATACTTCCGAGCAAACTATACATTGGAGAAATCATTGAAATAGCAAAAAATCCAACAGCTATACCGACAAAAACCATTACAACTGGTTCAATAACCGTTGAAAGTGCCTTTGTTTTTGCATCGACTTCATCCTCAAAAAATTTTGCAGCTTCTGAAAGCATCTCAGAAAGTTTTCCTGTCTCCTCGCCCACCGCCATCATCTCGCCAATCATAATCGGATACAAATCAGCCTCTTCTCTAAAAACACCTGCTATGGGTTCACCTTTTTGAACAGCAACACTTGCACGTTCGAGAACATCCTTGTAGTGCAAATTTTGTAAAACATCTTTTGTAATTTTAAGTGCTTTTGTGACCTCAACACCAGAAGAAAGAAGCGACGATAAAGTGCGCGCTGTTCGAGCAGTATTTACTTCTTTTATTATTTGACCAACAATTGGTAGTTTTAAAACGAGACTATCATTGAATGACCTAAATCTTTCGGAACGGAAAAACGCAATCGCTGCTGCAATAAAGGCGATTATAATTCCAAATGTTATAAAAATATGTTTTGAAAATAAATCAGAAACAAAAATAATAAATCGCGTTGTTGGTGGAAGCACTGTTCCCATATCGGAAAAGATTTTTGTAAGTGTTGGCACGACAAATATCAACATCAAAATTCCAACAGCAACAATCGCACAAACTATAATCGCAGGATATGTAAGTGCACCTTTAATTTTACGTGAGAGCTCGTATGATTTTTCCAGATTTGATGCGATTTCCTTCAAAGAACCAGAGAGATTTCCAGACTCCTCACCTGCCTTTACCATTGAAACAAACAAATCAGAAAATACTGCTGGGTATTTTGAAATTCCTTCGGATAATGTTCCGCCTTGATTGATCGTGATAAGCAATCCTGAAATAACGGTTTTTAATGCTTGGTTGTTTGTTTGACGAAGCTCCACTTCAAGCGAACGGTAAAGTGTAAGTCCTGCCGAAAGCATCCCTGACAGATTGCTGGTAAAAATTATTTTTTCATGAAGACTTATTCCAGAAAAAAATTCTTCTAAAAAGTGTGCTTGAAGTTTTGTTTTTTTATTTTTTCCAAAAGGAACAACAGACAGAGGAGTATAATTGTGTGAACGTAATTCTTTAGCAACAAAAAAACGGTCTTCCGCCTCCATTACCCCGTCGATAGGTAGTCCGTGTGAATCTTTTGCTTTATAAGAAAATTGCATAATATTATTCCGAAACAACACGAAGGACTTCTTCGGTTGTTGTTAAACCCTGTACAGCTAAAAAGAATCCGTCTTCTATCATTGTCATCATGCCTTCGGATTTTGCTTGTTTTTCTATGTCTTCTTGAGAGGAGTGAGAAAGAATAAGATGTCTGATTGTGGCAGATACATTTAAAACTTCGTGAATACCTACTCGCCCGCTGTAACCATCTTCGCTTTCTTCGTTTTTTATAGGACGATAAAAAGGAATCTTGCTCCACACAGCAGTCTCCTCAACAATTTTTTCTTTTACAAGCAATGCATGCAAGCGTTCCAAATCAATCAGTTTTGAAATTGATTCCAATTCTTCTGGCGTCAAAAAATATGCCTCTTTCTTTTTTGTAAGACGACGAACGAGACGCTGCGCCATGACAGTTTTGACTGTTGAAATAATTAAAAATGGTTCAACACCCATATCAATCATACGTGGAATTGCACCTGAGGCAGAATTTGTGTGAATGGTTGAAAGAACCAAGTGTCCAGTAAGAGATGCGTTGACGGCGAGACCTGCGGTCTCGCCGTCTCGAATTTCTCCAACCATTATTATATCTGGGTCTTGTCGCAAAAGAGTACGAAGACCATTTGCAAAAGTAAGACCAATTTCTGGTTTTACTTGTGTTTGATTTATGCGCGCCATTTGATATTCGATTGGATCTTCGACTGTCGAAATATTTACATCTTGAGTATTTAAAATATCAAGCATTGTATAAAGTGTCGTAGTTTTTCCAGAGCCTGTTGGACCCGCTGCAAGTATCATTCCAGATCTTTGACGCATAGAATTGTGAACACGTTCGAGCGCCTCTCCATGAAAACCAAGACCTTCGAGAGTATATCCGTGAGAATTTTCGCGCAAAATACGAATAACTGTTTTTTCTCCAAAGTATGTTGGGAGAGTTGAAACACGAAACGAAAATCTTTCGCCGTCATTTGTGAGCTTGAAACGTCCGTCTTGTGGTAAACGCTTTTCATCGAGTTTAAGTCCAGACAAAACTTTTATACGAGCCGTAATTCCAGGAGCAGTATCTTTTGGAAGAGTCATTGCATCATGCAAAATTCCATCAATGCGATATCGCACAATCAATTGGTCTTCTTGTGGTTCGATATGAATATCTGAAGCATTTTGCAAAATTGCATGCGAAACAAGAGTGTCGACAATTTTTACAATCGGCAAATCTTCGGCGAGTTGTTTTAAATCTTTTTCGTTTGAATCTCCCCCGTCGTGTTCGAGCACAGTTTTAAACGAAACACTTTCGCGTTTTATAATGTCATCAAAATCTGCTTGCAAACTTTTTTTGTATTGCAAAAGCGCGAGTTTGATTGAGCCGTCATCTGAAAGTCTTGGCAAAATTTTTAAGCCAGTTTTCTTTTTTACGAAATCGATTGTGGGCAAATCTGCAACATCAAGCATTGCAACCTCGAGACCTTCTGCCGTTTTGTTGAATGCGACGATATTGTTTGTGCGTGCGATTGGCTCTGGGATAAGAGACAAAATATTAAAATCAATTTTTTTGTCGCTCAAATTTACAAATGGAATCCCAAGAGCAAAAGCTTCAAGACGTCTTCGGTCTGAATCTTTTAATTTTCCGAGCGAAACCAAAACATCACCGAGTGATTGTTTTTTTTCAATAGAAATTTTCTCCGCAGACGCAAGATCGTTTGCAGAAACCAAACCAGAATCTAAAACAACTTTTTTAAATTGAGCGATATCAATTTCCATATATTTTCTGTATATATTATAGCAAACAAATCTTTTTTATACATCAAGATTATTTAAAATAATTGCAAACAAAAAAACCCTCGCTGGTGCGAGAGTTTTTTGTTTGTAATTTTTTAAAAAATTAGTATGGATATTCAAGATAACCAACAGTTGTTCGTGTGCCGTACTCTGTACCATCCACCACACTATAATGAACACAAGACGTATTTGTAGTAATAGAACCAGCCGGATCAAGATCACAATGATAAATTGGTATCGCGTCTGTCGCATGGTGAAGTTCTGATCCAGCATAGAATTTTTGTGATGATTGCATATACAAACCATCATGCTTAACAGTCATAATTTCCCATCCGTCATAATTTTGAAAATCAAGTGTCTGGTTGGTTCCGTTTATAATACGGAAATTATATGGATCTGTTTTGTTCGTTGATCCTCCGTAATGGAAATTTATGTAAGGTGTTTGATTATTATTGTTCACCAAATCATTTCCACCCAACTCGACAGAACCGCCCATCGCTATTGGGTTAATTACATTTGTTGCATTGTTTGGAGGACAATCTGTTCCATCCTCCAAACATACACGTTTACCTTGCTCAATAAACAATCCATTTGTAACAACGTTTCCGTTTGCAACAACATATCCTTCTAAACTTGTGTTTCCATTTACTTGCATTACATATTGATCACCAACAGTGACCGTGACCGAGTCAGAGGCACCATGTGGTGTGAAATATTCTGCGCCTTGACTACAAGTAAGCACATAAGTATACGATCCTGGAGAGGCAGCGGGTGAACCACCAAAAACAACATCATGAAAACCGTTTGAAAAACCAGCAGGATTAAGTGATATATTAGCATTCCAATTTCTGTCAGGGTTTGAACTAGTTATTTGACAATTTGAAGCACTAGCAATATGCCAATGAAGAGTAAGAGTGCCTGTTGTTGTAGTTGCATAATGCAGAGGAGTAGCTGTGCCAGTGGAAGGAATTGTACTCAAAGACAACTCCGCAATAAGCTTACCTCTTTTTGTGCCAGGGAATATTGCTTGTGAAAAACCAACCAACCCTGGCTGTGATGCCACTGTGATAGTTTGACCAACAGGAAGACCTCCTGTTGTTCCAGGATCTGTACCATCGCCTCCGTCGCCTGCAGACGTAAAACCTGTATTGACAACAGCTGTGTTGTTGTCAAATTGACCAGCAAGTGTTGATGTACCTGTTATTGTAGTTCCCATTGATAGGCAAGACTTCGAAGCATCATCACACCATTGTGATGAATTACACCACTGGCCGTAACAAGGACCTAGTGGGTTTGGGTTGTTTGGCCCAGTATCACTACCCCCCGCGCCGATAGCGGCAGCGTACGTGCTTTCAGGATTAAATATATTATTTATAAATCCACCAATCCTTCCTGCTACGGTCGCAAAAATAGATTCATTATTATTTTGAGCAAAACCTTTTGTTTCATTATAATTATACGCTCCAAGTCTAAACCTTGCCGGAGCCAAATCTAATGATGATCCCGACATAACGGAGTAAGTAGTACCTGGGGTTGGAGCAATATATGCTGGGAGACCCCCCAAAGCTGGGTATGCAACATTAAAATTCATTGGAGGTAGTTGTGTTGTGGTATAACATGAAGTACAAGTATTATACGGACCGATATGTGTATTTTGGTAGAACAAAGCAGGACCAAAGTTTGCGACTCCGTTTGTTGAAAGAATACCATTTACTTCAAGCGGAGTTGAAGAAGAAGTTGAAGTTGAAGAAGATTCTCCAATACCGAGTGTTCCCAATTTAAATTGAGAACTGCTACTTGTATTTAAAGGCGAGGAGGAATTCCCTCCTGGCGGAGCGCTTGTTGGAGCAGCCCATGTGTCGGCTTTTACAATTGATACAAAACTAGCAACTCCAATAATTAGAGAAAAAAGAATTCCGACCTTTAAAATTTTGTTTGTATTTTTTTTCATATGCTTTTTATAAATAATATTTTTCTGCTGCTAATAAATTGATAATGATTTTAAAGTTCAAGCCATGGTGGACGTTTTATACCACCGATTAATGGGACTTTTATTATGTCACCTCCGCTACCTCCTCCGCCCGTTATACATGAAGGATCTCCTGGGCAAGCTGGTGATGGAGGTGGAATATCATCAACATTTATTGTGACAGTTTGAGATGGAGTTCCTGTACACGAAAGAGTATACCAACGAGTAGAATTTATCGAACCATCTCCGCCGATAGTTTCTGAAAATGGTGTGACCGTCGTACCTACTGCAGGTGATGGGCCTTTTATTGAGCTATTCCAATTATTGAACGAGCCTGAACTATCACCCACACACGTGCTCGTTGCGATATTTTGTAATTGCCATGAAAGTGTTGCAGTGCTTCCAGCTGGAGAAAGTGTAATAGCGTCTTGACCATTAACAAAGAATGACATAAATGGTTTTCCGTATGGTGCGATTGTTACTGTGACAGTAACTGGAGGAACAATCGAAGCATCAATTGCACTTAAACAACCACTAAGCGTATAAGTGCGTGGTCTTGCAACAGTACTTGTGCTTGCCAAATATGAAAGTGTTTGAATTCCACCAGAAGAAACGATCGAGGAACTAGTCCAGTCACCCGCCGAACTCGACGCCGTACAATACGCCGATGTAAGATTTGAAGTTGACCAAACAAGTGTTGCTGTACTTGCTGAAGCTGGCAAAACAATTGAAGGATCTCCGTTTACAGTAAAATCAACATTCGCAACTCGTGTATCTGTGCATGTTGTTGAATAACAATTGTTATCAACATAAACAGTAACTGTTTTAACAAGAGTTCCACAAGTCATTGTGTACGTACGCGGAGATGAAGATATTGTGCCAAGACTTGAAGAATATGAAGATGGTGTTGTTCCAGAAGTTGTACTTTGTGAACCACCCCAATCACCTGCCGAACTCGCGCCCGTACATGTTCCTTCATCTTGAACTGTCCAATTTAATGTTACGGGTTCTGTTGGCATTACTGTAATACTTGAACCTGAAGACATTCCACCTGAAGCGATGAATGAAAGGAATGGAGTCGAACTCACAACACCAACAACAACTGTATCTGAAATCGACATACCGTTTGTTCCAGTACATGTGAGCATATATGTTCTTGATGTTGTGGCGGAACCAACAACTTCACTGTGCGATGTAACTGTTGCTCCAACATTTGCATCACCAATCAAAGGATATTTGCTTGTATTATTCCACAAACTATATGCACCAAAACTTGTTCCCATACACGAACCGTGTGCAATATTTTGCATTTGCCAAGTGAGAGTTACTGACGCAGTTGAAGCCACTGTAATATTTGTACCAGTTGCTGTTCCGTCTGAGGCAAGGAGCGATAAAGATGGAACTGAATTGTCTACATTTATAGTTACGGTTTTATAAATAGTTGCGGAATTTGTTCCAGTACATGTAAGTGTATACGCTCGTGGCACTGCACTACTGCCGACATTTTCGGTGGAAGTTGTCGCTGTTGAACCTATTGTTGATGATGGAGATTTTACAGAAGTGCTTGTTGCACCAGTCCATGTTGCATAAGAATTATTACTCGAACCAACACAAGAACCCCCGTTTATATTTTGAACTGTCCAAGAAAGTGTTACTGCATCACCTGTGTATACTGTAATATTATCTCCTGTGTCACTTCCACCCGTTCCAATAAATGAAAGAAATGGGGAGCCAGATTTTGCGACAACAACAGTAACTGTTACAGGAGCAACATCAACACCTGCCGCCTTACATCCGCTCAAAGTATATGTTCTAACAGCATCGTCTGTTGTACTCGTATTTGATGGTAAAGAAAAACTAGCTGAACCACCTAAATATGTTTTTAACCCGCTCCAGTGTGATGTATTCTCATCTGAACTTTCAGCAAGACAATTTGTTGTATCTAATCCTAAAGTCGTCCAAGCTAGATTTACTGTTCCCCCAGAAGAAGGCAAATCAAGTTCTGGCGATAGTGTATTTGCGGTCAACAAAACAGAAGCACCTGAAGGCGGAGTATTTATATTTATTGTTACAGTTTGTGCCGGCAAACCCGTACATGTCATTGTGTATGTTCGAGAAGCAGTAATTGAACCATCTCCACCAATAGTTTCAGTAAACGATGTTGCCGATGTAGTATTTTTTATCGTGCTATTCCAGTTTGAAAATGAACCAGAGCTTGTTCCAACACAAGCATTTGTTGCAACACTTGTTAATTGCCAAGTAAGTGTCACCGCCGATCCAGAATCAATACTCGTTGTATCACTTCCGTTTGCATAAAAAACTAAAGTTGGTCCGGTTCCGTTTATAGTTGCAGTTACAGTTCGATCTGGAACAACAAGTCCATCCAATCCAACACAACCTCCCAAAGTATAAGTTCTTATAATATCAGTTGTTGTTGTATTTGCCGGAAGTGTAATTGTTGTCGAGCTACTTACTGATGGATCTATACTTCCAGACCAATCACCTGCCGAGCTCGAAGCTGTACAAGCTGTTGACGAAAGATTTGATAACGTCCAAGCAAGAGTTACAGGACCTCCAGCTGAAGTCAAAGAATGGTTTGATGAATCGCCATCAATAGTAAGATCAACTGAACCAGGACCACCGCCTACATTTATATTTACTGTTTGTGAAGGTAAACCAGTACACGTAAGCGTGTATGTTCGATTTGATGTTATAGAATGATCTGTACCAATAAATTCGTTAAATGTCATAGAAGCTGAACCAACATAATATGACGGATCTTTTGTTGTACTTGCCCATCCAGAATACGAACCACTACTTGTTCCAACACAAGAACTTGTTGCCACATTTTGAACTTCCCAAGTAAGATTTACAGTATCGCCGGAACTTATATTTAAGTTTGTGCTGCCGTTTGCTAAAAATGAAAGAAATGCGCCTCCGCTCGGAGCGACATTTACAGTAACAGTAGAAGTTGCAACCGTCGCACCAGATATACTTGTACATCCACTGATTGTATATGTTTTTGTACTTGTGCTTGTCGTGTAATTTGTATCAAACGAAATTGTTTGAGAACCCCCACCAGACGATACTGGTGTAGACCAATTCCCGCTTGCATTACAATTTAATGTTGCAAGATTTGTTGTTATCCAAATCAAATTTACCGCACCTCCAGATGAAGGAAGATTTACTGTAGTACTACCGTTTCCAGTAAATGAAAGTGTTGGCGCTGAAAGATTTAATGTTGCATTTGTAAAACTAATCCAACCCATTATTGGACCTCCCCACGCATAGCCAGTAATATTATTTGTACTTAAAGCGTAATTGTAACTCAAACCATAAGTTGTTGTCGTTCCTGTAATAGAACCCCTCAAGCTAATACACCCATCCCATCCGCCTGTAGCACTAATTGCCCTTGCCCAACCAGAAATTTGTCCGGAGGTTGTTGAACCTGTTGTAAGATTTATTCTTGCTTGTGCACTTAATCCTGTTCCCGTTCCACACAAACTAGCTCCGGTCGAAGAAGATAAATCTGCTGGGTTAAAACTAATCCACCCAACTCCACTACTCCATGCATAACCAGTAAATAAACCAATTTGTGTTCCAGCATTTGGTGTTACGTTTACAGTATAAGAAGATGAACCGCATATACTTCCACCAGTAGAACTTCCATGTGCGCAATCCAAACTAATCCATCCAGTGTTTGAGCTCCAGACATAACCAGAAACATTTCCACCAGCACCAATACATGGCAATGTATTGAATGTCATGTCAGAACCATGATTAGTATTATTTATTGCAAAGGCTCTAAAATGATAAGTGGAGCTGCAAGAAAGTCCTGTAATATTTATTAAAAAATTTCCAATTGGAAAAGTACCTGAATTTGAAGACGAGGCTCCATATGAAGTAGTTAAACCATATTCAAATCCAACAACAGAAACAGAAGTGTACGTACCCAAAGCGCTTATATTCCCCTTTAGGGTAACGGTTGAATCTGTAACACTCAAAGAATTCACAGTCAAAACTGTGGGAGCAGTAACAGCAAAAACTTTTTGTGTATTAAAAAATGAAACAAAAAATATTACGAGTAAAAATAAATATTTGGTTTTGTTAAAAAAATTTTTTGTCATTTTATTTACTTTGTGTGAGTCCCTGCATTGTCCTTAGTGCTTGCTCTCTTATTGAAAGAGGTGTTGTGTTTTGAACCTCGCCATTTTTTCCATCACTTACAACAGGTTTAAAATTTACGGTTGTTTTTTTCTGTAAGACATCAACTGATTGAATTCTTACTACTTCTGGGACTGGAACATATTCATCTCTTAGTCTTTGTAAGTCCCCCGCCTTTGATATTTCGTATATCTTTTGAGTATTGTTGTGTACAAAAAATCTTGCATAAATAAACCAACCAACGGAAAGAATCGCGACCGCAACAATAATTGCAAGTAAAAATCTTCGCGTGTTTTTTACGATATGATTTTTTAAATCGGGATTTATTTTTTTATTCGCGAAAAATGAATTAGGAGAAACATCCATACTATATATAGTATCATTTTTAATGATATAAAATTTAAAAACTAATGTGGAAAACCGATTATTTAAAAAAAATCAGCTGCGTAAAAATTGCAAAAGCGCACTTCTGCGGGTACCGCCATATTTTTCTGCTGAAAAATTGGCTCACACTCGCGCCGTCGCGCTCCGTGAGTACCCACAAAAGTGCGCTTTTGCAATTTCTGCAAACACGAGTAGCTTTTAATCAAAAAATAAGCTAAAATTCAGAAATGTTACATACACTTTGGACACTTATTTGTTATCAACCTTTATACAATGCACTTTTAGTTTGTATCTCATTTATTCCAGGTGGAGATGTTGGACTTGCAGTTATTTTACTTACTATAATAGTAAAGCTTGTTCTCTTCCCTCTTACTCAAAAATCAATCAACGCCCAATTAAAAATGAAAGCGCTCGAGCCAAAACTCGCAGAAATTCGTGAAAAATTTACCGACAAAGCCGAGCAAAGTAAAAAAACTTTTGCTTTATACAAAGAAAATAAAATAAACCCTTTTTCTAGTTGTCTTTTGGTTTTCGTTCAACTTCCAGTCATAATTGCACTGTATATGGTGTTTATACACGGTTTTGATTCAATTCCTGTTGGTATATATTCTTTTGTACACGTTCCAGCAAAATTTAACTTACAATTTTTCGGTCTCCTAGATTTAGCAAAAAAGAGCATTGTTCTTGCGATAATTGCTGGAATCTCCCAATATTTCCAAGGTTATTTGGCTCAAGGTCGCCAAACAAAACCAACTGGCACAGACATGAAGAGCGAATTCGCAAAATCAATGCAAACACAAATGCTCTATGTTTTACCTATCATGATTGTCTTTATCGCCTACCGAGTTTCGGCAGCAGTTGCACTTTATTGGATTACGAGTAATATCTTTACTATCGGACAAGAATTGTATACGAGAAACAAAATTGCTAAAGGTTCAAATTATTTAAAGGCAGTTAAAGCATTAGAATAATCATATGGCGCACGAAAAAATACAAAATCATATATCTGGACTTCTACACAGCTCGGGATTTAAACCTGAGGAAATCACAATTTTTCATGATGAAAAATCAGACACTATATGGTTTTCTATTGATTCTCCAAATGCACGTTTTTTACTAGCTCGCGAAGCCGAAGCTTTGAACGCACTAAACCACCTCGCAAATAAGATTATTGAAAAAATGACCGAGGAAGGTACCGTTAGACCAAGAGTTGTTTTAGATGCAAACGGTTTCGAAAAAAAGAAAATCGACAACCTAAAAACAATTGCGCACATGATGGCAGAGAGAGCAAGATATTTTAAATCAAGTATCGATGTTGAACCAATGTCCCCTTCAGACCGCAGGATCATTCACGAATTCCTGTCCGAAATCCCAGACGTAAAAACTGAATCAATCGGAGATGGCCCAAAAAGACATATCGTAATAAAATACGTAGATCCAAAATTCTAAAAATTAAAAAAATACATCACTTTCAACAAAGTGATGTATTTTTTTAATTTTTAGAATTATTTAATTTGGTCTATACACCCCAGTAAATGTTTGTCCAAAAGTTCCACCTTCATCATATATTGTCATAGGCAAATTTCCTCTTACACCTTGTCCTGTTTGGGTTCCATTTCCTCCGTGATTTTCGTAAAGCGAACCTCCGACATAAAGCATGGCGTGTCCGTCTAGAGTTTCTGGAGACCAATCATGTGCCTTCCAACCAATAACATCTCCGTCTTGCAAAGGAGAACCGTTAACAATAACACCACTACCTGATTTTGAAATTGATGTCACTCTATTTGTCATTGGACTAAACATAACTGAAGTTCCTCCGCCTGGAGTAAGCCCTGCGCACGACAAAACTAAACTTGTCCACCCTGAACAATCTTTACATATTTGACCGTCAGGACAACTGCCAGCTCCAGCTGAACGATATGTAACATTACCTACCATCGAAGCCGCAATTTTTGCAATTTCTGCCCTTCCACCACTATGAGGGCAATATACTTTGCTTACATCGGCCGGGCCCGTAGGTCCACCTTCTGGCGTACTAATACTTGATCTGGGTTCAGACATAAGTGTTAGTACAACACTCGGAACACTAACCCCAAGATTTACCAATTTTGGATTAATTGTATAAAGCAATGTATATGACCCTAAAACCAAAAGTAAACCATAAATTGTATTTTTTATCCTAAGTAAACCATTAGTTTTATTTTCTGAACTTCCTGGAGACATGTATTGAATTCCTCCCCAAATAAACATAACAACACCTAAGGTACAAAGTATACCTACAAATATACGAATCATTTCTGCTGCGTAAACACCAAAACCATCCGTAACGTTTATTGACTTCGCGTCACCTATTGGTGCTAATAAACAATATTTTTGAGTGCCGGCTGAACAATCATCTGCTTTTGCAGATATGTTTATATTAAAAAATACAATAAATACAATAAATACAAATACTACTCTTAGAATTAAATATTTACTTATATATTTCATATATTTTAGCGTTGCAGAGAACTCACGGGTGGAAAACCAATGTGAATATTCACTAATTTTGGATTGATTGTATTGAGTATCATATAAGAAGCAAGAGCTAAAACTAAACCAAAAATAGCACTAAGAATTCTGCTTTTACCACCCCCCTTCTCCGAAGCTGTTTCAGAAAGCATATATTGTATACCACCAACTATTGTCATTACAACAGCAAGAACAGACAATAAACCAATAAATATTTTTACTAATGTATTAAAATAAACTTCAAGACCTGTGGTAGTATCAACACTGCTAGCACTACTAATGGGTGCCAAGAAACAATAACTAGCTGTAGTTGCAGTTTCAGACGAAACACAATCCGCATGTGCAAAATTTACAAAACAAAAAAATGTTAGAGCGCACAAACTAATTTTTATTATTGTTTTTTTCATAAATTTTTAGATATATTATTTTGTTTTTTGAGCTGTTGGTTTTAAATCAAGCGACCATGGAGTTCCATCATTATTGTTTTTAAAGAATAAGAAATTTTCGTTTTGATCAAGTGTCAACAAAACTGCATCAATATTTAAATCAGCTAAATCGTTTATTTTTACTGCATTACCTGAAACCGTATCGATTTTCCATATACTATCTTGAAAATGAGCTAAACCTTGATACCAAACATCTGGATAATCTCCACCTGGTATATAGGATGGGATAGCACAATACAACAATACAGATTTTTTGCTCCATACACATTTTTCTGCAAGTGTTGATACACTCAATTTATTAGAATTTCCGTTTGCCTGACGAATATATGTTACGATACTATTTCCATCAGCAGAATTATATAAAAGCTGTCTTGAATCAGGACTCATATTTGTTGTTAATCCATTCACTTCACCAATGACTTTTTTAAATATTCCTGTGTTAGATATTATGTACGAATATCCAGGGATACCCGAAGAAGCTTTTGTTGTGGCAGATAAACCTCCTTGTTTTAAATCAAAAAGCCACTCACTTAAATCAGTAGTAAACACTTGCTTTTCGCCAGTTCCATCTATCTTTTCATAAACACCCGACAATCCGTTATCTGTTTGCAATGCATAGTCAAAACTATTTCCGTCAGGAGACATCATAAAATTTAAAATATTTTCTGGTAAAAAATCACCTTTCAAACTTGCAAATTGTCCAGAATTATCATTAGCAGGAGGAACTATTTTACCAAGAAAAGTCTCTATCGTTGCGTTGTCATTTTTTAAATAACGAATAACTACACTATTTCCAAAATCCCCAAAATACGCCTCGTATGCTCGAAGTATTGTTGTACCAGTTTGTTTTGTTTCGTTTTGAGCACGAGCATCAACATCGTAAATATACCCCGTGCCGTGTTCGGCAAACCTAACAACAGGCAATTTTGTTTTAGAAAATATTGTCGACTGATATTGAGGAATAATTGAAACTGTTGAAGTAGAAGTTAAATCTTGCATATATGATGGAACCTGGGAGGGCGGGGTTACCACTGTTATACCAATAACGGCTTTTGTTGAAAGTTGTATCAAGGGGTTATATTGATCTGTTTGAGTTACTTGAGTTTCAGTATGTGCATTATTTTTGCCGGGCTCTTGAGATACACTTCCACTGTTATTATAATTTTGTACACCGTAAGGAAATAGAGACTTCAATTGCCCCATACCTCCATTGTTCTTTGAAGGATTATTTATCACAAAAAAGAACCAATAGCATGAAAACAGAATAAGAATTATAACAACAATATAAATAATTTTTTTCATAATTTTATTGTAAAGATAAAGATAGCGTTGATACTAAGTCCTGAAGACGCTTAGCATCATTTTCTATTGTTAATTTTACCTCTGCGGTTCCTTGGTTATTATTATTTCTGTGCATCGTCAAAATATTGCCAGTTTTCTGTGGACCTAATTCTTCACTGTTGAGCTGCCAGTTATAAGATAAATTTCCATCAACTAAACCTTTTGGCGACGTAAAAAATGGTTCTGCAAAAATAGAAACGTCGCTTGATTTTATTGTAAAGCCATCATTTATAGCTCTTTCAAATTGAGGCCCGAAAAGTGGACTATTGGCATACCAAACAATTTTTGGGTCATATACACCGGTTGTTATATATTTTTGGGCCGAACCACCACCGCCACGCAAATTTGAAGTAACACCAACATTTTCTGAATCATCAATAATTCCCATATCAACAGTATAAGTATTTTTTCCATAACCAGAAGAATCAATATCTAGTTCATAGTCTTTTTCCCATCTATATACAAACTCTTTTGGATTAACAAAAGTACCTGAACCATTTTTTACGTTTGGTATTGCTACATATTTTATTGTTGCCATATTTGTTGGTAAAGCCTTGCCTTTATAAAAGGGTGGTACATTAGAACCAACTGTTTCCCACAAAATATCCAAAGATGATGGTACAATAACGATTTCTTTGTTTATTGCATATCCACCAACGGCAAAAATTGTTACATTAATTTTGGTTTGAACACCTACATCTTTTGTTCTTATTGAAAAAGTTGTTATACCGACACCACTCTTGGCTTTTTTCCCATCAACAGACCAAGTAATATCTGCTGAGGTTAAATTTACCAAATTACTTTTAATTCTAAATAAAACCTCTTCGTTCGCTTGCGGTAATTCCGGAAAAAAATCAACAGAAACATCATTTAGTGTACCCATAAGAGATCCTACTTGCGCCTTTGCAAAATAAACGCCCATACTAAAAAATATGGTCAAAATTAATAATACAAAGACACGGTACTTCATAGTTAAATTATACGATACTTATGCAATCTTTTCTAGCAAGAGATATGTTTATTACCTCCAAATTTTATTTGTCTTTTACAGCTTGCGAAAGTTCCATACGAGCTTTTTGTTGAGCCAAAATTTGTGACGGATCAGATGTAATAAGCTGGTCTTCAGTATACGAAGAAATAATTTTTATAGCGGCATGTTTCAACCCTGCAAAGAATATTCCCTCTCCTTTATTACATTCCAACAAAAGATATTTTTCTTCGTCTGTAAGGTTAAATGTTTTTTGAAGAGTATCACCTGTCGAAGGAGATTGCTTTAGGAGTAACTGCAACGATGAGTTTGTAACAATCGGAACCCCGTATGGATTTTTCATAAAGTCACCCACGTCCTGAGTAATCGTTGCAAGACCCAAGAAATATTTACGTCCGCGTTTTGCAATAGAAAACAAGAACGAAGCAGTATCTTCAGATTTCATCATCCACCACGCCTCATCCACAACAAGAAGACGTTTTTTAATATTTTTACGAACTTCATTCCAAATAAAGTGAGTAACGATGTACATTGCGACTGGTTTCAAGTCGTCTTCCATGTCACGCACAGAAAAAACTACGAATTTTTTGTTGATATCGACGTTTGAACCTTTGTTCATAAAACCAGACCAACTTCCGTGTGTATATTTTGAAAGACGAGAAACAAGAGATTCTGTTCCTTCCATACCAGAGAGGACCATTTCAAAGTCTGAAAGAAGAGGCGGATCAATCTGCGAAAAATCAGAGTTTGGAGTGATATCTTTAATTCCGTATGTTTCTGTAATTGCGCGGTCAATAAGAGCATCTTCTTGTGGAGTAAGACCTCCAAGCATGATACGAAATAGTCCAACAAGATTGATGACGTTTGAACGCAAAACATCAGCAGCAGTTTCATCTTTTGTGGGAATTGAAAGATCAAATGGGTTGATATGACTATCTGAACTCAAAGAAATATTAAAATATCTTCCTCCAAGAGCCTCTGCAAGACGTTCGTATTCACGCTCTGGGTCGATAACAATAACTTCAGTTTCAAACATCAGCGTTCGAATAATTTCAAGTTTTGTTGCATAGGACTTCCCTGCTCCAGACGTCGCAAAAATAATTGAATTGTAGTTGTCGAGAGAATATCTATCAAAGATAATCATTGAAGAATTGTGTCTGTTTATTCCATAAAGAATTCCCTTGTCTGAAGAAAGATCTGCGGAAACGAATGGGAAAAAACTCGACAACGGCTCTGAATTTAATTTTTGATAAACACGAAGATGGTCATCATTCAATGGAATAACACTTTTGAATCCTTCTTCTTGTTGAAACAAAGCTGGTTTGAAATAAATCAATCTTGTTTCCAAAATAGATTTTAGTTCGTTTTCAATTTTGAAAAGTTCTGTTTCACTGTCAGCATAAATTGTGATATACAAACCAACTTCAAACATTTTTTCTTCAGCTTGAGTCAATCTATCACGCAAATTTTCAAGATTTTTATACGCCATATCAAGCGAGGGGTCGCGAGTCATACCCTTTTCTTCACGAGCCATAATCTGACTTTGAACTTCAGCAACTTTTTTTTGAAAAGTTCTAAGTATTGTTGAGGTATCCATAGCCTCAATACAAATTGAAATATCAAAAATTTTATCTAGGTTTATTACGGGTGAAAGCCAGCTATCGTTTAGATTTGAAGGATATGAAATAACAAAATAAGTTCTTGCGATTTTATCTCCAAGATTAATTGTTTTTGGCTGTATTTGAAGAGCTGACGGCGCAATAATATCTTTTAGTTCAAGAGCGGCCGCTTCATATATTTGTTGTGGTAAAATCGGCATAGAAGAAGCCGAAATACCTCCCATGCTTTTCTGCGAATCACTTTTTCCAAATAATGAATCAAAAAATCCCATACTATTTTGTGTCCAAGGTACCCATCTGCACTGCAGGTTGAGTATCCCCGGGATTAAATGTTTTATAAAAAAGCTCAATAACTTCCTCTGTTTTTAATCTTTCTGTTCTCATACCACAACTTCCAAGACCGCCTGTTACGATATTTATGCGTTCGTCTAATTGTGTTTGTCTTTCCTCAAAATCAGTATCCTCCCCAGGTTTAAAACTTTTTTTATTACTATTTCCCAATAGGTTTCCTAAAAAGCCTTTGTTTGTAGACAGTGCAGCTTCTTGATATGGAATAACAATATAAAAACGTTTGCGCATAATAGCAACCTGATCAGTAAATTCTCGAACGAATGAAATATAACTTGCTGTTTGGAGTTTGAGTAAAGGCTCGTGCTGTTTACGCATCATGTCATCAAGAGTTATCAAGTATGGGCGAATATCTAAACGTCTTGATTGAACAACAATTTGAATTGGAAAATCAACTGAGTTTAAAAATGATTGAAACTGTCCGATTGTCGCCATCTGTTCATCTAAAGATTTTAGTGAAAGATTAACAGATGATACTGCAATAATTCCACGAAGACCTCCGTCTTTTAAAACGATGGTTCCCCCGCGTACTTCTTTTATAGGTACAAAATCTTGTGTTGGACTTGAAGATGAAGACATAATATTTTTATGTATTTATTATATCATTAAAAAATAAAACTTGTTTAATTTTTTAAAAAAATTATTGTTTTTGTGAAGAGTCTTTGTTTAAAACATCAAGCCCCCAAGAAATGTCGTGGAGTTTTGATTCTGAAATTCTTGGAAGATATTTTTGTGCAACCACTCCGCTTTCTTCTTTTTTTAAAACTTTTTCTTTTTCATCTTTTTTCCAAAGATATAGTTTTTTTCTAAGACTATAATTAAAAGCTGATTCAACAACGTTGAGCAACGGCTTATTATTTACTTTTATAAAGGCAAGTGCTACTGAAAAAGTCGCAACGGGTATAATAACAAGAAAAGCGATTAATGTTGAAGAAATAATTTTTAGAGCTACATAACAAAGACCTGCTCCTCCAACAAGATAGGCAAATTGCCTAAAAGTAAGAGGGCCTACTATTTTGTCTTCTACGTCAATAAATTTTGGAACTTCATATTTCATAATTAAATCTTCTCACGATAACCATCGTTTCCTTTTTGGGTTGATGCTGGAGTAGAAGATGAAGCGGACACAACAGGTGCTGAAGCTGGTGTTGTGCTTTGAGGAGTTGTTTTTGGAAGTGAATAATCTGTAGTCTTATTTGGCATAAGAGTTGAAGATACACTAAGTTTATTTGCAACGATTGTTGCACTTGGATTTCTTACAGGATTCTCAATGCTCTTTATTAAGTCTTCTCGATTTTGAACAACGGGAGCATCTTGCTTAACATCAAGGTTGTTTTGAGATTCACCTAAAACAATTCCAGCGCTACCTAAGACTGTTTTTTCAGATGGTGTTATTGTTGTTGCTTGTGGAACAATGGGTTGCATTTTTACTTCCACACTAGGCGCAACGGTTGGTGGAATATTTTGTACAGGTTTTGGAATTCCAATATTTATTGGAATTGAATTTACTTTTTCTGGAGAACCGCTTGATGAAGGCTGTTCGTCAACTTCATCCTCCGTAGCATTTTCTTCTTCCTCTTCATCCTCATCTATATCAGAATCACCTTCATCAGAACTATACAAATGATGGAGCGAATCTCTTACAGGATCAAACACTTGCTCATTTACTGCTTGTATAATAACATCCATTTCTGCGTCACTTTTTTTAAATGCGTCTTGTAAAAATTCTCGATACTCATCTGGTTTATTCATTCCAAGAAAAGCCATGAGCGTTTCGAGTTGAAGAGTCTCGAGTTGTTCGTATGTCAATTTATTTGCTTTTGCAATATGAAACAAAGTAGTCGTATAACCCGAATCTAAAATAACTTTTTGTAAATCTTCTGGCAAAAGCTCAAAACGTTCTTTAAGCTCTGCGTCGATTTCACTTGGAACATGTGAACTTGTGTCTATTTCATCAGTCATATTTTTATAAAATTATTTATTAATTACGTGCGACTTTGTTAAATTTAATTAGATTATTTGCCTTTCTGTGGAGCACTAGCCGGAGAACTGGCAGGTGAACTTTTTGCAGCAGGTTCTGAATAATATTCTTCTCCGCCACCTTTTGTGTTTCCACTACCAGACCCACCACTTGATACTGATGGTGTGGAATAATTTGACCCCCCACTGGAAACATTTCCAGCAGCTTTTATATCACCGACAACCTGACTAAAAGCAACGGCAATATTGGCTGAGGCATTCCCTCCACCCGAAACCACAGTTGAACTCTTTTCTTTGACAGTCGTCTTATTAACATTTTTCATTGTAGCGCTAGATTTTGCTGGCCTTGAATCACTGCCCGAATTTCCTGAACCGCCCTTTGATTTTCCACTCGAAGAATCGTTTAAATTTTTTGTGATTACGTTAACAGCTGGTGCAGGAGCTGAAGGTTGGGCATTTGGAGAAATAACTGTGACCTTGATTTCTGGGATATTACCTCCGGCAGTAGAAGTCATATTTCCAGCAAAAGCTCCTTGCGATGATTTTGCATAATCGTCACTCCAAGAACGAACTGCTGGTTTTGATGTTGAAGAGACCGTTTTAACACTTCCAAGTGGATCCCTTTTCATCGAGACAGTTTTTCCACTACTTTCTGCAACCTTTTGACCGAGACGCTCTCTAACTGGTGAACTTGCACTATTTTTTGAAGCGGAAGCAAGTTCTTTTACACTTAATGTTTGGAGTGCTTCTGTTTTTGTAACAGGATTACCCGTTGCTGGATTTATATTTGGCTTACCAGTTTTTGGATCATTTCCATAAACCAATTTTGGTTCAGTTTTTGCAAAACCAAGAGAATTTCTTTGCACTTTTCCATCTGCATCAACCTTGGCCTTTTTCCCAGACTCAAGACCTTTCAAAACAGCATTATCATCTCTAAGCTCAGACTTTTTCTGTTTTATTTGCGCCTCACCTTCTTTTATTTTTCCTTCACTAAACTTTCTCTGGTTTTCAAAAGATTCTTTAGCCCCAAATGGTTTGTTATATTCATTTTCTTTTTTCTGTGCAGATTTTACCAAATCTTGACCCTTCTTAAACATTTCTGTGTTACCACTCTCCTTACCCAAGGCCATCATATGATTTCCTTCATTGAAATCTTTTTTGATTGAATCTTCTGTTTCTTTTTGCTTTGCGTTATTTTCTTTTAATTTTTTCTTTTCACCACCAACATCATTTTCTACATTTTTTAAGTCTTTCTTTTTACCATCGATTTTTTCTTTTTGTTTTGAGATAGCATTTCCACGTTTTGTTTTTTCAGTACGAACTTGTTTAAGTTCATCTTTATTAAGCGTAGGCTTTCCAATATTTCTCATAGCTTTCCCTGTATTTTTTATTCCACCGCCAACGCCTTTTAAAGCACTTCCTGCGGTAGACATTGCACCTCCAACAAGTGCTCCAACCATACCCAATTTACCAACAGTATCGCCCACGGTCTTTACTGCACTGCCAGTACCTTTAATAACAGATCCTGTTGCCTGGAGAGCCATACCTCCAACTTTGGTAGCAGCACCTCCGGCTTTTGAGCCGCCACTTGGTGTCGATGGCTTAACATCCGGCTTTGTTTTTGTCCAATCGCCATTATTAAACTTATTTTTCATTGCACCATTTGCAAGTTTTCCAATAGTTCCATTTCCAAAAAGATTAGTCGCTGCAGATTTTGCCAAATTATTCCCAACCATTCGCCCTGCCATACCAGCAACACCAGCTCCACCAGCAAGACCTCCAGTTGCAACAGTCGCAACCCCACCCAGCGCAAGTGCTCCAGCCCCTTTTGTTAATCTTTCAGCACCACGACTTAACATTTGCCCCATTTCGCCAGAATTTTCTTGAACCTGTTTTGTTGCCATCTGTAACAATTGATAACAAATAACTGTCGGCAAAAGAACCGAACCTAAAAGAGTAATAGTCCAACTCGAATTGACATCAATTTGAGTACCACCAAACAAAGCAGATCCCATTATCATAGATAACAACAAAATCATCAAAAAATATATCGGGGCACTAAAAGCTGCACCATTTAGTTTGTCAAACCAATCCTTCCAACCAAATCTTTTCATTTTTCTCATCGATGGAACAATAAATGACACAAAAGCAAATGGTGAAAAAATAATTGCAATAAATAATTCAAGCATACGACCCATAAAAGCAAAAGATGCAATCCAAAAGCTCCACGCAAGAGAAAAGTATATAGCACTAAGTATCAACAAAATCATAATCATTTTTCCGGTTGGTACCCGTACTATATCATTAGTCACTTTCCATTGACCAGTCCAAAGTCTATGACCAACAGCCAATATAGGGTTTGTATTTACTAAAAATGTTGCAAGCCATTCAGTATTTTGCACATTAACCCCATCAGCCTTAAGAGAATTCCAAAAATTTTGATCCATGAGTATCTGTGGATGCATTCCTTGAGCTAAAGATAAAGCGATAGACTTTGGATCCACACCAGTATTTGCTTTACCAGCCAAGACAACACCTTCCGCGTCTGTTATTTCTGGCTTATCAGTACTACTTGTGGCAGCAACAACGGAAATCTGGTTATAAAAAACCAGAGCCAGGGTATTTGATGTATCAATAATAAAATCAGTAAAAAACATACTAAAATTTATCAGCATTGCTATCAAAACAACCCACCAGATTAAAGTCTTGGGGTCTCCTCCACTAACAACACCTCCAGCAACTTTTATATCCAAAATAATACATAAAGCTATATAC
>CAYSZI010000001.1:16078-53654 GCA_964435545.1 uncultured Candidatus Saccharibacteria bacterium | reverse complement strand
AAGTATATGTGAACGCTCGTTCACAAGCAAGCAAAAACATCTGTGGATAAATAAAACAACACAAATTTTGCGCGATGTGTATAGAAGTTATTTTCCCAAGAGCTAAATTTTTTATGTATTTGACAATATCTCGAAATAATGTTAATATCTTCTTAAATTCGTTCACACATGAAATATGTATTTTTGTTGCCCGTTTTGATTTTCTTGTTTGGTTGTGGCAATTCAAGCACACCTACAAAAACTGAATTTACCGATACCTTGTGTGTTGTTAAATCTATTCATCCAAATACCGATCCACATCCAAGATGGAGAGAAGTAGATAAACTCTTAAAAGAGACTATGTCTGCCCCTATTGGAAAATTTCCCTGTCCTTTCGGGAAGACCTTAAAGGTAAAAACCGTCTTCGGAAGTAATGGTGGTGAATTCCGAGATGTTCCGTGTAATTGCGGTACGTTCATCGGTGTAAACATGATTATCGTAGACGATACGATTTCACCTTTTGCTGGAGAGTTTGAACCAAACGGTGGATTTATAGAGTTAAATCGCTACGCCATTAAAAGAAGCTATAAAGTCGGAGTAGAACTTTTAAAAAAAGAAGGAATTGATTCCCTCATTTCTTTTGAAAGATATGCAAACTCAATTTTGCAGCAGGAATACTGGCATTCACAACAGAGCCATACTGGTTCTGATGTGGAATTTAATTCAGATGTGGTTTCAATAAAAATTGCCGGAGAATATTTTTTAGTTCAATCACTTATAAATCTTGTGTCGCATGCCATTGGTGAAATTGGACCCAACACATACAGTGAAGAATATGAAAAATATCTGCAGATTTTTAAAGAAGCCGGTTTAGATTCTGGTGAGCTTGTCTGCAAAAAGGGCGAACAAAAAATCGAAAGAGTTAAGGATATACTAAAAAAATATCCAAAAATTCTTACTAAAGTAAAAAATATAATAATATCACGATACTAAATGTTGTGTTTGAATAGTGCAAAAATAAGTCCACGCGAAAGCTTTTCAAAGCATTTGCGTGGAATTTTTTTTGCCAATTTTATAAAAAAACTTCGAGCGCACCTTCGCCACCGTCACTAATTTTTGATTGATTGAAATGAATGTTTTTACTCAAGAAATATTTCTTTACAAAATCTCTAAGTACTGGACCCTCTTTGCTATGATTGCCCTTCCCCACTATTATTCTCACATAGCTCTCGTTTGATTTCAAAAGCTCGTCTAACGCGATTTTTGCCTCGGATGTGGTGTGTCCATGTAAGTCGATTATTTTGCTTGGTGTGCGCAAGTATTTGTTCATAATGATAAATAGTATTATAACCTAAATTTTTTGATTGACGAACGAATATTTTTATAATCCGGGCTCTGTTTTGCCACAAGGTCCCAAAATTTTTTGCCGTGATTGAATTCTTGCAAATGACACAATTCATGCACGACAATGTAGTCTTGTTGTTCGGGTGTAAGGAATATTATTTTAAAATTAAAATTTAAATTTTTTCTTTTCGAACAACTTCCCCAGCGAGTTTTTTGATTTCGGATGCTGACATTGTTGTAAGGGAAATTATAGAAATTATTGAAATGTTTAAGTCGTTCATAAACAAGCGCAAGTGCTTGTTTTTTATTTGCCTCATTCATTCTCGGCTTAATTAAAAATGGGGATTTTTCAACTGGATGTTTTTTAAAATATTCCAGCTTTTCCTCAATCCAATTTTTCTTTGATTCCACAAATCGTCGCACCAAAAAATCCGGCACAAGCTGCGGCGCCGAAACACTAACCTTGCCATCAGGATGAACCGAAATCCGAATCCGTTTGGTCGTGCGGGATTTTTTGAGGGTGAAATTATTCATCCTTGTCTAACACTCTTACAACAACACCTTGTATTTTTATTTCGTCATATTCCGTAAACTTCATAGGTTTGTGTTGCTGGTTGCTTGAAACTGGTTTTAAAATTACATTATTATTTTCTCTGTGGTATTCCTTGATTGTTGCGTCGTCTCCTATTAGTGCTACAACTTTATTTCCAATCTCAGGGTGGTAATTTTTAACACACAAGACTAAGTCACCGCTGTTGATACCTGCTTTGTTCATGGAATCTCCTGTTACTCTTAAAACAAAATATTTTGAACCAGAAGACATATAATCTTTCCTAACCGAGATCATTTCTAAGCTATTTTGATCTGCGTACATTAACTCTCCGCAGCCTACCGATTCAAATAAAGGTATATCAACCATTTTATATTCAGTAATATATGGTGATATAATTTCAGAATTATTTTTTTTAATATTTATGTTTTTTAATAAATATTTTTCTAATGACTTGTCTACTGCGTATATATAGGTACCTTTTATTCCTCTTGTAAGCAATGTTTTGTATATATTAATTATATATCTTTCTAATTCTTTAGGTTCGGTGATTGAACGCTTACCATTAATGTCCTTATATTTTTCAGAATTAATTATAATTTTATTATTTATTTCGTCATATGCTAATTCTGGTCCAATTATTACTCCGATGTAATTTAAATCATATCCTTGCACTGTGTGAATACAACCAACTTCGTTTATCGAATTATTTGAGTTAACCCAATCTTGTGCGGTACTATTCCAAATTAATTTAGTACCATCAATTTCTATATCATATCCTGGTTTATTACCTTTTGTTTTCCATGGCCAAGCGTATCCAGCAACAATTCTCGATAATTTATGTTCTGAATCTTTTGTTTTTATATCGGAAACCATGTCTTGTATGTTTGTGTAAATCCTTAAGTCGTAATTTGAAAATTTATACTTTGAAATATCTTGAAGGTCAAAAAGGTCATCTATAAAATTAGTATATTCTTCACCCGCATCTATTCTTTGTTGGCTAATGAGATCATAATGGATGGCGTCCAAGTCAGTGATTTTTTTAGGATTTATGTCTGTTGGTTTAACGCTTTGATTTTTATCATAAAACAAAATTTGGTGTTTTGAAGATTTGATTATCCAATCAAGTTCAGTACCTGTTTTGTCTAAATTTAGTTTTACGTTTGTTTGATCAAAAACTGGGTAATTTGTTAAATTTACTCGTTGTTTGAGTCGATGTGCTTCGTCGACAATTAAAACATCATATTTATTTTTTACTACATCGCTTGGACCTATAACCATTTTAGCATTAAATCCCGCTACCTTTGAAAAAACTTTTTTTATTGTTTTTCTTAATGATGTCATTGGTACAACTAAAGCAATTTTTAGGTGTTTTGTTTTTTCTTGTTCTGTCAGAAATTTAACAAGGTATATTGCTAGTATTGTTTTACCTGTACCCGGTTTGCCGTTTATTATATATTTATTTTCTAATCCAGATTCAATATTTTTACATATTTTTTTTGCAACAAAAATTTGATCCTCTGTTAGAGATTTATATGGTGAATATTTAAAAAGATCACTATTTCGTATCTGAATAAGATCTTTATTAACTAAAGAAATTTCTTTTAGTCTTTCCCAAATTATTTCAAATTTTGCTTTGTATTTTTCTCTTTCAAAATAATTATGATTTTTTAGTCCGTTGTTGCCGTTTTGTAAAGTAAACGATCCTTCCGCTGAAATATACTGAATAAGCCAAGATTCAATATCTAAGGCTGCTGATTTATTGTATTCATTATCGCTAATTATATATAAATTCTTTAATTTTCTCCTTTCTGGATTGCTGTCATAGTGTTGTTTACTTCTGCTGTATGCGTGAACTGTTTCTCCTATATATATTTCTTTTCCGTTTTCTATTATATAAACAACCGGCCAATTTTTTCCGAATTTGTATGATTTAATTTGTTCTAATTTTTCCCTTTCAAAAGAAAATTTTTTAATTTCTGACATATATTAAAGTTTATTGTATTTGGTACTTTTACCTTTTGCTTTCTCGACTGGGTATTTTTTATTATTTTTTTCTGTTTTAATTTCTAAAGCTTTTGATATATTTATATTTAAATCATTTGCAATAATTAAAATGTAACTAAGTACATCAGCTAGTTCGTCTGCAATTTCGTCTTTATGTTCTGAGGTATATTTTTCAATTTCTGAATTATTTTTCCATTGAAAATGCTCCATTACTTCGCCAGCTTCTAAAACCATTGATAGAGCAAGATCTTTTGGATTGTGAAATTGTTTCCAGTTTCTTGCGTCACGAAAAGCAATAACCATTTTTTGCAAATCTTGTAGATTCTTTTCGGAAGATTTTTTTGCCATAAAAAATTAACTTAATTCCATAAGTAGCCCATCAATATCTAGTACTTCCGTCACCATCTCCACTTCCCCGTCGTTTTTTACTTTCCAGGTTTCGCGTGGTCTATCGCAGTACAATTCAATGCCGTTTTGATCGGAGTCTTCGAGGTAGATTGCTTCGGATACTCCGTGGTCTGCGGTGCCTGTTAAGGGGTATTTTTCGTCTATGAGACGCTTTAGGACCCGGGCGAGCTCTTTTCTGCTTGGGTATAAAATAGCCACATGATATAGCCCTGTATGGCCTTTTGGAGCGGGGGTGGCATTCTTCCCTGCCCAGGTATTGAGTGCTATATGGTGATGATATCCGCCATCTGAAAGAAACACTGCACTATCGCCATAACGAGATGTGATTTCAAAGCCCAAAATATCACGATAGAAAACGAGCGCTCTGTCTAGGTCTGAGACGGTAAGATGCACGTGACCAATGGTGACTTCTGGGTGAATACTCATACGGCCAGTATACAATATTTTTTGATTTAATCGAAAAGTTTGATTAGACAATATTTATAAACGGAGTAACATATATTGCAAATCATTCTTCATTTCTAATTTTGTTTTTTATGAAAAAATTATTCTTGCGGTTGCAATTTCGCTTTAGACAGCACAGAAGAAATAACGAATTAATATTATTTCTTATTGGAGTGGCTTTGTTTTTTGAACCACTTTTTGTGTATTGTTATTTTTCTAATCTTTCAGGACGGACTGATTGGGAAAAAAATGAGCATATTTTTTCCAAAAATTATTTAACAGCACTGATTGTTATTTTTTTCTTCACTATGATTATAGTTTTTTCTAAAAAAATCGTAGCTACTGTGGCGTTTGCTTTAATGTGTGTGGCGTTGTATTTAATAAATACATATTTTGAAAAAAGTTTACCTGAAATTAATTTCATGTACGTTTTAATAGGATATATAGGAATATTTATTGCATCTGCAACCATTGTTCTTTCTGCAAATGATTCAGAAAGTGCACAGCAACAAAGAAATAAATAAATCGTTTTAATAAAATTTAAAAAGAACTTCGGTTCTTTTTTATTTTGCAAAATAAAAAGTGCAGCCGTTATTACAACGTCTGCACTTTGTTTTTTATATTTTTTAGCACGATTATCGTTTTGGTTGCTCATAGTATTGGCCAATTTGTGGACCAGTACCAACAATATCAATTACAAACGAATTTTTGGGTAAATCACTTAACTCTTCATAAACAAAATTCAAGAAGTTATCAAACAATTTACAATCATTTTCATTGTGTTTACGCAAGTCATATTTTGCTTGCCACGGAGCGATTTCTTTTGTTACTACACCCACTATATCTTTTAGTGGTAAACGTAATTCTTTTGAAATGCTTCCGTCTCTGTGTTTGTGTGCTACCACGGCGAGCATTGGCTTGTCCAATAATTCGCTTGGATATATATCTGCCTTAGATACTATTATATGCATTGGTCCAAAACCGCGATGTATTGTTATTGCGTGTCTGAGTACCACCATATCTGGATAGCCACACATACGTGGTCTGCCAGTTGATGCACCCTTTTCGTTTCCGTCGCGTTGAAAAAGCAATTCCCTGTCGGTCGACATTTCGCAAATAAATTCTCCACCACCAACTTTTGTATTATATGGTTTTGTTACGCCGTATAATTTTCCAAATTGTTTGTGGCCGATTCCTAATCCATTGAATACGCCAAATGCGCAAGTGTTGGATGAAGTAACATAAGGATAATCTCCGTGATTAATATCTAAGAGTACCCCTTGCGCACCTTCCGCTAAAAATTTGCTAGTTTTTCTATGGCGTAAAAGGTCTTGCACCTTTTTGTTCATATCAACTATTTTAATATTTTGGTGCATCCATTCTATTGCGTGATAGTATTTAACCATCTCAGCTTCTAAATCAAAATTTTTACCTTCCAGTATTTTTGGAATATCAAAATTCTTTGCGTACGTTTGCATACGTTGAATCATATGCTGGTTTGCGATTCGGAAATTATCTTTATCTACAACATCACATGCGCGAACAATTTTTCTTTCTCTGTAACCACCATAAGTGGCAGCGATTCCTTTGCCCGTAGTACCAATTTTTTCGAATGCTATTGATTCCTCAATAAAATCGAAAAGTCTTTGATACGGCGAGATAATTCCTGCTTCCCTGCTAAGGAACGAATTATTTGTAATATCTACTCCGAGAATTCTTAAAATATCTCGAGCTTCTGTGTAGAATCCGTATGGGTCAACAACCATATCGTTACCCATCAAAGAAATTATTCCACCCAAAGTTGCTGCACTTGGAGTGACATGAACGGCTATTGTTTTTCCGTTTCCAAAATCAAGCGAATGTCCTGCATTTGGTCCGCCATTATACCGAACGGTGACAGGATAATCGTCTCGCATTATGAGGTCCAACGTTCGGGCACCTTTGCCTTCGTCGCCCCATTGTAAACCTAAGAGTACGTCTACCATGATCAATTAATTTTTTACGTGAGAGAATATTTTTTACAAAACTTATAAACTATAGTTTGGGGCTGAGTTTGTTATTTCAATATTGTGTGGATGGCTTTCTTTTACGCCGGACGCAGTTATTTCAATAAACTCAGAATTTTCCTGTAATTCGCTGATATTTTTTGCTCCGCAATATCCCATGCCAGATCTTAGGCCTCCGATTAGTTGATGAACAACTTCCCAGAGCATGCCTTTGTATGGCACTCTTCCAACAACACCCTCAGGCACAAGCTTGCGGGTATCAGTCTCACTGTCCTGGAAGTATCGGTCTTTTGAACCGTCTTCCATTGCCTCGACTGAACCCATACCTCGATATTTTTTAAACTTTCTTCCTTCAAATATCATTGTTTCTCCCGGTGTCTCATCGGTGCCTGCGAATAGTGAGCCTATCATAACAGTGTCGGCTCCAGCTGCAATTGCTTTTGTTATATCACCGGATGATTGTATTCCACCGTCGGCAATTAAAGGAATGTTTTTGGTTTTACAAGCTCTATATGCTTCCATGATTGCCGTAAGTTGTGGTGAACCCACACCTGAAACAATCCTTGTTGTACATATAGAACCTGGCCCAACACCAACCTTTATGGCATCAGCTCCAGCTTCAATCAAAGCGCGAGCACCTTCGTATGTGCAAACATTTCCTGCAATCACTTGTAGTCCAGGTAAACTTTTTTTGATTAAAGTGAGTGCGTCAATAATATTTTTGGAATGGCCGTGGGCACTATCCAAAACTACAACATCAACACCTGCCTTATACAAAGCAGTTACTCTGTCCATTATGTCGGAAGTAATTCCGATTGCTGCACCGCATAAAAGCTGGCCGTTTTCATCTTTCGATGCAAGCGGTCTCATTTTTAATGCTTCAATATCTTTATAGGTGTACAGTCCGCATAAAGTATTCTTGCTATCGACTATCGGAAGTTTTTCTATTTTGTTTTTTGTCAAAATTTCTTTTGCTTCCGAAATCGTAGTTCCAACAGGTGCAGTAATTAGTTCTGTTCCATGCTTCATTATTTTTTTGAGAAGTTTGCTATCGTCGTCCTCAAATTTTAAATTACTGTTTGTGACAATGCCCAACAATTTGTTGTTTTCATCTACAATCGGAATTCCTCCGATATGTTTTTCACTCATCATTTTTTTTGCATCACCAACAGTTGCTGTCGGCAGCAAAGTGAATGGTTCATGAATAAGGCCGTTTTCTGCCCTCTTTACTTTTTTTACATGTTCGACTTGTTGGTCGATACTCATGTTTTTGTGGATGATTGCAATACCTCCTTGGCAAGCCAAAGTAATTGCAAATGTAAATTCACTTACAGTATCCATCGCCGCTCCAACGAGTGGAATGTTCAAACTAATTTTTTTTGTAAGGCGTGTTCTTGTCTCAACATCTCGAGGCGTTACCTCAGAATATGCTGGTAGTAAAAGCACGTCTGCAAATGTCAGTCCTTTGGGACGAATTTTCTTTCTCATTTTTTGATGATTTTTTTATGAAATTATGAATGTGTTTTTATTAAAATTGATTCTAAACTTATTGTCTGATTTGTCAAATAACCAAAAATATTCAGATTTTTTCATTGTATTGTGGATATCTTGCTTTGTATAGAAGATATTTATGTTACAATTTGAACATTATGATGGAAGAAAATAATACAGGGCTTGAGCACTTTGTTTGGGGCAATATCAAGAACCGATTCATGATCGTTCTTGTTTTATCAATATTAGTATCGTCGGCGCTTTCTAGTTTGTATAACGTTAATAGTGCAACATCGAGTATGTCGTATCTTGCAATATTAACACCAGTATTTTTTATCATTGCTTATGTTTTGTTTGAAATGTTAAAAACAAAAATAAGTAATTCTTTCTTAGTTATTATTAGTCGAGAATTACTTGCTGGTATTCTCTCATTTATTTTTCCTCTAATTTTCGTAGCTTTCTTTAAAACAGTTGCATCACTTGGCTTTATAATGAAAGCAGTTCTTTATGTTGCAATCTGGGGTGTTCCACTTGTAGGAGCAGTTACTCTCGTTACTGTTATTGCAGCTGGAGTTATGGCTTATAAAAAGCAATAAATTTCCCAAAAATAAAAACCCACCATTTGGTGGGTTTTTATTTTTGGGAAAAATTATTTTGCGTAAGATAAATTAACTTTTGAAAACTGGTCAACCAATTCGTTTGAGTAATAAAAGTCAGCGCCTAATTCTCCGTAATTATATGTTTTTCCTCCGATTGTTATTGGAGCTCCTCCTGGAAGCGGATCGTTGTTTGGATTTGATTTTCCGAAACCAATATTAAACAAAGTCACAATAGTCTCTGGGTTGTGAGAAATATCGAATCCAGATTTTTGCCATTGTGCCTCAATTTCTTTTACATAAATTGCAGTATACAAATATTGATAATAATGATCTTTTTCGTCTGTTAGACGGTTGTAAAGTTCAGTATCGTGATCCGTGCCTTTTTTGTAGTCCAACAAATCTCCGATTCCTTCACCTGGATAAAACTGTGAATTTTTATCTATTGAATATATTTCGATAGATTTAGCTGTGTCTTGTTTTACACCAGAAACGCCAAGTGAAAATTGTGATAATGAAATCAAGACTTTCAATGGCTCAAAATAACTTTTCCAGATCTCGCGATTTGAGCTAAAAAATCTAATTTGTTCTGGTGTAACAACTGCTGCAATCATTCGTGCTTGAACACCGGTTTCCTTTGCGACTCTGTTTATAATGTCGGAATCTTTTGTTAAACCGCCTTTTACAGTGCTCCATTCAGGTGTAATGTTCCATTCGCATATTAATTGTTTATTAATGCAAGGTGTTGTCGATGTTGAATTCTGAGAAACTTTTCCGTTGTTTAAGAAAAATTGATTTCTTCCTGCAATCGTTCCTCGAACATTAAACATTCCAAATTTCATTCCAATAAATATCGAACTAAACGCAACGCCTATCAATGCGAAAATGCACACAACAGAATAGCCTGTATATTTAAGTATTTTTTTAATATTTATTTTTTGCAAAAAAGAAAAAGCCATAATTTTATTTCAGTAAATTTGTAATTTTAAGAACTTTTTAGAGTAACTCGATTGCTTTTTTTATACGTAAAAGAGTTTCTTCTTTTCCTATAATTTCAGCGATTGTAAACGGATCTGGTGATTTCTCTGCTCCCGAGAGAGAATATCTAAGTGGATGAAGTATCAAGCCCCGTTTTGGTAGTGTGTCCGCATAAGCCATTACAGAATTTTTAATTGTTTCTATTTTCCAATCGTTCTCGTTAACAACTTCGATTGTTTTTATAACAGCGTCTAGAAGTTTTTTTGTTTCTATTGCATCGGTTTCTTTGAAACAAATTTTTTCTCTTTCGAGTTTTGGAATTTCAAAAAAATAATCGAGTTCGCCATTATCGGCCATTGTTTTTACATCACCAAATTTTTCTATTCTTTCAAGTATTAGTGGTACAAGATGATTTAATCTATCAATACTAAACTCACTTTCGCTTTTTATTGAATCTGAAAAGTATTTTAAAATATTTTCTTCTTGTTCTTGCAACGAAAGTTTTTTAATGTGCTCGCGATTGATCCAATTTAATTTATCAGTATTGTATCCACCTCCAGATTTTTGAATTTTTTCTAAACTAAATGATTCAATAAATTCATTTGGTGTTAAAATTTCTTTTTCTCCTCCTGGATTCCATCCGATAAATGCCAAAAAGTTCATCATTGCATTGGGTAGGTATCCTTCATCTCTATATTCCAAAATATCTTTTGCGCCGTCACGCTTGCCGAGTTTCTTGTTTCCACCTTCTGCCATGATTGGCGGCAAGGTTGCAAATTCCGGTCTATTTATTTCTAGTGCATCATAAAGCGCGAGAAATTTGGGTGTTGAAGAAATAAATTCATCGGCGCGCATTATGTGTGTTACTCCCATTTCTAAATCGTCTATGATGTGAGCAAAATTGTATGTTGGATATCCGTCACTTTTTATTATTACGTAATCGTCGAGAGCTTCTTCTCCTGCAGAAAGTTCTCCGCGTACCAAATCATTCCATATATATTTTTTTACATCACCGATTTTTAATCTAAGTGGTTGTGTGCCATCCCAAACAGGAGGATTTTCAGGTCTGTGATTTCTGTACAAAAATGGCTTTCCTTCCATTTCCGACAACTTGCGAAATTCATCGAGTTCGCCTTTTGTATATGGATCTGCGTATGCACGACCTTTTTCTACGAGCATTTGCGCGTATTTTTTATATGAATCAAGTCTTTGTGATTGAATATATGGAGCATTTGGTCCTCCAACATCCGGACCCTCATCCCACTCGATTCCTAGCCATTTTAATGATTCTATAATATGTTCTTTTGATCCTTCCACTTCGCGTTCCTTGTCTGTATCTTCGAATCTAAGTATAAAAGTACCACCCATTTTACGAGCAAAAGCCCATGCAAAAAGTGCAGTTCTTACTCCACCGATGTGCATATATCCTGTTGGGCTTGGGGCAAATCTGGTTACTACTTTTTTCATTTCTTCCATAGATACACTCTAGCAAAAAAACTAGATTTTTGCGAATAATAATATATTTTTATATAAAAATTGACACAATGATTTTTTATGATAAAGTTAAAACCCACCAATTCTTTTAAAAAGTTTATGAAAAAAGTTTTATTATTTGCCTCGTTGCTATTTATTTGCAATTCGAAGGCTCACGCTCAGACCGAAGGTCTAAAGCAGTTTGTTAATTTTGGCGGAGTGTTTGCTGCTTCGGGTACCATGCCGTTTTCCAGTGGTTTTAAAGCACCTACTCTGGGATATAATTTTTCCCCGGACGTTTGTTTTTTAACCAGAAACACGTATACAAATTTTTTGTATACAACAGCAAACAACGGTCTAAAGTTAATCAACGCCTATAAAAATAGTAACGAAATAGGAATATATCTTGCCCTATCAAAAAGCTTGAGTACTGAAAGTAAGTATGCTGGTGTTGGTATGGAAAAATTTATTCATGCGGGTAGTGTAACTTTTTTTCTGTATGCTGAAATTGGAAATAATTTCAGCCCTAATTTAAGCGTTTTTACGTTTGGTATGCACTGCAACGTTCAAACCCTAATTTGGAAAAGTAAATAAATTATATAAAAAATAATCAACAAAAAAGCTCAAAGGAAAATTTTAGAACCTTTTGAGATTTTTATTTATGTGAAAGTACAATATCTATCAATACCCTTGCGATTTTTTTGGAAGCGTCTTGTTGAGAAAAACTTTTTGCATTTTGAGACATTTTATCCCAACGTTCTTTGTCGCCGATGATGCGTTTTATTTCCGAGGTAAGGACACCGCTTGAAAGGTTGTCTTGTTCAACAACCTCAGCTGCTCCATGGCGCGCATAATTGAAAGCATTCTTTTTTTGATGGTCTCCGTTTGATTCTTCGATTGGAATAATTATCGAAGGAACTCCCCATGAGGCAATTTCAAATATTGTTGAACCAGCTCGAGATATTACAAGTGATGCTGCACCCGCTGCCATTTTTAATGTGAGTGCGTCTAGAGATGCAAAAGGAAGATATCGGTCTTTATTTGGGTCGTTGTGTAAAAAGAATTCAGCACGGGCTTTTACTCCTTCAAAAAGATTTACTCCTGTCTGGTGAATTATTTGATAATCTTTTAGAAGAGGAACGATTATATCTAGAATTGCATCGTTTATTACTTCTGCTCCTTGTGAGCCACCTAAAATTAAAATTGTTGGAATATTATGGTCGAGTTTTAAATATTCAAAAGCACCTTCGGTTTTTCTTTCTAGTATTGCTCTGCGGATTGGTTGGCCTGTTTGAGCAACCTTATCTTTGGGAAAAAATAATCCTGCCTCGTCGTATGATACGGCGATTTTTTTTGCAAATTTTCCAGACCAAAGATTTACACGACCTGGATATGAATCTGATTCATGAATCACAACTGGAATAAAAAGAATTCTTGCTGCAAAAACAACTGGAAAACTTGAGTATCCTCCTTTTGAGAAAACAACATCTGGGTAAAGTAAAAAAAGTGAAAGGGTCGCTTTTATACAACCAAAAGCTGTTTTAAAAATATCAAAAAAATTATTGATTGAAGAATATAATCTCTTTTTTCCAGATGATACATACAAAAATTCTATTCCGTTTGCAAAGAGTGCTTCTTTGTCGTATGAACTATCAGCAAGGTAGTAAAGTTTTAGACCGACAATTTTTTCACTATCGGCAATCTCACGTACAGATTCTGCCACAGCAATAATTGGATAAAAATGTCCGCCAGTTCCCCCACCTGTAAATGCAATTTTCATAAAATTTTATGTTGATTATAAATTTACCTTTGATAATAAAATTAAATTTTTACCTTTCTTTCTCTAGAAATTCCTAAAATAATTCCAACAACGGCAAGAGAAATCATAAGTGATGTTCCTCCTTGGCTCATAAAGACAAGTGGAACTCCAGTGAGCGGAAAAAGTCCTGTGATGGATGCAATATTCATAAATGATTGCAGTGTAAGTATTATAACAAGTCCTGACGCCAGGAGTCCACTAAATGAATCACTTGATCTTCGTGCAATCCAAAGTCCACGCATTGCAAACAGAATATAAAATAAAACTATTATAACTGAACCAATAAAACCGAATTCTTCACCAATAACGGCAAAAATTGAATCTCCTTGTGGCTCTGGTAAATAACTAAATTTTTGAATACTTTGTCCGTAACCTCTCCCTGTTATTTTTCCAGAACCGATCGCAATTAAAGATTGTTGTAATTGATACGAAGAACCACTAGGATCACTTGCTGGATTTAAAAAGGTTGCAACTCGTTGTGAAAGATAAGGTGTTCGGATTGCCAATATAATAAAAACCAAAATTGTGCCAGCAAAAAGCATTAGTAAATGTTTCCAGGGTGTACCAGATAAAAATAGAAGCGATATGCCTGTTCCAGCCATTAAAATCAAACTTTTTGTATCTGGTTGTAAAAGTAAAACTCCCGCAATAATTCCTAAAATTACGAGCATTGGTAGTATTCCAAATAAAGGATTTTCAACTCGTTTTTTTGCCCATGAAAGCCAAGCTGATAAATATATAACATATGCAATTTTTAATATTTCGACAGGCTGAAAAGAAATTCCTAAAATCGAAATCCAACGCCTTGCCCCTCCATGCGAAAAACCTAGATGTGGAACAAAAACCAACCCAGTTATAATAATCGAACAAACCAAAATAATTGTGGCATTTGTTCGTAAAAACTTTGCTGGGATTCTTGAAAAAAAATACATGGCACATAATCCCCCAATGAGACCTAAAACGATTTGGCTAATTATTGTTGAGTAAAAAATTCCTTTGTTGCGAGCTAAAACTCCGAGTGAAGCAGAGAAAAAGGCCAAAATTCCCGCAAAAATAATTATTCCTGCGATAGTCAAAAAAATATAATCGACAGACTTTTGTTCTTTTTTCATCTTTTTAAAAAATTATGATATTAGAGAAATCACGAGACCAACAACGGCACACATAAACGAAAATATCCAATATCTCATTGTAACTTTTTCACGCGACCATCCTTTTACAATAAAATGATTGTGAAGTGGTGCAACAAGAAAAACTTTTTTACCATTTCGGAATTTTTTTGATGTGAGTTGAATAATGTCGGATAAAATTGTGATAACAAGAGGAAATGCAATTATCGGAAGAAGTAAAACCTCTCCTGTTAAAAAAGCGATAACCGTTGCTGTTGTTGTAAGACCCATAGTTCCAGTTTCAGATAGGAAAAATCTTGCGGGTGGAATGTTGAACCATAAAAAAACAAGTAATCCACCAGATATGACTAAAGAAAATGCAGCTAAATCAATTTGGTTATGAAAATATGCCATGATTGAAAGTGCAGAAAAGATCATCGCAAAAACTCCACCAGCAAGTCCGTCGACGCCATCTATAATTCCACCGGCATACATTGCAATCATCGTTAAAATAAAAAATGGAATAAATAAAATTCCAAGATTTACAGTGTCTCCAAAAGGAATATGTACTGATGTCATTCCAAGTTTTGAGTAAAACCAAAGTGCTCCGATAAGTGCAATAAAAAATACGACGATTAATCTTTTACTTAATGAAAGTCCTCCTCCTATAAAACTCCCCTTGTCACGTGTTACAAAATAATCATCAATAAGACCAACAAGTGAGGCAGATATTAGCGTAAACAAAGGAAGCCATGTCTGACTTCGAGATAGAAAAGAAAGTTTCCCAAAATTGTATGGATAAATTACAGACAGCGCGTATAAAAGATATGTTGTAATTAGAACACTTCCCCATACTATAATTCCACCCATGCGAGGTGTTTTTCGGATTTCGTCGTTGTGGAGTTTGTTCGAGATTGTTGCTTCGCGACCGTCTGTGGTTTTTCTTACACTCGTCTTTTTCCATAATTGCCATTTATATAAATAATGTGCAACAAGCGGCGTGATTATTATTCCAATAATAAATGAAATAATCGTTGGCACAAAAATTTTGAATGCGTCTGACATTTTATTTCTTTAATAATTTTTTGAGTAAATTTCTAACAATTTCGCGCTCGTTCCAAGGTATTGTACCTTTGTTGGTAACCATCGATTGCTCGGCGCCTTTTCCTGTAATTATTACTATATCATTGTTTGAGGCTAAAGATAAGGCTTTTTCGATGGCTTCTTTTCGATCTAAAATCGCAAACAGGTTTTTGTTTCGAATTTTTCCAGACAACTCAACCATAAGCGAAACATCATCAATTATTTTTTGAGGGTCGTCGTTGTATGGATCAACATCTGTCACTATTACAAAATCTGCCATCTGTGCGCAGAGTTTTGCCATGGGTAAACGTTTTCTTGTGTCACGACCACCACCTTCTGCTCCAAATAATATAATTATTTTCGAATCTGGTTTTTTGATAGCTTCTGATGCTGTTAGAACTGCATTAATACTTACAGGCTCGTGAGCATAATCAACAAAAAGTGTAAAATTTTGTCCTTCGTTTATTTCCTCCATTCTTCCTGGAATAACAGCAAGTGAGACTAGTCCCTTTTTAATTTTCTCAGTTGGGATATTCAAAATATTACCAACAATGATTGCTGGCAATGCATTATAAACATTGAATGCTCCTAAAATTGAAATATTATATTTTTCAGAATTTATTTCAAAAGAAACTCCATTCTTGTCGCTCAAAATATTCTCCGCTTTTACTTCTCCATTCGTTACTCCGAAAGAAATTTTTTTATCAGCATCGAAAGACAAGTAATAATCAGCATGTTCGTTATCACTATTTGCGATTATTGTTTTTGGAACAGAAAATCCTCGCAATTTTTTGTGTCCGTCACCAAATGATGTAAACAATTTTGATTTCGCTTTTTTGTAAACCTCAAAATTATTTTTGTGTGAAGGTAAATGCTCTGGAGAAAGATTTGTAAAAATTGCAAAATCTATAGGAATTCCAGCATGACGAAATTGTTTCATTCCTTCGGATGTCATTTCGATAACGACAATTTCAATTCCTTGGTCTTTCATTTTTTTGAGAGTATTTTGCACGATAAACGCATCGGGCATCGTCATGTGATATGGATTTAGTTCTTCATCTGACCCAAAACGAATAATTGCGGTTGAAATCAAGCCAGCTTTGTATCCCCCGGCATGCAAAACTGACCAAACAAAATTTGCAGTGCATGTCTTTCCTTTTGTGCCTGTGATGCCAACAACAATCATTTTTTTAGCAGGATAACCATTTGAAATTGCAGCCAAATGGGAACGCATAAAATGCCCTGGTACTTTTATAAAATCTGGAATTTTACTTTTGATCGAATTCATATAATTAATTATTTACTGACAATGGTTTTGCTTCTTCGATGGAACTTTCTTCTGAAATCAATTCAGCCCCGAAAGATGCTTTTTCGATTTCATCATGAATTCTTTCATAATCTGGCAAATCTTTTATATTGGAAACTCCGAGTGATGAAAGTAATGCAATCGTTGGAATATACATAAAACTTTTTCTGTCTTTTGGATATGGTTTGCGTTCTATAAGTCCACGCACGAGAAGTGAGCGCAATATAAATCCAGAATTTACACCACGAATATAATCGATTTTTCCACGAGTCACCTCGTCGCCGTACATCACACACGAAAGTGTTTCGATAGATGCCTTCGAAAGTCCTTTACTTAGTTCTTCTTTATAAATTTTTTCCAAAATTATATTTGCTTCGGGGTGTGTGCCGAGAGTGATTGATTCATCTGTGCGTATTAAAACCAATCCGCGATTTTGAAGATTTGATTCGAGTTCGGTTAATCCGTTTGTTATTTCTTCGATACTTTTGTCTAGAGTTTTTGAAAGCTCAAAAACAGTCCAAGGTTCAGCTTTTGAAAAAAGTAAGGCTTCAATTAGTGATGACGTATTCATGTGTTTATAGATTATTCTTTTAAATTATTTTCAACTTTTAATAATTCGATATCTTCAAAATCAGAATTTTGCAAAGCGTCCATCATTCCTTGCCTTACCATTTCAAGCATTGCAAGAAAAGACACTATTATATTATTTTTTACAACCTCTCTGTCGTTTCCTTTTACTGAATTTTGCCATTCTTTAAAAGAAACGCGTGTGGCAGAAGCAATACGCTCGGTAAGTCCAAAAATCATTTCTTCAATACTCATTATTTTTCTAATACGAACTTGTGGAAGTTTTACTTCTTTTGGTACACGATTTATTACATCAATTGCAGATAAATGCAAAACTCCAATCGAAAGTTTTGGATCTGGTGCAAATACTGGAGTTGTTATCCCGCGTTCAGGAGAGAGATATATTTTTTTTGCGCCATATTTTTCACTAATTTGTGCGCTGATTTCATGAATGAGTGCATACAAAGCGAGTCGTGATTCCAAATCTTTGATATCTTTTTCTTCTTCTTTTGTTACAACAAATCCTGGCAAAAGTGATCGAGATTTTATAAGTATCAAAGTTGCAGTAATTGAAAGAAAAGATGTGAGTTCTGATAAGTCATTTTTATTTAAATTTTTGGCATACGAAATATATTCGTCTGTTACCGAAGCAAGTGATATCTCGTTTATAAAAAGTTTTCTTCCTTCCACTAGCGACAACAAAAGCTCAAGCGGGCCTTCAAAAGCTGAAGTTTTTACAGTATAAGCCGATTTTTGAGCAGTTTCTTCCATCCTTATATATTAACATTATTTTAGTGATTTTAAAAAATGTATAAATAAAAAAAATGGCTACCAAAAAGTAGCCATTTTGTTTGTATTAGTTGTTTTTTTATTAAGATTTTGCAAAATTAACAGGAAATGCGTAACCAGAAGCATTTACCTTCCAACCCTCACAGCCAAATAATTCAGAATAGATTTCATCTGTTCCGTGGATGGTATAAACTCTCTGAAGCAAGTTTAGTTCTTTTTTGAATATTTCATTATTATCAATAATATCGATACTTTTAAAAAACTTTTCCTGTTTCTTTTCTACCAGCATTGGAATGTTTTTTTTAAACGACTCGTTCCATAAAGCAATCCATTCGTTGAGTTTATATTCACCACCTTTGGTTACTTGTCTACCACCAGCACTAAAAACATTTTTCACAATAAAATCTTTTCTTTGTTTCAGTAGAACATCATTAATCCAGGTTTTATCCTTGGTTGTTCCATCGGAACATATGACATTGTTTTCTGATACAAGAAATGATTCAGGAAACCATGTGTGATCAACAAGCTTTTTATGACAAAGATACGGTACCCACCCTTTGTGTCCAGCAAGCGCTGCTCCAACAGGATTTATCATAGGCATTCCGCTTTTCAATGCATCTGTTAATCTTCGGTATTTCTCAGGTTCTTGCAAGATCGTGTCGTGTGTTCGTATTGTTCTAAACACAATATCAAAATCTTTTGGATTAAAATCTAATATAGAACCCAAGGAATAACCCAATCTTCTTGAAAAGTTTTCAAAGGCATAAATATGAGGATCATTAATGTCTCTCAATATAAATACCCTCGGATTACTTTTTCCTGTAAACAACCTAAATGCATTATTTAACCCATCATAAAAGCTACGAAAATTTCTTTCCTTTTGCTGTTGATTAAAAGCCATTGCTATTTCTGGCTGATAGCCCGCAACAATTGCTCTGTCTGAATTGAGATCGTTTATAACAAGGTTTTTTCCACACAAATCAAAGCCAATATATATGGCCATTGGAAGGTGGTTTGGATTAGCTTCGTAAGCAAAATCAATCCACTTTTGTGGGATACCCATTTTAAACCTGAGTTCAGGATCTTCTCCTAGGATTCTCAAAAAATCCCCGCCGCAAAAATTTTTGAAAAATTTCGCTTGCTCGGTGCGAAGAAATTCTTCTTCTTTACTCATTTCGTAGACATAATCGCCTATCCTTTGTACTTTTGGAATGTTGTTAATGTTAATATGATAACAACCATTTTCCTCAACAAAATTCTGTGCAACTTGCAAATTCATAATACAATTTTTTATTTAGTTATAAAAGAATGATATAAAACTTTGACCTCTTTCCTGAGATCATTCTTGTATATTTTATAAAATTTAAATATGCAAGAGAGATCCCGGGAATTAAAATTAAGAAAATTAATTCTGTTTTATAGAGATCATGACTTTTGCAATTTTCTGTCCTTGATGTACTGCTGTAGCATTAAATTTTATTATGAGTTTACATGGCTCTGTTGCTGTTACGTTAATAACATTTTCAGATAATATTTCGTGTATTTCACAAATAGTTTCTCCCTTTTTTACATGTTCGTTTTCATTTTTCTTCCATACCAACAATCCGCCTTTTGGAGCGTTGTAGTAAATAAAATTATTAAGCTCGCATATATCAAATTTTTTCACCGCGATGTCGTTTTGATCAATATTTTTTACTATTTTTTCAGAGGAAAGATAAGACATTAATTTATAAAACCCAGATTCTACATCTTTATCGTTAACAGTGCAGTCACTACCAAGCTCAAGTGTAAAAACTTGTTTGGGTAATTTAAAATCTTTTATCTTATTTTTATTAGCAAAATATGGGTATAAATGAGACTCGTCAAAAACACCTGAAAAATTTTCGTTTTCCAATAAAATTATGTTTTCAATATTAAATTTTTTAGTGTTTTCAATATAATCTTCGTAACTATATACATATTGTGGAGCGGTACCCCAAGCCGTATGTAAATCAATTATTATATCTGAATCAAAAGAAAGTTCCTGGAGAATTAGTGCTAATTGTGATTCAGTATCAGTTTCTGATATTTTTCTTATTTTTATGTTTTTTGAAAGAATTTTTTTGAATTCCTTCATTGTGATTCCATTTTTAATTTCAGAACCAGCGCACAAGTTTTTGTAAATTCTGTTCCAGTTTGTGCCAGTAATATGGTTTACATAACCTGTTTGTTGTCCGATAAATTGTTGATTAAGACCTATTGGATTACAACTTGGTACAATTATAAGTTCTTTAAAATTACCGCCGTGTTTTTTAATATATTGTATTAATTTTTTTGCAACTAAAATTCCAACCATTTCTGGTCCATGAATATTTGCTTGTATATAAATTTTTTTTGTTCCATTTCCGGTGAATTTATGTGCTTTTATGTTTAAGGTATCTCCAGATGGAAGTTGTTGAATTTTGATTAATTTTGTTGTTTGATTCATGGAGCAAATATTAGGTGTTATTGTCAGGTTTTTCAATAAATTAAAAACTGTGGATAACTTATCTTCATAAATTTCACCAGAAACAACCCAAAACCTTTACTTTTTAGAATTTACATGTATAATTTTGTGCGTTATGGAAATTGAGAGAATCGTCACAAAACTCATAAAAATAAGCTCACTTTCGACACATGAACGCAACGTTGCCGACTATATTTTTACGTCACTTGTTGTGTTTGGTTTTAAACCTATTAAACAATCAGGGAATATTGTCTTGCAAATTAAGGGAAAAAATTCAAACAAAGCAATTATCTTTGATGCACACATGGATACTATCTCCCCTGGTGCACTTTCACGTTGGGACTATCCCCCATACGGTGAAGACGCTGGGATAAAAAATGGTGACAAAATTTTTGGGCTTGGTGCGAGCGACAATAAATGCAGTATTGCAGTTTTGATGAAGCTTGCCGTTGAGTTGAAACATAAAACTCCAGATGTGGATGTTTGGATTGTTTTTGTTTGCGAGGAAGAAATTGGAGGAAATGGCACAAAAAGATTTTTGGAATGGTTTGAAAATCAAGGTCATTTGAATAAATATTATGAAATTTATGCTGTGATTTGTGAGCCCACAGATATGCAAGAAATTCGTCTTGGTCACCGCGGAAACTTTAATACTCAAATAACTGTAAAAGGAAAATCGGGTCATGGCTCTGAACCACATGAGGTCAAAGACCAGGCAATTTTTGAAACACTCAAAATAATAAAAGAATTAGGAAAGCTCGAAAAATCATGGATTAAAAAATATAGTGATGCTGTACTGGGAAATCCTTCAATTGCAGTTACTTCAATAAACGGCGGTGAATTTATTTCTCCAAACAAATTTCCAGATAGCTGTGCTATGACAATAGACGTTCGTACAACAAAAAAATTGGATAAAGTCGCTTTTAAGCTGATTGAAAAATGTATTTCAAAATTTAATGCTGAAGTAAAAATAATCTACAACCCAGCTCCACCAGGATATACCTCGCCTGATGAAAAAATTGCACAGATTGGAAAAAAGTTGATCGGAAAAGTAAGTATCGGAAAAGTTTCCACGGACTTATGTTTCTTTTCGGAACTTAATATTCCGGGGATTATTTTAGGTTCCGGTACGGAAAATGCTGTGCATAAGCCAAACGAATATTGCGAACTTAAGAAAATGGAAAAAGGATTGCAAGTATATAAAAAATTGATTACTCTTATATAAGAAATAAATTTTTTTGTACATTAAAATTTTCATAATATGGCAACAGTAAAAATCCTCACACTAGATGAGGGAATTAATTTTATTAATTCAATGGATTTTTCTTTCGTTGAAAATGAGCTCCTTTCGGACTATTTTCAGGAAGAGATTGATTTAATGATCGGGTATTATAAAATGTACTTGATATTACTTCTTAAACTTGAGTTTAAGGCAAAGGAAAAAAAGCAGTTGTATGCAAATCATGAGGTCGTCAAAATCTGGAGCATACATGCTTCTGGAAAATTAAATGTAAGCGACCTGATTTCGGAACAATATAAAAGCTTCTGCGAAAAATTGTTTGGCAAAATAATTATGCCGCAACCCTTAAGCTTTACACCTGATGATACGATTAAAAAAATTACCTACAGAATGCTTTATCGAAACTTTCATACTTCATATGCAAGTATGAAGAAAAAACTAAAAGACATTGCTGATAAATATACCAATTAAAAATATCAACAAACTCTTTTTGCAAAATCACACACAACCGGACAAATTTGACAAAAATCGAATTTCGTCCGGTTTTATTTTACATATAGGTACTTTACTTGACTGCAGTGCTTTAGTTTGCTAAAGTGAAAGTGTTATGAAATTTGATTGGAATGCAAAAGAAAATAAGCAATTGATTGAAGCGATTCTTTCTCTTGAAACAGCCGACGAAGCCAAGCTTTTTTTGCGTGACCTTATGACGTCTGGTGAAATTGAGGAATTTGCAAAGCGACTAAAGACAGCAGAAATGCTTGTAAATAAAATTCCCTACTCTACCATCGAAAAAGAAACCGGATTCTCTTCTACGACCGTTGCCAGAGTCTCAAAATGGCTCAATAGCGGTACCGGAGGCTATAAAGGCATCATTTCAAAGCTACATCATCACCATTCTCAAACTCAAATTGGGAAAGGGTTGTCTTTGCACAAAAAATAGCAAAACAAAAACATAAATACTCGAAGCTAGCCCCTTCCCAATTTCGGGAGGGTCTTTTAATGTCTTCGTAGCTCAATAGAAGAGTCATCTTTTGTGAAAAGATTTATAAGGGTGCAAATCCCTTCGAAGACGCTACTGTTCTTTTAAATTTAAATATATTATGGAAATCGTAAAAATTAATCCATTTGAACAACCAGAGGTTGTAATGGAAATCGCAAAAGTTTATCAAGAAACTTTTGGTGGGGCTCCTTGGAATGAAGGATATTTGTGTCCCGTATGCGGCGAGTATTTTGCGTTATCTTGCGAAAGCAAGAAGACATGCCCAGCTTGTAGCAGTAATAATAGTAGTGTGAATTTAATACACTACTGGCCTACTGAAAAAGTAGTTTCTGATTTCTATCAAGAAATGAAAAAGGAAGCTTCTGTTTGCCTTGTTGCATATCTCGACTCAGAAATTGTCGGGTTTGCTTGGGGTTATAAAATTATCATGTGCGAAAATACAGATAAGTATCTAGGATTTCTGGGTTTAAATCAGAAATTGGGCGAAGGAGAGTTTTTTTATCTTGATGAAGTTGGAATAAAACCAAATAATCAATGTAAAGGATTTGGCCGAAAAATAATTGAACATATTTTTCATCAACAAAATGAAAAAAATATTCTTTTAAGAACAATGATTGATTCACAGATGTATTTTTTGATTAAAAAAATGGGTGGAGAAAATGTTCTCTCATTACCAGGTTCAAAAAAAATAATCATGACTCTTTCATTTGAATAATAATTTAACCCTTGTGTAACACTACACAAGGGTTTTTATATTTTCACCAAAAAGAAATCCTTCATCATTGACTTCGTTTAAATTTCTCGCAAACAAAATGACTCCATCTTTTTCTGCAAAAATTTTTTCATCCCCATCTGTTGCAATAAGTTGTCCTTTCGAGACTTTTTCAAAATCACAGAAATGCTTTTGTAGAGTAAAATTATTTGTTTTTGTGTAGTAAATATCTGTAATATTTACATTTGATTGTTTTAATTGGTTCATTCTTCCATCATTGTTGATGTGGCCTCGCAACTTTAAGAAAGAATGTATACTTTCTTTTGCGATTTTTTGCGAACTATCATCTGTTAGATAACCGCATTCAATACAAATACCTGTTCCTCCTTTTTTGTTCATGTAATAATCAGTTCCTCCTGGTTCAACATTATCAAAACCTGAAACCACAAGATCAAATGGTAAAAACTTTGTTATTTCAATCGAATTATTTTCTGCAATAATAAATGGCTTACTTTCAGGTGTAAAACTTGAGTGAATGTCGAGCAAAGCATTAGATTTATCTAGGTATTTTTTTATAAACTGAGCACGGTTATATTCATATGAAATCTTATCTATTTCATTAATCTCTGATTCATTTTTAAACATTCGATTTAGGTTTGACTGAATATAACGTACACTTTTTTTGATCGCTTCAGGGTTTCCATATATAAAATAAACCTTACCATTGTCTATCTTTAAATTTGGTAAAATTTCTTCAAACGCTTTAATTCCACCGAGTTCGTCACCATGAACACCTGCAAGTATTACGCTTACTGGTCCAAGATTCTTTCCTGTTATTTCTATTGGGTCATTAATGGCATCCATAAAATGACTATATCATTCCACTTTATCAAAGTAAAGTAGATTAGTGTTTTAGTAGTTCAATTTTTGAAAGTTTTCCTTTTGCTTCGATTTTTACAGTACCTCCTATTGGAAGTGTGGCGATTGGTTGAGTGTGTCCGAAATCAGCATTTGCTATTATTGGAATATTTTTGAGTTCGTCTTTTGAAGACACGATGAATTTCAATTTTTCAAGGGTCATTTTAGATTCTTTTTGAAAACGACCAAAAACAATACCTTTAATATTTTTTGCATCAGTAATGTGTAAAATTGATTGCAAATCACGTTCAAATTCTATGACAGATTCTTTACCTCCAAAACTATCTGTCTCAAGAAATAAAATTGAATTTTTTAGTGACGGCATAAATTCAGTGCCATGTAATAAATTTAGAGTGGACATGTGTCCTCCTATTAAAATTCCTTGTGCCTCGCCTTCTTGCAAAACAACACATCCGGGATTTTTTTTAAATTTAACTTTTCTTTCGCCTTGCATTTTACTTGGCAATATTTCAAATGGTTCGTTTGTCATCAAACATTTTTTAAAATATTCAACAACATAATCCACGCCTTCTTTTGCACTAAAACTTGCAAAGTTTGGCCCGACATAAGAAACAATTCCTGTTTTTGCGTATATTGAATTTGTAAGTACTGTGATATCAGAAAAACCACACAAAGGTTTTGGGTTTGCTTTTATATTCTCCCAATCAATATATTTCAATAATGAATTAGCATTAAATCCTCCGCGTACGCAAATAATTGCTTTAATATTTTTATCAGAAAAAGCTTTATTCAAATCCTCGATTCTTGATTTAACAGAAGATGAACCAAGAATATCTTTTTCAAAAGCATTTTTACTAAAAGAAATATTTAGACCGAGTTCCTTTTTTATAACTCTTATTGCTTTATTGTGAAATGTTTTTTTAAAACTTGAGGCAGAACTAGACGGCGCAATTATTGCGATAGTATCTCCTGCTTTTATTTTTTCAGCAAAAATTGTTTTCATTTTATTAGTATCCGTCCTCGGTGAGTCTCTCGTCGATACGATTCATATCACGAGGAAACATTGAGGCTTGGCGAACGTTTTGAAGACCGAGCAATTGCATTGTTATGCGTTCTGCACCAAAGGCAAATCCTCCTTCGGGTGGTACACCGTATTTGAATGCTTCAAGAAACATTTTTACTTTAGCTGGATCCATATTCCACTTCTCTACGTGCTCCATGAGTTGCTTGTATTCGTTTATTCTACGTCCTCCAGATAGCCATTCAACGCCACGACACAACAAGTCCACGCCTTCGTTAAATTCTGGATTTTCTGGATTTGGAAATACATAAAATGGTTTTTGGCGTGTTGGGTATCCATAAACAAAAACAAAGTCTGAACCTGTTTCATTTTTAATTATTTCACAAAGCTCACGTTCGTCTTGTGCATTCAAATCTTTTTCTCCGCGTGTGTCACGACCGTTTACTTCAAATATTTTTTGTTGAGCTTCGGTGAGAGAAATGGTTGGAGTTTTTTCGATCATCACAGGAAGTGTTGCTCCGATAAGTTTAAGATGTTCAGAATTTTTATTTTCTACGTTTTGTAAAATAAATCGAACTGTTTCTTCGGCCATGTCTTTTACATCTGTCCATGAATCAATAAATCCCATCTCTGCATCGAGAGAAACAATTTCAGTGAGGTGTCGTGTTGTTGAAGATGGTTCTGCGCGAAAAACTTTGTTTACAGAAAAACATCTTTCAAATGCAGACATTACAATTTGTTTGTAAAGTTGTGGTGATTGTGTGAGATACGCTTTTTTGTCAAAATAATCAATTTTAAAAACTTCAGCTCCGCCTTCTGCTGTTGCTGGAGTTATTGCTGGTGCTTGAAATTCAAAGAAATCATTTTTCTTCATGAATTCGCGGAATGAATCGATGATTGTTTCTTGAACCTTAAATACTGCTTGGATTTTTGGTTGACGCAAAACTAGCGAGCGATTGTCGAGCTCTGTTGATAAGTCTAGATTGTAACCTTCGTTTGACATGTCAAAAGGCAAAGCAGCAGCCTCGGACAATACTTCCATTTTTGTAACTTCAAGCTCAACATCTCCACTTGCGATGTTTGGATTTATATTTTTTGCTGGGCGCTTGTTTACAATTCCTTCAACTTTTAAAACCCACTCTGAACGAATTTCTTTTGCGATAGTAACAGCTTCAACATGGTTTGGTAAAACAACACATTGAACAATTCCTGTCATGTCACGAAGGTCAAAAAAGACCATTTTTCCTTGATCTCGACGAATATTCACCCAGCCCGCAAGCGTGATTGTTTCCCCTACTTTATTTGATAAATCTTTTGTATAAGTTCTATTTCTCATACAAATAATTTAACACAAAATGTGATTTTCGGCTATCTGAAGCCGTCGAGTGGTGGATGCGCAGCTTCACCTAGCATTTCGAATGGAAATGCGATAATTGCAGTAAGCAAAAAGAAAAACCAATAAAAAGGAGTTGCAAGCCAGAAAGAAATTCTGTCTTCTTTTTTCCATTTGAAATAATGCTTTTTGATTTGCAAAAAAATCATGTTCATTGGCCAATAAACAACCATGAGAAGTGAAATTATTATAAATCTAATTACTTTCCAAATAATCATATAGTTATATTAAACCAACTGTTTTTTTAATAATCTGCATTTTTTGTTCAGTTTTTTCTTTTACTTTTTCTCCTCCATTTTTAAGAACTTCATTTACGAATTCTGGGTTGCTTTGCAAGAATTCATATTTTTCACGCATAGGTCTGATGAATGATTTTATATCTTCAGCGAGAGTTTCTTTCAAAATTTTGTATTTACCTTTGTTTTCTTCGTATAATTTTTCTAGTTCATTTTCTGGGCGGAAAAGTTTGTGGATGGCATAAACATTTTCTGGACGCTCTCCGCTAGAGTCTGTAACAATAGACATTACCAATTTTGTGATCTCTTCGTTGTTTGCAAAAAGTGGAATTGTGTTTCCATAACTCTTTGACATTTTTCGTCCATCAATTCCAGGAACGATAGCAACTTCGTTTAAAATAAGCGGTTCTGGAATTTTAAAAGTTTCTCCCCAGATACGATTAAATTTTTCTGCTGTGTCTCGAGTAATTTCAACATGTTGTTTTTGGTCTGCACCAACAGGAACAACATCTGCGTCTTGCATTAAAATATCGGCAGCCATCAAAAGTGGATAATCAAAAAGTCCAACGTTTGCTTCGTTTCCTTTTGCAACAGCATCCTTGTATGCATGTGCGCGTTCAAGATATGGCACTGTAGTTATGCAATTAAAAATCCATGCGAGTTCTGAAACTTCACCGCCGATTGATGATTGTTTAAATAAAGTAATTTTTTCTGGATCAAGACCACACGCCATGTATGATGCCACCATATTAAAAATATTTTTTTTCAGTGTGTCTGCGTCTTGTAGTGTTGTTAAAGCATGCAAATCTGCAACAAAAACATAGGAATCATAAGTTTCTTGCATTTCTAGCCACTGGCGAATCGCGCCAAAATAATTTCCGATATGCAAATCCCCTGTTGGTTTTATTCCGGAAAGCAGTACTTTTTTCATAATGAAAGTGTACCTTATAGGTTACTTTTTTGCAAAATTTTTATTCTCTGCTGACAATTCTTTTAGTCTGACTTCCTATTTTTATGAGTCTGTCGTCTGCTTTTTTTGAACGCTCTTCTTGTCCAGTAATATCCAGTTGGGATTTTAAGGATTCTAGTTTTTTATTTCCGTTTAAATTAAGCTTTTTTACGTTTTCCTCGATTGCGTCATTGAGTTTTTGAGAAAAGTTTGCTTTATTTCCTTCAACTGTAAAATTTAATTCGCTTACAGATAAATCCTCATTTCTTATTGCAGAAGTAATAATGGCTCTTATGTCGTCAGTATCTATTGCTCTTGCTTGAATACGCTTCTCAATTTCTTGATTATTCATAACTAAATTACGAATAGTCTCGCTCATTTTTGACGCTTCAATATTTTCAACAGGTGGAAGTGTAGCAATTTTTTGAAAAACGACTTCATTTTTTGGCTCTGTCACAGGAGTTTTTTCAATACCTTCTTCGTGTTTTGTTTCGATAGGTTTTGGTTGTTCAACTGCGGGTGCTTCCGCGACTGTTTGTTCGACAGAAGTTTCTTCTTGTTGTGTCTCAACCGGTTTTTCTGGCTCAGGTACTTGTTCTACTTGCGGAGCTTCAACGTTTGTATTTACTTCAGCGGGTTTTGTAGATAGCGCTTGTGGGGCTTTCTCTTTTTTTGTTTTTTCTTTTGGTGCTTGTGTGGCATCTAAAATTTCTTTCGGTATTGGTATTCCGTTTTTATTACAAAATTTTGTAACTTCGTCCACTGTGTATTTGATTGCACGAGGCGCGGAACGGCTATTTTTTTCTAGTTTAGCTTTCCAGTCATTAAACTGATTCATTAACTCACCTAAAACTTTTTGATTAGTTTCAACTTTTGCACTTTCGATTTTTTTATCTACTTCACCTGTCTTTTCATTTAATATGGTCATTGAACCACTTTCTTCTATCCTAGCTGTTTGACTAGGAGAAATTCTTTTAGCTTCATTTTCTACGGAAGCAATTTCAGAGCTTGATTGCTCTATTGTATTGGAAAGTTTTTCCTCGTTATTAGACTCAACATCTTCTGGCGAGACTACTTGATTCTCTTGGTTATTTTTATCAGAATTTTCAGTCTCTTCTTGTTTTGACACACCAGCACCTGGTTTATTTTCTTGTGATGACATATTTATATTTTTATTCTGATAAATTAAACTCTAGCTTCTTTTTTATTGCTTCGATTTTTTGCTTCTCAAGCTCAGCTATATAATCTTTTACGATCATTTTGCGTTCAACACCAAGAGCCTCTAATTTCTCGATTGCTTCATCGTATATTGTTTTTATTTTTTGTGAGTTTTCGTCGGTATCCATACTTTTTACATGAGGCATTATACTCTTTGCTTGCAAATAAAGTCAAAAAAAGATATCAACAGACAAGTAACAGGGTTTTCCCAAAAATCATTTTGCTTAATAATTCTGCGTGTTACTATCTAGACTATGGCACAAGGTACACAACTTAGAGTTCCACCACAAAGTCTCGAATCAGAACAAGCTGTTTTGGGTTCTATTATGCTTCGCCCCTCTGTGTTTATAGAAATCGCAGACAAGCTCTCATCTGAAGCATTTTATAGCGATAAACATAAAAAAATTTTTGATGTGATGCTTGAGCTTTCTGGGCGAAACGAGCCTATCGACGTCCTCACACTTTCTCATCATCTAAAAGAGAAAAAAATTCTTGATTCTATTGGTGGTTCAAAATACCTCACAGAACTTTCAAATTCAGTTCCCTCTTCAACCAACGCAGAATATTATGCAGATATCATTGAGCAAAAATATATTCTTCGCCGTTTGATCGATTCCGCAAACACACTTTCCGAGCTTGGTTACGACACAAACCAAAAACCTCTCGAAGATATTTTGGACATCGCAGAAAAAGAAATTTTTGCAATTGCAGAAAGTCCAAAACGTGCAAAATATTTGACCTTGAAAGATACTCTTGCTGAAGCATGGACTCGTCTCGAGAGACTGCACGAAACCAAAGGTGAACTTCGTGGAGTTCCGACAGGTTTTAAAGCACTCGACGATATGCTTTCTGGTTTTCAAAATTCAGACCTTATTATTTTAGCGGCGCGTCCATCTGTGGGTAAAACAACACTCGCCCTCGACTTCGCGCGTCTCGCTGCAACACGTCACAATATCGGTGTTGGAATTTTTTCGCTGGAAATGAGCTCACAGCAACTCGTAGACCGTATGCTTGCAGCTGAATCAAAAGTTAATGCTTGGAATTTGCGCACAGGTCGCCTTTCTTCAGATCACGAATTTTCACAACTTCGCGATTCGCTCGACAAACTTTCAAAAGCCCCAATATATATTGATGATCAACCATCGAGTTCGATAGTCCATATTCGTTCTGCTTGTCGTAGAATGAAAGCTGAACACAATATCGGATTTATTATTATCGACTACCTCCAGCTTATGTCGACTGCAAAAAATTACGATAGTATGGTCAACCAAGTTACAGAAATTTCTCGCTCGCTCAAAGCCCTCGCTCGTGAAATTGATGTTCCAGTCCTCGCGTTATCACAGCTTTCTCGTGCCGTTGAAGCTCGTGGAGGCGAACCTCGCCTTTCAGACCTTCGTGACTCAGGATCTATCGAGCAGGACGCCGATGTCGTTATGTTTATTCACCGTGAAGATCGTACAAACAAAGATGCCCCACCAGGTATTGCAAAAATCATGATTGAAAAGCATCGTAACGGTCCCACAGGTCATATCGAATTATTCTTCGACGAAAAAACCTCAAGTTTCTTGTCTATCGATAAAGGTAACGGAAATGCATTCTCAGAAACAGCTCAACAGCAATCATCTAGTTTTGATGATGTAGAATTTTAATTTTTATGGATACACTAAAACGTTTACAGGAATTATTTAAAAGATTTCCAGGAATTGGTGAACGCCAAGCAATGCGTTTTGCATATTTTCTTGCGACCGCAGATGAGGGTTATACAAAAAATTTGATTGAAACAATAAAAGATTTAAAAGCAAATGTAAAAAGATGTTCAAGATGTTTTGCGTTGTCTGAAAAAATCGTAAATGAAAAATGTGCAATTTGTAATGACCCAAAGACAAATAAAAATCAATTGCTTGTCGTAGAAAAAGATGCCGACCGAGAAAGGTTTGTAAAATCAAGAACATACACCGGTACTTATTTTGTTTTAGGTGGACTTGCTCCAGCAATAGAAAACGATGTTGCTTCATATATTAGAACAAATCAACTTATATCTTTAGTTTCAAAAGAAGTGAATCAAGGATTGAATGAAATAATTCTTGCTCTCTCAGCAACGCCCGACGGAGAACGTACAAACGCATTACTTAAAGTAACCTTAAATAACGCAACCGAAGAAAAAATAAAAATCACAGTATTAGGCAAAGGTCTTTCAACCGGCACAGAAATTGAGTATTCCGACGCAGACACACTCTCAAACGCACTTCAGTCTAGAAGATAGAAGTTCGAAACCTACTCGGCGCACTTTGTTATATAAATAAAAAATAAGTTAAACCTTGATGGTTTAACTTATTTTGATTAGCTGTTTTGTGTTTACATTTACGAAAAATTAGTTTTTTCCGTAAAAACTTTTAAGGCGTCGGAAACCCTTTTGGGTTTTCCGTTCATACATCCGGGGTAACACTGCCCGTAGATGTTGTCGGCGAAGTTTTTAATAAGACTCAGCATTTCTGCCGAAGGGTTTTTAATAACCAGATACTTTATTCCAAGAGCAAGCTCTTCGGTAAAGCTATCTAAATTTTTAAGTCCCTCCTCGCCTATCGCTTCAATCACTTCTTTGTTTGTCCTCTCTAGCTCTGCCTTTTTTTCTCTGATCTGTAAGTCGATACTTTCTTGTATCTCCTGCTTGGTTAATTCTGCCATAACTTTTTTGAATTTTTAAATGTACCTTCAAATTATAGCATATATAGTGCTATTTGTCGATAGATGTAGTTTTGGATGTAATTCACAAAATAAAACCACCTTTCGGTGGCTTTATTTTGTGAATTATTTGATTGCTGAGATTTTGACTTCTGAGTATGGTTGGCGATGTCCGTTCTTTTTGTAGTATCGAGATTTAGCTTTGTATTTTGCAACTATGACTGTCTTGTTTCGAGCGTTTTCTTGGAAGATTCCTTCAACTACGGCTCCGTCGATTGTTGGTGTACCGATTGTTGTATCTTGGCCGTTGTCTACAAGAAGCACTTCTTTAAAGAAAACCTTGTCTCCTTTAACATATTCACCAGGAAGCTTTTCAACGTGAATAACATCTCCGACTGATACCGGATATTGTTTGCCCCCAGTTGCTATAATCGCAAATTCTTTCATATGGAGCCATTTTACACGATAGCTTAAAAAAGTCAACAATACCGGCGTTTTGCGCTAAAAATGATGCGTTTGACATGTGCTAATATATATGATAATGTATTGAAAATTTGAACAATGAAAAAATATGTATTTTCGTTTATCGTAGTAGCGGCTATAGCCCTTTATTATTTCATGGAAGTTGCACCGTACACGGAGTGCGAGATCAATCATGTTTACATTAGAGATCTTGATAAGTCTGAATTGACAATCAGATTTAAAACAGATTTTAAGTTTGACTCATTCAGCCTTGGAGCCATAGCAATGAAAACTGATCTGGTACGAGGTACAGAAGAAGTAAATGCATCATGGGAAGATTCTTCCTATGTTATAGAAGTAAAGGGTTTAGAAAACAAGAAAGGATTAATTAAAGTTAAAGTAATTGTAAACTCAAACTTGTATATGGATTTTCCTAAATATGAATCAGGTGGAATTGTATATGTTCCTGCAACCTTCTATATTGGGAAGAATACAAAAAAAACGATTTTACGCTGTGACAACGCGTATATAAAAACACATTATAAATAATAAAAATTATTTATGTTCTAAAAACATTCAGCGCTTCATTACGGAGCGCTTTTTTTATTTTTAAAAAAATGATTTCGAAAATATCTGTGGATAAAACTAGAAAAACAATTTAATTCACGGTATAATATTCATATATGATATCGCGTTACAATCACCAAAAAATAAACTGGATCGACCTTGAATCACCTACACACGAAGAAATAGTTACAATCGCAGAAGAATTTGATTTACACCCCGTTGTTTCAAATGAATTACTTGCCCCTTCAGAACGTGCAAAAGTAGATGTTTATTCAAACTCAATATATCTTATACTTCACTTCCCTATTCATAACAACAAAACTGAGCACATCGAGGAAGTCGAGGTTGATTTTATTCTCACTCAAGACAATCTCATTACAACTCATTACGAGCTAGTAGAACCTCTTCATGAATTTGCAAAAGTTTTTGAGGTTGGAAGTTACTTAAACAGCGGAAAAAATAATAGTCACGCTGGTTTTTTATTTTTCTTTGCAATGCGCGAATTATATAAAAATTCATTGTTTATACTCGAATCACTTGGTCACGAGATTCATGAAGTCGAGAAGAAAATTTTTGCTGGAAACGAAGCTGAAATGGTTGCAAATATTTCAAAAATCAACCGTGCACTTATTGATATAAAGCAATCAATGCGCTATCATCGCGAAACTTTAAAATCTTTTAATCAAGCATGCATAAAAATGTATGGCGATGAATTTGCGTATTATCTAAACGCAATTGCCGGTGAATATGAACGTATTGAGCAACTCGCAGAAGAAAATCGCCAAATGATTCGTGATCTTCGCGAAACAAACGATTCTCTTCTTTCTGCAAAATCAACAGCAACAATCCGCAGACTTACAGCTGTAAATGTTGTCGTTCTTCCAATAATGCTAATTGTTTTTATTTTTGGAATGAATTCGATATATTTGAGATTAGATGATGCTTTGTCTATTATACTCGTTTTTGGTAGTATGATTGTCGTTGGTCTTATTTCATTTATTTACTTCCGATCTAAAAAATGGCTCTAAAATTATACAATTCGTTATCTAAAGAAAACGAAACATTTATTCCACTCCAAGACGATCATGTCGGGGTTTATACTTGTGGCCCGACAGTGTATGACTATGTTCATATCGGAAACTGGCGCACGTATATACTAAGCGACCTTGTTGTGCGTACACTCGCCTACAATGGCTTTAATGTGCGTTATTACATGAATATCACGGATGTTGGACATCTCACTGGAGACAACTCTGGTGATGCGGACACAGGCGAAGACAGAATGGAAAAGGCAAAAAAACGTGAAGGAAAAAATGCATATGAAATCGCCGAATTTTATGCAGAGAGTTTTAAGCAAGATTACAAAAAAATCAATCTCATTCAACCAGAATCTTTTCTTTGTGCAACAAAGCATATTCCAGAGCAAATTGATTTGGTCCAAAAACTTTTAAACAAAAATCTTGCTTATAAAATTTCAGACGGAATATATTTTGATACTCAAGCTTATGAAGCATTAGGTTTTGTTTATGGAGAACTTTCAAACCTTGACCAAATAAAAGCTGGCGCACGTGTTGAGTACAACACTGAGAAAAAAAATCCTCATGATTTTGCACTATGGAAATTTAGTCCCACAAACGAAAAACGCGACATGGAATGGGAAAGCCCTTGGGGTGTTGGTTTTCCTGGATGGCACATAGAGTGTTCGGCAATGAGTATGAAATATTTGGGAGAGCAATTTGACGTTCATGTTGGTGGCGAGGATTTGAAAAGTACACATCACCCAAATGAAATTGCTCAATCTCAGGGTGCAACAAACCGAAGTCCTTTTGTAAGTTACTGGATTCATGGTGCACACCTACAAGTAAATGGCGGACGCATGGGAAAAAGTTTGGGTAATACCTACAAAATTTCTGACATCGAGCAAAAAGGAATCAATCCTATCGCCCTTCGTTATTTTTATTTCACAGCGCGATATGATTCACATCTAAATTTTACTTGGGAGGCACTTGATGGAGCAAATAATGCTCTAAAAAACCTGTATTCCATTTTTTATGAACTCGGAAAAGAAACTGGCGTGATTTATGATGGATATAAAAATAAATTTAAAGAATATATAAATGACAATTTAGACACACCTAAAGCTCTTGCGTTGATGTGGGAACTTCTAAAAGATAAAGAGATCAGTAACGCTGATAAAAAAGCAACGTTACTTGATTTTGATAATGTTTTTGGATTTTGTTTAAATACAATACACGAAGAAAAAATACCACAAGAAATTTTAACACTTTCAAGCGAGCGCATTGAAGCAAGGTTAAAAAAAGATTGGGCTCTTGCAGATGAAATAAGAAAAAAGATCGAAGAAAAAGGATATCGTGTAAAAGACAACGACACTGAAACCCTTATTCAAAAAATCTAAAAACCGTATACAAAAAAACCGTACAGCACTAGTGCTGTTATAGTTAAAAATACAACGACAATAACAAATTCGTCGTCTTTTATCATGCGTTTAATTTAAAGAATATGCTAAATGTTGAACCAAGCCCAACACCAGGAGAGTCGATTGAAATATAGCCACCATGAGCTTCAGCAATTTGTTTTGCAAGATACAAACCAAGACCTGAACCGCCTGTGTTTGTTTTACCTCCCTCTCCTCGACTAAATTTTTGAAATAATTTCTCCTTTTCTTCGGGAGAAATACCCATTCCTGTGTCTGTAATAGCAATACATGCCAATCCTTTCGCTGTATCCTTTGAAAGAGATACTGTGATACCGCCTTTTTGGGTGTATTTGATAGCGTTGTCTATGATATTCAATATAACCTGACGAATTTTTTCCATGTCACCATTTATTGTATATGGTGCCTTGCCGTCAATTTTAAATTCCAAGGTCAATCCTTTTTTCTGAGCAGTTATTGAAAGATCCATAGCTAGGTCGTGTGCTGCCTTTTCCAAATCAAATGGAGCCATTTCATATTTCATTCCGCCAGCTTCGATTTTTGAAACGTTTAGCAAATCTTCAACAACCCGTGCGAGGTGGTTGCTTGATTGAAAAACTCGATCAATTGCTTCTTTCTGTTTATCGTTGACGGTTCCAAAAGAACCTTCAAGAAGCATCGAAGTATATCCTTTGATTGCAGTAAGAGGACTACGCAATTGATGTGAAGCAAGCGACAAGAATTCTGTTTTAAGTTTATCAAGACCCTGAAGCTTGATATTTGCATCCTGAAGTGCCTCGTAAGTCAAAGACTTATCAAAAGCAAGAGAAACCACGTTCACAATGTTTCCAATAATTTCTTTTTCATAAGTTGCTAAAAGCTCATATTCTCGATTCATTGTAATGATGAGCATTCCGAGAACACGGTCACCAAGAGCCAAAGGGTAAATAATTGAAGATTTGAGGTGCGCCCTATCTGCAAGCATAGAAATTTCTTTCTCGCCCAAAACACCATTTATCAATAAATAGCCAAATTTTTTATTCAAAATTGGCTCTCGTTTATTAACAATCGATTCAAAAAATTCGAGTTTAGAAACTCCTTTTAAGTCAACATCATTATCCAAATTTATTCCAGACAAGCGAAGCTGTTCTTGGTATCTTTCTGATCTTACAGAGCCAATCTGGTGCATATCATCTTTTTCTTTGTTAAAAAGAAAAATTGAAACTGATTCGTAGTTTAGCGCTTCACGAATTGAAGATAAAATATTACTGGCGAGCTGGTCTGGAGAAAGAGTGAGAATACTTATTTCGTAAAGATGACCCAAAAGTGAAAGTGCTTTATTTTTTGTAGCAAGCTCAGTATTACGCTTATACAAAAGCGCATTAATATCAGACGGAGACAAAGACGCACCCTCCGCTTCACCAGAAGTAGTATTTTCTTTTTTATGATCAAATGGCCACATTTATAATAATATTATAACTTAAAAAATAAATTATACTAATGTTTACTGTTCATAAAATATAAAAATAATTCACAAAAATTTTTGTGAATTATTTTTTACCGATCTTAAAAAACACACAATAAAAAAACTAACAAAACGTTAGTTTTTTTATTTAAGAATTGAAGGAATGTCTTCGTTTGGAATATCTGCAGTTAAATCAGACACCGCCTCGCGACTTACATCACGAGACAATCTTCCAAAAAGCTGTTCGTATCTCGAGACAAGAGAATTGATTACTTCTTTTGGATCTTCAGATGTAATGTTAACAATCTGCTTATCCTTATCAACAATCTCAAGTCCTTTAACCTTTCCAGCCTCAGCCCAAGCAAGTGGGCCTATAATAGCCTCCTGTTCCTTAATTATTCGCACCGATATTTGATTGAAGACATTTAGTGCTGTATCCATAAAATTATTGCGGTAAATTATTAGTATCGTTACCCTCTATATGCTTAAAAGTTTGTATTACAAAAACTATACTCATGGTCATACATAAATACGAAAACATATATAAAAAATCTCCTATTCCACCAACATGCCAAGTATTATTATTCGCACTGTATAAAAAATTAAAGTCAGAGGCGTACTGAACAATAAGTGCAAATAAAAACAGAATAATAGGCAATTTCATTAAACCTCCAAGAAATTTTCTAGACATTATCAGAATAAGAATGGCAATTGAAACATAAAAAGCCTGACCTAAAGGATAACCAAAATCTAAAAATATTTTAATTTTATTAGAAAAATCAAATTGATATCCTTGAAGGAAAATAAAATATGACAAAACTAATAAAACCAATGGAATAATAAAAGCCTGAAACTTATTAAAAAATGAAGTTGATGAAATC
>CAYSZI010000001.1:0-16068 GCA_964435545.1 uncultured Candidatus Saccharibacteria bacterium | reverse complement strand
CCAGAAACCCTCGCTAATGAAAGTACTCCCAATATATATAAAATAACACTACCAAAATAACCAAAATCCCCGAGGGATGGATACGGAGCCTCAACTTGTGCGTATAAATTATAATAACTGTAAACACTTTGACCTATGCATTGAAATATTAAACCCAAAGAAAACAATAAAATAGATCGGCCTAAAAAACTATTAATTCCTCCCCATTTTTTTGATTGAAAAATACCATAAATACCGCCAATCAAAGCTAATATCTGGTATAATGAACCCCATATATATTTACTATGAAGTAAAGAATCACTCAAATTAAATGGTTGCAAATAATACCACCATCCAACTAGAACAATAAATATAGAAACTGACAAAATAAAAACGGGCTCTTTTAGTAAAAATTTTAATCGATTTTGCATATTTCTATTTTAGCATAACACGATACTTCCTTAAAAAAATACCTGTTGAAAAGTTTTTCTTGCTTTCTCTTAAACCAGTAAGACCCAAATCTTGTTCATAATTTAAGTATTTTATTCCTTTTGGTAAAAATAAAATAGAATTTTCCTGCATTAAATAGTCATAAATACCTCTATGTAAGGTAGATGCTTTAGAAAAATGAGACATAGCAAAAGAATTCGATAATTTTTCTGATATAGAATACGCAACTAATTCATTGCCAATGAAAACACCGCAAGTAAATAAATTGTCCAAAAAATCACCGCTCAAAAATCTTTCAACGGCGCTTAATTCATTTTTTATATCAAAAAAAGGATCATTCTCCTTTTTTTGCTCTAACCACAAAGTATTAATATTAATTATTTCTTTTTTTACTTCATTGTCTCTGATATTTAACAAACGAATATTAATTGATGGAAAGTTACGTTTAAGCTTGCTTATCGCAGTACGCTTATTTGAAAAATGACCACCTTGCATTTCTGCCAAGACACCCAAATCATAAATATAATCAAACTGATCGGATTCTTCGATTATCAAAAACTTACTCTTATCAAGATCTTTTATTGCTACTTCGGGAACGAGTTTTAGCTCATCACCGCCACCAAATAGCTTTGAGTACTCTATGATTTTTTCGGCGGTTTCGTTTACATCATTATCGCCCAAGAATGAATAAAATGGCTTGCTTGTTATGTAGTCATTAAATCTAACAACAAGGTTGTTATTGAGTAAAGAAACTCTCATATCGCCCTTTATGTCCCAAGAGAACATACTCATAAAATTAAAATCAGAATATGGGGGGAATTTTTTTGTGAAGCTTTCTATTTCGTCTTTATCGGACAATTCGAGTTTTTTAAATTCTGGAAAATTTGGAATCATAAAAATATTATACAAAGTGAACAATAGCACGTTTAGCTTATAATAACAAAACACACCTCATTTGACATTTGGTGTGTTTTGATTTGCAATCTTAATCATACATTAAAAACTTAAGTAAATGTAATTTACTGTCATATTGTTTTTGTCCGTTTGGTTCAAGAAAAAACAAACCACCAAAAGACAATAAAAATGTAGCCAAAGTAAAAATCAAGTCTCCAAAATCAGCATTATAATATGTGGATCGGGTTGTTGTGTATGAAAAAACAAAATCACCAATAAACATTACCGCCATACCAACTAAGACAAAAATTATTCCGTATCTATATTTTTTAAACAAAAATTCGAAATAAAGGCCAGATAGTATTATTGAAGCAGTTAGACTAATAAAATCACCTACTGGATAAGCAAAATCTATTATTGTTTTCAAAATCGGATCGTGTGGGGTAAACAACACGCCAGCTCTGGCGACAGTTACAAGGAAATAATAGCAAACAAAAAACATTACCACCGGAACACTGATAATAAGAATTGTTGCGTATTTTTTTCGCATACCCAAATCGGCTCCAGCTCCTCTAGAAAGATACATTGCTCCGATACAATAGAAAAATACACTCGGAGCATATCCTACATCGGCAAGAGATGGATATGGTGCAGATGTTCCAAGAAAAAAATTATAATATGACCAAATAAGGCACCCGCTTCCCCAAAAAACCAAGCCCAAGCCCAAAAAGAATAACCCTTTGTGAATCAGACCACCCTCGCCTTTCCATTGATGAGAGCCAGAGATAATAATTATTCCTCCAAGAATCGGAATAATGCTCATTAGTGTTGAGTATAAATAATTGTAAAATCCATCAGTTTGGTTTGTCAAAAACATCCAGAGCCAAAAAATAGTCATGGCGACCATGAAGACCAAAAGAATCTTTTGTATGCGCGACAAAATCATATGTTGATTTATTATAGCATGCCCATGTGATATTTTGTCAAACATTAAAAACAAAAAAAATGCGTTTTAAATTAAATATGCTAATATTTGCATATGACTCAATCAATAATAAATACAAACGACGCAAGTAATGCGGACGTTCATATTATAAGTACACCTTACGATTTAACAGCATCGTTTCATAAAGGCACAGCTCTTGGCCCAAAAAAAGTTATCGACTGTTTGCATACACAAATTGAATTTTTTGATAAAAGATACGGAGTTGAATCCACAGAGAAAATTAAAGTTGCAGAAAGTGACATCACAGGACTTGAAAGAATGACTCCCGAAAATGCGCACTTTGCTGTTGTTAAGGCTTGTGAGGAAAGCAAGGCTCCGCTCACCTTTTTACTTGGTGGAGAACATTCTATGTCTTATGGAGCACTCAAAGCCTTGGCAAAAAAACACAAACCAAGTGATATTACTATTTTCCAAATCGATGCACATTGTGATTTGAGAATCGACGACGGTGATTATACAGACGGAGAAGCTACACAATACGCACATTCGGCTGTAATGCGTCGCGCACACGAAATGGGATACAAACTCGTTCAAGTTGGAATACGTGCTTTTTCAAAAGACGAATACGAATATTTTACAAAGAATAAAAAAACGATTGCGACATTTCCCTGGGGGCAAACAAAACCAAATGGCCAATTGATCGTTCCAACAATACAAAAAATTCTTTCGACAATTAAAACAAAAAAGGTATACATCTCGATTGATGTTGATGGAATAGATCCTGCATATATGCCTGGTACAGGTACTCCAGTGCAAGGAGGATTGGAGTGGTGGTACACACTAAAACTTTTGGAAACAATTATTGAAAAAAGAACACTCGTTGGTGCAGATATTGTAGAAGTATCACCAATCGAAGGAAATGTTTTAACTGAATATGGCGCCGCACAAATTGCGCACAACATGATTAATACATTCTATAAATCTCGTTTGGTCTCAAAGAAAAAGAAATAATAGAAAAAAATAACCCTTGTATGAGGGTTATTTTTTTGCTGCTTAATATTATTTATATTTCTCAATCAAAGCATTTGCACCTTCTGGATTGGCTTTTGCCTCAAGAAGTGCGTTTATCATAAGCGGTACAACTATAGTTGCATCTGATTCAACAACAAACATAGGAGTATCTTTTGTAAGCTTATCCCAAGTGATTTTTTCATTTGGTGTTGCACCTGAATACGAACCGTATGATGTAGTAGAATCTGAAATCTGACAGAAATATGCCCAAGGTTTTACGTCTTTTACTTCCATGTCATATTTGAGAGACGGAACAACACAGATTGGAAAATCTCCTGCAATTCCCCCACCGATTTGGAAAAATCCAACGCCAGCACCTTCAGACATTTTTTGGTATTGATCATAAAATGCGCCCATGTATTCAATTCCACTTTTTGCAATTGAGGCACTGCATTCACCTGTTTTTACATGTGAGGCAAAAATGTTTCCGAATGTTGAATCTTCGTAACCAGGAACAACTATTGGAATATTTGCTTTTGCTGCAGCAAGCAACCAACATTCTTGTGGGTCACCTTGATAATCTTTTGGATCGACTTGTTGTATAAGCTCATAAAAATATTCGTGCCAAAATCGGCGAGTATTTTCTGCTGTTGCTTTTTTCCATGTTGGAACAATTTGTTTTTCAACAACACGAAATGCTTCATCTTCTGGAATACTTGTGTCAGTAACGCGACGCATTCTGTCTTCCAAAATTTTTGTATCATCTTCTTTTGTAAAATATCTGTAATCTGGAAAATCTTTATAATGATCGTGCGCAACCAAACGAAAGAGTGATTCTTCACAGTTTGCTCCTGTAACAGACATACCAGAAATAAGTCCTGCTCTAATTGCTGGAGCGAGTGTAATACCAAGCTGTGCTGAAGACATTGCACCTGCTACAGCCCAAAACATTTTGCCACCTTTTTCTGCGTGCTTCCAGTAAGCGATTGTCGAATCACGCAAAGCGCGGGCGTTAAAATTTTTGTAATTTTTTAAAATAAATTCAAACGTTGTTAAATTATTATTCATAGAAATAATTCTAAACTAATTAATTATAAAAGCAACAAGCCCCGCAAACCGAGAGTTTGCGGGGCTTGTTTGAATTACCAACCGAAATTTTTTCCGACATCGTCGGCGCTTTCACGTTTTCGAGCAACAACGATATGTCCATTTTCTGCAATAATCTTCATTGGTGAAGACAATAAGCAATGCTGCATAGAGAGTGACGACTGATATGCACCTGTATCAAAAACAACAACATACATTGCTTGGTCGGTATCGTAATCATAATCTGGAAGTGTTACAGTTCCATTTACACCAGTATAAATATCGTCTGAATCACAAGTAGAACCCGCGAGCCAAATCTCGCTTAGATTTGTATCATTTTTATTATTTACAGGAGCGATAGCCCATTTTTGTTTGATTGCCCACGTATCTGGCAAGTCATTCATAAAGCTTCCATCAACAACATACCATTTTTTTGCGGTTGTTTTTTTGCTGTTTACTTTTTTTGTATCGATAACTTTATAAACAGTTATTTGCGCAGGAGCAACAATATATCTTCCCCATTCACAAATTAAATTTGGATGTGCAACTCCGCGAGCTTCTGCTTCTGTTTTAAGTAATTCAAAAATCTTTTCCATCAATTTTTCGACTGGATAACTTTTTGTACGCTCGTATGGGATAGGCATTCCTCCTCCAATATCCAAAGTATCAAGTGAAGGATTTAATTCTTTTAATTTAAAGAATACATCGAGCGCGTATTTTATAGGCCCGATAACATCATTTAAAGTTTCAATTTGTGAACCTATGTGATAATGAAGAATTTTTAAATTTTTAAATTTTCCCATTTCTAAAATATCTTTTGCGGGAAAACCAAAACGGTCTATTGCTTTATTCCAAATCGAATTTGCCTTTACTGGCATATCGAGACGAATACCAACATCGTAACGTGAATGTTGAAGCAATTTTAATTCACTTGGTCCTTCAATAAGCGGAAAAACTTTTGTACCTTTGTGCTGGAGCTCGTCAATAAGATTCATATACTTATCTGTTTTTGGTCCATTGCAAAGAATTCGAATATTTGGGTTGAAACTTTCTGCCTCAAGCATCTTTTTTATCAACCACAAATCATTATATGAAGATGTTTCAAGATGCGCACCTTCACCAACAAGAGCCATTACAACCTCTTTGTTTTGGTTGACCTTCATTGGATAATGATAAAAGAACTTACCCTGATAGCCTATTTTTTTTGAAAGGTCTTTTGCTAAATCTAAAAAATCTTCCAATCTTTCTTCGACAACAAACGGCATCAAAATCTCAAGCGGAGTTCCCATTTTTTCCGCAAGATAACGCACGTTGTAAATATTGTGACCCTCATTAATAACAAGATCTCCGTCTTTGTTAAAGTCGAAGTATTGAGTGTTATAATCTTTCGAACCAATCTTCCAAAGTTTTTTGGAAAATGATGCATTAGGTTTCATTTCTATAAAAAATATTTTCTGCTTGTGAGGCTTATTTTATAATACAAAAACTATATCATATTGACATTGTTTGTAAAGCGTTTTTGGCAATTATCCACAGATATTTAATGGTTAGAGAAAAATGCCCCGCGGCCGAAGGCCGCGGGGCATTATTTAAACTCCTTCTTCTTTTAAGATTTCAATAGCTTCGCGTGCTTTTCGGGAAATTTTTGTAGGAATTTTTACAATAATTCTTACGATTAAATCTCCTCTTTTTCCACCACGAGAACTTGGCACACCTTTTTCTCGGATACGCATTTGTGTACCAGAAGCAATACCTTCGGGAATTTTTATAGTCACATCTCCATCTAATGTTTCAATTGTTTTTTCTGCACCAAGGACAGCTTCAGAAAATTTGATTTCCATATCCATCAATAAATTCTGTCTATCTCTTTCAAATTTTGCATGAGAGCTAACATTTATTTTTATATACAAATCGCCTGTCGATCCATGTCTAACGGCTTCACCCATGCCTGTCATACGAATCATTTCACCGCTTTCGATTCCTGCGGGAACTTTTATTTCAATTTCTTCTTCTTTCTTTTTTACACCAGCACCTTTACATGTACTACACATTTCAGATGGAATTGTTCCAGAACCATTACAAATATCACAAATTTTTGTTGTTGCAAATGTTCCTAAAATAGAACGCTTTGTTTCGCGAATTTGTCCTTTTCCATTACAACCCGAACAAGTCACTTGCTTTGCGCCTTCTTTTGCTCCGCTTCCGTTACAAGTAACGCATGTTGAAATTTTTGTAATTAAAATTTTTCGAGTTACTCCAAAAACCGCGTCGGCAAAACTGATTGTTATTTCAGTTGAAATATCTCGTCCACGACGTTGTTGTTGACCGCCTCCACGAGCCTGACCACCAAAAAAATCAGAAAAAATATCTCCTAGGTCTCCCATATCAAAACCTTGTTGACCTTGAAATCCCGAAAAATCAAAACCGCTAAAACCCGACTGGTTAAAACCTCCTCCTTGTCCACCGCCGAAGTTTGGAGCATCATGACCAAATTGATCATACTGAGCACGCTTACCATCGTCTGAAAGAACTTGATAAGCTTCGTTTACCTCTTTAAACATTTTGTCGTCACCTTTGTTTTTATCGGGGTGATACTTGTGAGCAAGTTTATGAAATGCTTTTTTAAGCTCATCCTTTGATGAACCTTTTGAAACACCCAAAATTTCGTAATAATCTTTTTTAGCCATAACGATAATATTATAAATAAACTATGCGAGTAAATCTTTTAGAATTTTTAAGGCAACCGCAGGATTTGCGCTTCCTTTTGTTTCTTTCATTATTTGACCAACCAAACTCATAAGTGCGTTCTCTTTTCCGCTCTTGTAACTTTCTACAACCTTTTGATTTGCGCCAATAATTTTTTGTGCAATTTCTTTGAGTGCGCCTTCGTCATTTTTTTGAAGCAAATCTTTTTCTTCGGCGATCTTAAGAGGAGAACTATCTTCTAATACAATCATTGCGAGGATATCTTTTGCAGCGCGTGATGATATTTTTCCATCTGAAACAAGCATAATCAATTCTGCAAAATTCTTTGCGAGAGGAATTTTTATTTCTGGATTATTTTTTCTTAAACCAAGAAAATCAGAAGTAATATAATTTGAAGCAACTTTTACTTTTTCTGGAGACTTAAGAAAATCTGAAATTTGCTCAAACCACAACCCGAGTTCATGATCTGTAACATAACTTTCAATATCTTCAGCTTTAATTCCGTAATCTTTTGAATAACGTAACCTTTTTTGACCTGGAAGCTCTGGCATCTCTTTTTTTAATTGCTCAGTATCAAACATTTCAGAAAGTTTAAATTTTGGAATATCTGGATCTGGAAAATATCTATAATCATGAGCCGATTCTTTTGCGCGCTGTGAAAATGTTGATTGCTTCGCTTCATTCCATCCGCGTGTCTCTTTTACTATTTCACTTTCTCTGCCTTCCTCATGCAAAGCTTTCATTCTTTCGTACTCATATTTGATTGCACGCTCAACACTCTTGAATGAATTCAAGTTTTTTACTTCGACATAATTACCCAATTTATTTTTATCTGTTGTTATTGAAATATTTGCTTCAACGCGCATCTCACCTTTTTCCATGTTTGCTTCTGATACTCCAAGATACTGTAAAAGCAATTGATATTCTTTTCCAAAAGCACCACCGGTTTTTGCAGCCTCATCTACAGATTCAAAAATATGCGTGTCGGTTACAAGCTCCATAAGTGGAACACCTGCGCGATTAAAATCGACAAGCGAATAATTTCCACGGTCATGCTTTGATGTACCAGTATCTTCTTCCAAATGAATTCTTGTTACTGTCATTCCAGCCAATTTTCCGCCTGAAACAATGGGGTATTTGTATTGAGAAATCTGATATCCTTTTGGAATATCTGGATAAAAATAATTTTTGCGGTCAAATTCTGTAAAATCTGCAACTTTACCATCTATAGCAAGTCCTACACTCGCAACATGTTTCATTGCAAGCTTGTTTGGTACAGGAATAGCCCCAGGATGCGCCATGCAAACTGGACAAATATTTACGTTTGGCTTCTTTTCATCTGGGTCATTTTCACAACCGCAAAACATTTTTGATTTAGTTTTAAGTTCGGCGTGAATTTCAAGACCTATTGCCGTATAATACTTTTTTTCCATATAATTATCTTAGGTAATTATTAATATTTTCCTGATGCTCAACGTATGTTTTCGCGTAATGGATATTACCATGTTTATCGTGAAGATAATAGAGGTAAGGAACAACAGCTGGATGCATTGCTGCCTCCAATGCCAGAGTACCTGGGTTTGAAATCGGACCTGGTGGAAAGCCTCTATAGATATAAGTATTATAAGGAGAATCAAAACCCATATCAGATTTTTGCAACGAACCTTCAGGAATATTTTTTGCATACGCAACAGTTGCGTCAACCTGCAAAGGAATTTGTTTATCTAAACGATTCCAAAGTATTCCGGAAATTATCGCTCTATCGTCATCACCTCTTGCCTCGCGTTCTATCAATGACGCCATTATTACAATATCGCCTTCGCTCTTGTTTAATATATTTTCTTTTTTAATAAGTGGTTTTGCCTCTTTGTTAAACATATCTCTCATTTCGTTCAGCACTGTAATCGTATCTGTTTTTGGGTAAATAAAATATGTTTCTGGAAACAAATACCCTTCGTATTCTTTTGCTTTTTCTTTAAAAACTTTTTCATCAAATTCAGAAAGTTTATTTTTAAATATTTCAGAAATTTCGGAAATATTTCTTCCTTCGGGAATTGTTATTTTAACTGGATCTAAGTTGTGTTGCCCTTTTGCAATTTGTCTCGCGAGATCAATAACATTAACTGGTTTTTCAAAATAATAATCACCTTGAGATAGATGTTTATCACCGCCAAAAAAAATCACTAGGTTTGTAAACAAAAATTGTGATCTAATATACCCAGAAGATGCAAGTGTCGAAGAAAATTCCTTCAAGCTCTCGCCTGGAGAAATTGTTACAATTCCTCCGTATGTAAAATCTCCTGGCGCAGAAATATCAAAATACACAGCTCCACAAATCACAAAAATAATAAAAATTATTATAGGAAAATTTGATTTAGTTTTTTGTGGCTGATTGTTTTCGTTTTGATTTTCGTTTTCTTCTTCGGAGTAATTTTCGTTTTGTGAAATGTTTTTTCTAGGCATAAATAATTACATTGGCAAATTTGATGGTGGCTTTGCGACTCTTGACTCAATACGTCTAAATGAAGGAGCTTGAGAAACCTGACCTGGGAAATGATATAAAGTTGCGATTTCTTCAACATTCATAACTCCAATATTTACTTTGTTTGAAGGCAAAAAGAGTCTTTCAAACCACATTGGAAAATTGAACGAATACCAAAAAGGTGGATGATAAAAAATTCTCAAGCGATACCAATTTAGCATACGATGCTTAACTTTCCAAAGAGCAAGACCCGTAGGATCCCCCCATAAATGGTCAAACTGTGTTGCGTTTACACGAACAAGACTATTTAAGTCTGGATTATTAAATTGACGAAACAAAAGACGAACAGACCGACGAAGACCATCAAACTCTGCAAGTGAATTATAACGAGCATCCGCAACAACAACAACTCGAGTTCCAATATCGAATCCGAGTTTTTGCATTTTTTCTTGAATCTTTTTTACGCGAGCAGAAACAATATCTGGCACACGAATCTGCATACCCATCTCACCGTGTTTTGCATTTTGTGCGTCGAGTGTCGTAAGAAATTCCTGAGTGTATGGACGCATAATTCTAAATAATTCTTCCTCACATTCTGCGGTCCAACCCTGATGTTTATGTGTTACATGCGAATGGTAAACTTTTTTTGACGGACGAATAACGTGTTGAATCCAAACCTGCTGGCCTCTAGGCAACGAACCAAGATATTCAATCATTGGAGTAAGAGGATCAACCTTTTGTTGTTCTTTGTCGCTTGGCTTATCAAGACCGTAATCTTTATATGTGCGAATAGGCCATGCGTCGTGCTTTAAAAGCTTAAATTCACAACCCCAGACAAACCAATCGCTATTTGGTGCGTCATACGGTACTACAAGTGTATAGTCTGGAACTTCTCGAACTTTTGATTGAGGGTATTGCGCATAAATTTGATTTTCGACAAGATCTGCAATACGCGAAGGACTTCGTATATAAAAATGCACTTGTCCGTCTATACCTGCCATTTCAAGCGAAAACCAAAAGTGTGGAGCTCCTTGAATCCAAACCTCCCACATACCTTTAATACTCGCATGATACATTGCATTTGTAAGAATAAGCTCCATTGCCATCGGAGTTTTTTCAACATCACGAGGAACTTCGATTTCAAAAACTGTCCATTTCATTCCAAGAATAAACCTATCTGTTACAAAATGGTGCCACATTTCAAGCGCAATATACATCGCAAGAAGCGGCCCCCAAATAAATGCGAGACTACCAGCCAAATAAAAAGCGTAGGAAATTATCGTAGTGACAATAGATGCAAACATGTTTTTATTATAACCCAAAAAACCTTAAATCAAAATAATAAATAATGTTTTATACTTTTTTTCCAAAATTTTTGTCGCTTGGCATATAAAAAATTTGATCTGGAGAAAAAACGACAAACTGATTTCCCTCAAAACTAGAAGTATCCTTGTCTGAAATATCAATTTCTGTATCTTGGATTATTCCATCGTGACCTAATTCAAGTAAATCCTTTGTACTTCTAGCTAAATTTATTAATGGGTATTTTTTATACAATTTTTTTTTGTAACTCAAAAGATCATCATCGAACATCGCAATAATTTCTTCATGTCTTTCAACACTTATTGGGTTTTTTATATTCAGAAATGTTGAAAAATATATGTCATTTTTGTTTAAAAAATCAGTTTCTTGCTCTTCCTGAAAAGATTCCCTATGCGTACCAGCAAAGTGTTTTGCTATTTCTGGGTATGCTGTAAAAAAAATCAAACCTGAAGATCTTTTGGGTTTTATTCCTTCCACTCCAACAATATTTGGTGTTCCATGATATACAACCAAAGGCTCATTTGTCTCACTATCTACAACCTTGCTAGCAAACTTTGGATTATCTTGCCAGTCACCAAACCATTTTTTAAAAGATGGCGTTCGAACGATTTTCCAATATAGTTCATTTGGAAGTTTTGATTCTTTGCCGTTTGATGCAAGCAATCTACCATCGCTGTTTCGATCCTCCTCTCTTATATTAATTTGATCAACTTCCATTTCAGCATTAGTAAAATTTAAAAATAAATGTTTTTCATCTTCAATAATCTTTGTTTTAAGTTTAGAATTGCGCCTTTTTTCAATTACCATTTCAAGAATTTCTATTTCTTTTAAAAGCGCTGCTTTTTCTTTCTCTTTTTGCTCAACAAAAGAATCATTATTCTTTTTTTCTTTTCCAAAAATAGGCAAACCATTGTTTAAAAATTTTTCCATAAAAACTAAAACGAAATTGGAATAATTTTTAGCATTCCGCTATTGCTTGTAAAAACAAATTGTCCTGTGTCGGTTTCGGGTGCGGAGATTGCATGCAATGTTGCCTTAAATGGATATGGGTATTGGGTTCCATTGTCTGTAATTATCAAATCAAATGGAGTTGTAACCGCTAAACCTTTTCCATCAAAAATTTGCGCCTTGCCTGCCATTCTTTCGTTTACAGTCCATCCGCATTCATTTATATAGCCCGTGACTTCTAACGGCAAAATAATTTTTTGATTATCAGAAATACCAGAGTAAGTTAAACCGCAAGGCAACCTCATTGCTGCTTTAAAATTTACTTTATCAAAAATCCCTCGATCTGCGCGCCAAAATCCTATTGCGCATAATGCCAAAAATAGTCCGAGAACTATTACAACCCAGTCACCAAAACCCTGCTCGTTGTTTTTCATGATAAACATTATATCATGTTATTTTTCCGCAAGAAAAACAAAATGCGGGGCGACCTTCGGTCGCCCCGCATTTTGTTTTAATTTTTTAGAGTGGAGAATAAGTTTTATCTTTATTCTTCTTGAAATATTTTGGATTTTGGAGGTTTACCAAAATTGTATTTTTCTTGAGATATCTTTCTTTCAAAACTTTATCGACAACTTCTTCTTTTGTAAGCGATCCTTCGCGTTTCAAAATTTCTTTTATAACATCTCGTACAACTCCAGGCTTGTATCCCCATTCAGACAAAGCATACATTCCACGTCCAACCAAAACAAAACGTTTGTCTTTTATGAGTTCATTGTGACAAGTTGCTGTGTGACATTTTTTATCAAAAGTATTTGTAACAGCTTTTGCAACTTCGCGGAAGTGCATTGGTGAACCGTGCTTTCTCATCATAAGGTATGCAAAATCTTTTATACCGCGAGCCTTAACTCCTGATGCTCCAGATTTACCCCATTCACCGAGTGGGTTCTTCTTAACATTTTTTGAAAGAGTAAGCCAACGTTTTGCAACTTCTTCGTCGCGGATTTCAACATTAATTTTTTTCAATTCATCAAGAAAACGATTTACGATTTCACCTTCGGGTATTATTTCAGTGTCTGAAAGATTTGTATAAAGATTTTTTAATGATACATGAACTTGTTCTGAAAGCTCTTGGTTTATACTCCAACGAGAAACAAAATCATCATCTTCGCGGTGTTTTGTAAAATCATCTCCGAGAACTAAATAGAAATGGATATGGTTTTGAGTTTCTTCATCTTTTGCCATTGAACCCAAAAGTTCTTCTTCGGAAACCAAACCACCCAATTCTGAAACGATGCCTTTAAGTTCATCAAATGTCTGTTTTTCGTTCTTATATTCCTCAGACTTTTTTATCATGTTCAAAGCGGCTTGTTCAATCTGACGTACACGCTCACGTGTAATTCCGTATTTCTCTCCGATAGCTTCGAGTGTCTTTCTTTCTGACTCCACACCTAGTCCAAAACGACTTTTAACAATATCCAAAGAACGATCGCGTAATGGCGAAAGTATCTTTTTTGTTACTTGTTTTGGCTTGAATGTGGTTTTTTTTGTCATATAGTTTGTTTGGGTCAGAAATGACCGTTTTCTTAATATATCATTAATAATAAAAAAGTCAAATCGAATTAAGAACCTTCAGGTGTACTGGTATATATTAACTCTAGAGTTGACCGTTAAAATTTCTACTGATTGACTATACCATATTTAAAGATATGGTCAACCTCTTTGAAAAACCCCATATTTTAAGGCTATAATCGACGCTGTAAATATATGTGGAAAAGTATCCTCCTAAACAGCGTGAAAAATATCGTGATATGTAACCCAAAGCATCAAAATTATCAATAGTATAAAACCAATTTGGTTAATCCAGTTAACGATTTTTGGAGAAATTCTGTTTCGTCCTTTTGTTGAAAAAAGTTCTAAAATCATACGTCCACCATCAAGAGCTGGGAAAGGCAAAAGGTTTATAACCGCAAGATTTATCGAAATCAAACCCATAAACGAGAGAAGTGTACCAATACCCATCGAATACGCAGTATTCGCAAATTTGGCTATTCCAATTGGACCCGAAAGGTGTGATGCAACGCTCGAATCTCCAGAAAAAAGACTTCCGATCAAAACTCCGAGCGATAAAATAATTGTCTTGAATTGAGTAATTGTGTAAGTAAAACCAAATGATATTGCTTGAAGTGGGGGCAATCGCAAAAGCCCAGTCTCACCTATTCCGATACCGATTCCAGGTTTGTTATTTACAACATTAATTTTTGGAGTAACGACAAAATTCATTTTTTTGCTTTCTCGCAATATGTTTATCGAAATTGGAACATTTTCATGGGATTGAACATATTTTATAAACCCATCAACACTTTCTGGTACATACACAACATTATCTACTGTCAGTGATTCAACTCGGTCGTTTTCTTTTATACCTGCGTCACTTGCTGGGGTATTTTTTATAACCTCACCTACTGTAACCTGCTCTGGTGCCACAAGTTTTGCATTTGGAAAATCTTGCAAACTTCCTAAAAATCCAATAGAAAAAGCAGCTGAATACAAAACGACAGCCAAAATAAAATTGGCAACAATACCTGCAACCAAAATCAAAAGTCTCTTATATAATTTTTGATGTGAAAATGAATCCTTAACAACGTAATCTTTTTTTTCTTCATCCAAGTCTTCGCCAAAAATTTTTACGAATCCTCCAAAAGGAATCCAGTTTAATGTAAACAGCGTACCCTTCCATGTAAAGAGTTTTTTTGCACGTGGTGGATATCCTAAACCAAACTCGTCGACACGCACACCAAAAGCTTTGGCAACAAAAAAATGTCCCAACTCATGCGCGACGACAAGCACAATGATTACAATTAAAAAAATTATTATGGTACTCATTTAGTTCATCACTTCTTTTTCTTTTGATTCAAAAATACTTTCGAGTTTTGCATTTATTGCATCCATACGCTTTTGAATTTCGTCCTTTGCGCGATGAGCATCATCTTCGGGAAGTTCTGCTGTTTTTAATTCGTCGAGAGAATTTTCGCGTTCTTTACGGGCACTAATACGAGCTTCTTCGAGTTTGTCTTTTAGAGCTCTTACGAGTTTTGAACGATTTTCTGTAGTAAGTGTTGGAAAAACTACTCGCATTCCTTCACCATCTGGAGCAGTAGAAAGTCCTAGGTTTGCAGAAGCAATTGCCTTTTCAACCTCTTTAATTAGAGTTTTATCCCAAATTGAAACACGGAGAGTACGAGCATCTTCTACGTTTATCGAACCAACGTTTTTGATTGGCTGAAATGAACCATAAGCCTCAACCATAACTGAATCCAAAATAATTGGTGTTGCGCGACCTGTGTGAACATGAGAATACTCACGCTCCAGCCACTGCGAAACCTCTTTTAAACTATTATCTAAATTTGTGATATTAAATGACATATAAAAAGTATACTAGTAATTGATAAATTAGTAAATTGATTAGAATTACAAAACTCACGAAGATACACTTTTTGCGGGTACTCACGGAGCGCGACGGCGCGAGTGTGAGCCAATTTTTTAGCAAAAAAATATGGCGGTACCCGCAGAAAGTCGTATCGAGAATGAGTTTTGTAACCTAAATTGTTAACGCGACTGTTTCCATAATATTTCTTGCCGAAGATTGTGGAGAATATAAATATCTTTTAAGTTTCAAAATTGATTCAATTTTTTTGGCTGAATTTTTATTTTGCCCCGAAATGTTTTTTGAAAAATAATTTTCTAGATCATCAAAGAAAGCTACGGCTTTTTCACGTACTTCTGCAGAAGCAAATTCATCGTCCCCTTTTTCAATCATTTTTTTTACAAAATCCATTCGTTCGGAAATTGTCATACTTAAAAAATTTTTGATTCGGCGCACTCCATCTTTTTCTGAAATTTCTGGGACAAGAACCTGCACTCGAGACAAAAGTGTAGGCAAAAGCATTTCTGGTTTTGGAATTGCAATAATAATGTGTGTATTTGGCACAGGCTCTTCCAAAGTTTTTAGCAAAGCATTTTCTGCTTCTTTTGTAATGAAAGTAATATATGTAACAAAAATTTTCCTCTCGCCCACAGGCGCAAGGTTTTGCCAAGCGCGCAATTCGCGAACATGATCGATTGTAAAAATAACATGTTCAGAAATAGTTAAATCTTGTTTATTTTCAATATTTATTTTTTTCTCTCTCAAAAAACCAGCAACAAAATCACGAGCATCATCTTTGTGCCCGGCAACCACGTATGC